>JANRJQ010000009.1 GCA_033763895.1 Chloroherpetonaceae bacterium | reverse complement strand
ACGAATAATATTGACAAATTTATCGAAAGGTGGTATAAAAAGTTTACTCCTAATAATGTTGATTGGAATGGCAATATAATTAACTGACTAAACTCAAGTCCGCAACCTCATACGCGATAACGCCAAAGGCATAACCAGCATTCAATACGATTGGAGAAATCTGCCCACGAGAATTGTATTTTCCAATGGAAATTTCCTCGATTATTTTTACAATGCCGAAGGCGCGAGAATAGAAAAAGCCTTCACGGTTGGGGGAAATACTACAAGAACGGAGTATGAGTATGGAATTAATAAAAACCTCATCGCCGTTTACGATAGCAACCAAACATTACCGAAGTATAATTATCGCGTATTTGGATATATCAATAGGGCGGAGAATAATAGTTGTTTGGTTACTTTAAAAAGAAAATAATTTTATCTTTTGTTCAGGGTTTAGTAATTCAGTCAAATGGTAAATTTTGAATCATTTCTTTTAATTCGTTTGGTTTCAGGTCTTGCATTTCGCTTTTATCGTAAATTGTGAGCAAATAAATGGTTTCTTTTTCAAAATAGATATATGTAATAACCCTTGCGCCGCCACTTTTACCTTTACCCTTACTACTGACTGCAACTCTAACTTTATAACAATTATTTCCTAAAGAATCGCCTGACAACGGCTTTAAGGATAATTCAGTTACTAACTTACTAAAATCAACTTTTAATGAAGGAAATTTTTTGGCTAAACGCTTTAATTCTTTTTCAAAACAAACTGTAAGAAGAATTTTATAGTTCATTGATAATTTCTTGGGCGGTTTTTAACTTGATTTTACCTTGTTTGTGAAGCCGAACTTCATCAGTTGCTTGATTGAGTTCTTCCCAAAGTTCAATAGCAGCTGAGCTCAATGGTTTGGTTTTTTTGATAAAGGAAAGACTATTTAAAACTTTAAGCGCAAATTTCGCGTCACGATCCGGTATATCAATAATGACTTTCATATTTTTTTGGTTAAAATTGATTACAAGCAATATAAGAGTTTGATTTTTGAAAGCAAATAATTCTAATAAAATAATAGAGAGGTGCACATTTGGCCATCTTTAGAAAAATTCAACGCTTGCAAAAGACCGCAACGGCAGCTTTATCAATGTTACGCGAAGAGGGAACCACACCGCACTTATTGATAACCTCACTTACAACTATGTGAGCGGCAGAAACCAACTCACGCACATTACCGATGCCGCTACTGGCAGCAACAGCAACGAAGGCGTGCGAACCGGACAAACATCAACAAACTACGCCTACGACGGCAACGGCAACCTCACCCGCGATAACGCCAAAGGCATAACCAGCATTCTATACGATTGGCGAAATCTGCCCACAAGAATTGTATTTTCTAATGGAAATTTCCTCGATTATTTTTATAATGCCGAAGGCGCGAGAATTGAGAAAGCGTTCAAGGTTGGGGGAAATACAACACGGACGGAGTATGAATATGGAATTAATAAAAACCTCGTCGCCGTTTACGATAGCAACCAAACCTTACCGAAGTATTATTATCACGAGTTTGGGTATTTAGATCGGGTTACGAATGTTCGGTATTATGAGCTTAAAGACAATTTCCAAAGCAATCGGGTTGTAATTAACCAAAGTGGTGCGGTAACGGAGCGGACGGATTACTTTGCCTACGGCGCAATCCGCGAAACCGCCCAAACCGCCGGCGATGGCCGCTTCAAGTTCCTTGATAAAGAGCAAGACGAAGAAACCGGCACCACGCACCTCAAGGCGAGGGAGTATGATGGAATGCTACAATTAGGATTTAATCTCAAAAGGATCAATAATTGACAACTCAGGTACTTTTCTGAAATCCTTGATGTCTCTAGTGAGTAAATTCAGATTTAATTCGAGAGCAGTCGCAGCGATAATTGAATCCCCTAATTTCAAGTTATAGTTTTTTCGAGTTGAGATAGTTTTCTTGAGTATTTGATCATCAATTCCGATTACTTTTGATGCTGAGATAAATCGCGTTATCATAACTATATCGTTTTCCGTAGCGCCTTTCCAACATAAAAGTTCAATTTCAGTAATGAACGAGATAATCGGTGGATTTGATCTCGAAAACTCAATTAATGAATCAGAACTTGATTTTGGGAGAGTAGCTTGTAAATAATAAATTACGGAATTTGTATCCCAAAGCAATTTATTCCCATTCATTTCTAAGTGACTTGCTTATTTCTTCAATTTCTTTGCCGGTTTGTTTTTTCATCGAACCTACTAGTGTTGAAATATCTCCAACTATTTTATTTGAATCATGAGATTTCAAAATTTTAATCAGGTGAAGAGATTCCAAATTTTCAATAATTGAAATAGCTTGATCACTATCTGTTTGAATCTTCAGAGTTTTCATAATAGATAAATCAAAAGTTGCTGACTGATTTAGGAACATGATTACTAAATAAGGTAATAAATAATTTTTGATTATCACAAATTTTATAAAGAGTAACCTTCAACTACGACCGCAACGGCAGCTTTATCAGTGTAACACGCCGAAATGTGAGCACATCGCTTATCGATAACCTCACCTATAACTATGTAAATGGCCGAAACCAACTCACGCACATTACCGATGCCGCCACAGGCAGCAATAGCAACGAAGGCGTGCGAACCGGACAACTTTCCAATAACTACGCCTACGACGGCAACGGCAACCTCACCCGCGATAACGCCAAAGGGATAACCAGCATTCAATATGATTGGCGAAATTATTTCAATCGAAAAAGAAATACGATATTGAAAATATATTTCTCACCGCAGCAATGGCAAAAAATTCTCCGAATAAGTAATCAGTAAATATTTTTTAGCACGGGTTGAGGCGACATAAAAAAGATTCCGATCAGCATCGCCGAGTTCATGCGCGCCGCAAATGACAATCGCTTCAAATTCCAACCCCTTTACGCGGTGCATTGTCGCAAATCGAAGTTGGTTTTCCTTTGGCGATGAAATATCATTCGTTACCTCAAGCACTTCAATGCCTTTGGGCAAAAGCGGTTTCAAACGCTGAACAATGGTTTCGACATATCGGTGGGCTCGTGAAATTAAACAGATTTTACTCGCCGGTATCCCCGCTTTGAAAAGCCGTTGCAGTTCCTCTTGAATCACTTTGGCTTCCACACGATCGTTTTCGCAACTTCTCAGTACAGGCTCTTCGCCAGAAACGAGCGACATTGTGCCTCTTGTCGCATCTTTGCCCGAGTCAAAGTCATCGTCAAAAGATTGGGTGATGGATAAAATTTCTTTTGCGAAAGTTGAAATCTGCGCGGTGGTGCGATAGTTAAGGAACAGTTTCCGACTCCGATTCTTAACATCAATTCCGGCATCCGTCATCTTGAATGGTAGCCGATTGTAGATGCGTTGATTTCCATCGCCAAAGAAAACCATATCGTTGTTCCCGCTTTCACAAATTGCGCGAAGCAGGCGAAAATCCTCTTCGTATAAATCTTGCGCTTCGTCAATAATGACGGCCTTGTATGGCTTTTTGTATTGCTGTACATAATTTCGTACAAGTCGCAAGCGAATCTCGCGGCTTTCCACACAGTTTTTGCGTTTCAAGATGCGAGAATACTGATCGCAGACCGCAAAAACTTTCGTTCGTTCCTCGGCCGTTAGCGCTCGTATTCGGCCGTCGCGCGATACGGTGAGATAGTGTTGAAGTGAAAAAATACACTTTGGCAGAATCACTTGCTCATATTCATCTCGATAAAATGAGGGTTCAATCGGTAATTCTCGAGCCCCGATGGAAACCGCTTCACCCCACGATTCGCGGCGAAGCGCTTCATCACCCGTTGTTCCATAAATGGTATGTTCACGCGCATTTTGAAATGGTGCATAAAGCTCTTGTGCTAAGGCATCAATATGCCGAACCTTGACACGCGCAAGTGCCGCCGGATCTTTGATAATGCGTTTTAAAAAAAGCCCGATATCGTGGGCGAGATTTTTGGTATAGGTGGTGAAGAGCACCTTGTCGTTCGCCCCGGTGAAAAGCTTTTCAACCAACCACTTGGTGCGGTACATTGCAACAACCGTTTTTCCTGTACCTGCGCCGCCCGTGATTTTCATTGCCCCGCCAACACTCGCCGTCGCGATTTTTTCTTGAAGCGGGTGCATATAAGTTCGCCACTCGTCGAGCGGGGCATCAAGCATCCGCTTAAGGTTTTCATCGGGCGTGAGCACTTTAAGCGGGCGAAGTTCCGACCTTTCAAACTCAGCTTTCGAAAGCCCATAAGGGGTGGGCGGGTAAGTGGTGGTGTCGTCAATCGAAAGCCGTTCTGCCACAAGCGGCGGCGGATAGTCGATTAAGAGCGAAAGACATTCATACAACCCATATTTTTTGAGCTCTTCCGACTTAGACTCCAAATCCAATTCATCCTTGATGGAATAAATAAAGGGGTGAAAAAGCTCCGGAATTCGAAGCATGTCTTTCAAGTCGGAAGACGAGAAGCGTGAGAATAGTGAATCTGTGGACAAATTGAAACAGGAATTAGAGTTACGAATTAGAGTTACGAAAAATTAGTGATGAGGAAAATTAACTTAAGATTCGTTCTTTATGGTGGATTTTTGAAATATTGTTGTGACAGTCGTGATCTCATCCCCAAAAACCGACGCCGGAATAAGTAACGGAACCCCTTCGCGGGTTGAATCCGTATTTAATTGATCATAAAACCCCGTTTGTTCGCCGACGCCCATTATGGTTTTAACATATTCGCCCTGTTTATTTTTGTAGTAATCAGGGTTTTTGAAATACACGGCAAGAATCTGTTCTTCATAAACGCCTTGTGCGTTACTGCCCTTGATGATTTCAAGTCGCGCTTCTTTTACTTCACTCCACGGAATAAACCCCGAGCTAACGCCGTTCGGAATCGATTCAAAACCTTCTGTGGTGATGCGAAAAACCGTTGGGTTCACTAACAATGAATAACACCAATATCCCGTGAAAGTCAAGCAAAATAAGGTCAGTGCGGCGCCAAGAGCATTTTGCCAAATGGAAATTTCTTCTGAAAAGAAGTGCAAATCATCAAAAGATTCAATCGTGCGCTCAAATGCAAAGCCGTAAGTGAAAAACACCGCGCCTAAGAAAAGCGAGGCAAGTATCAGCGGTAAATAGCCCCACCGATTATATTTTTTTTCGTAAAGGATGCTCATGATTACGATTTTGTCACGCTCTCTCCAAGTTGAATCCGATTGGATTTGAGCATAAGGCTCTTGGTATTGATGCTGAATTTATAAAAGTGCTTGAAATGCGAAAGCGCTGTTTCAGCGTGAATATCCATTTCGCGTTGAAGTGAAAACTCCTTTTGAAATCGCGGGTAAAGCTCGGCGGTTTCGGGGTCCCGCGTCGGAACAACGCAACGCGAACAAGCGCCTGTAGCGAGAAATGCATTCTCACCAATGTGAAAGCGGCTCTCGAGTTCGCTTTCTCCTAAAAGTGAATCTTCCCAAAACGAATATGGCGCCGAGATTTCAATATTATGCCGGAATCGCCTTCTCAAATTTTCAAGCGAAAGCTCCGGAAACCACGTTTTCATTTTAACTAACGAAGGTGTTGAGGCAAGTGTAAAGCCGGGCGCTGAAGTATCATCAGGGAATCCGGCGATTTTATTTTCTTGAATCGATACGTTTTGTTCAAAGAAGTCGCAGAAATAGGTGAGTAATTGAGGGTCGTTGAATTCAAAGCTTTCAGGCGAAAAACCTGCGGCACTTAAAGAGATGATTTCATTTTCCAAATTAAATGAGGCACGAATCAAATGCACGCGAGGATTTCGTTTGCCATTAATATAGTTTCCATCGTCATCAATTAAGGCAAACCTCCGGTCGTGTTGAAGCGCGCCATTTTCTAAAAGCACGGCGTCTTGAACTGCAATGCCATCAAGCGATTTGAAGGGGTAAATGAAGATATGGGTTACTTCAGGTACGAACATACAAGTTGATGAATTAATGCTAATCACAAAGATAAATTAACACAATTCATTTGATGAAATAAAGGGGGTAAAAAGTGTGCGATCAAAATTATTTACCGAATATCGGTTGTCAGCCTAAAGCGCAGGATGCGATTGTTTCCTGTATCGGCGATGTAGAGCGTGCGTTGGTAATATGCCACGCCTTCAGGGTCGCGCAAGGCATCGGTGCCACCACCAAATCGTGAAAACGACACA
Organism: Chloroherpetonaceae bacterium; assembly: GCA_033763895.1. Classification (NCBI taxonomy): domain Bacteria; kingdom Pseudomonadati; phylum Chlorobiota; class Chlorobiia; order Chlorobiales; family Chloroherpetonaceae; species Chloroherpetonaceae bacterium. The sequence goes on along the minus strand of JANRJQ010000009.1, from coordinate 70,779 downwards.
TTATATCGCTCACTCGGTGCGGTTCGCGGAACAACGCCTTCAACGCCGCGAACATCAAATTGATAGAGGCTATCGGTTTCAGAATCAAGTACAAACACAAATTGCGTTTCATCGCCTGCGAAGGTAATATCGGTTGGCCTGCGAAATTTCCCCGGCGTAGTCAAAAAAGTGATGTCGGGCACGAATCCTTCACCGCTTGAACTCACCACATAATTCACGCGTTGCGCCTTAAAGTTTTGTGTTGGTGAAGTACTCGTGAAAAAGAAGGCGAGATCGCGGCTGACGGCTGGGCTTTGCGGCGGCTGCGCGTAAGAAGTGAGTGACGAAATGGCATCCAAAGCGCCGCTGCCGGTGCCACTTGCCGTTAACCCCGGAATGAGAGCAGGGCGGTCGGTTTGCGGATTGAAGTTTTGAGGGAAAAGCAAAATGGCGTTATCGGGCTGCTCGAATGAGCCAATGTTATTCACCGCTCCTGAACGGGCGACATACACCGTATTATCATAAACAGCCGTGATGCCATTAAAACGAACGAGCGTATCGCTGGCACGAGAAACCGGATGCAGGTAATAAAGCTCTGGCGTGGCATTGCTAATTCGCCCTGAGGCGGAAACCAAATTAAGGCGAAAAATCGCTGCCACCGGAACGCGGCGTGTGCCTAAAAATCCTCCAAAGTTAATGGTGGTATCAATCACTGCTGTGACGAATAATCGCATATTCCTCGTTTGAACGGCGGCTTTCGGGCGAGAAATAAAGCGTGATGTGCCGAGTACTTCTCCGGCTAAATCGGTTTGAACCACGCGGTTATTGCCGGCATCCACGATATAGACCGTTTCATCATATCCAACGAGAATATCTGAAGGGCGATTAAACCCGCCGATTCCGGAAATCGATGAAAGCGTATTCCCGCTCCAAATCGGCGCAACAGGCGAATAAAAAACCGGAACCTGAGAGGTAAGAATATTCGTTGGAAATTCATCAAGAGAAAGCTTCTCACCGCAACCCATCAAGAATGCCGTGAAGAGAGCTAAAAGCGTTTTTTTCATCGTCATACGAGTCATAAGCTAAAATTTGAAATCGCCAAAGGAGAGTGTGAAGCGATGTGTTGCGCCTAAAGTTTGAAAATTGACAAAGGCGTAATCCAATTGAAATTTACCAAAACTAAGGTCGGAGCGTAAGCCAAGCCCGAAATCGGGAATCGTTTGTTCGTCTTTTCCAAATGTGTATCCCGCTCGAAGTGCGAGAAGATTATTCCACAAATATTCTACACCCAAGCCCAATGTTGTGGCATTATCGTTTGGGCTATTGATTTGGGTATAAATCGCAAGCGACTGCATCTCGTCGGAAATGGGAACAGCTGAAATTCCCAAGCGAAAAAGAGATGGCGGATTTACCCCAATGAATTCACTGACTTCCCCAACGCCAAAAACATTGGCTGAGCCCATTGAGCGGCTTGTTCCTCCAAAATTTTGCAAGGCTGCCGCAAGTCGAATGCCCATAATATCCAAGCGGTAACAAACCCCGAGATCAAAAAGCGCCGCCGAAAGGCTCACGCTGCCAATCGACTGCTGCACAAACTTTGCCGTAACCCCAAAGCTAAATTGCTCCGTCATTCGCCGTGAATAGGTAAGCGAGCCAACAAAATCGCCGTATGCAAATTTTTCGCCCGTTCCATCGGGATTGACAACGGTTGTGACATCCATATCGGGTGATGTGAGCGCTATAAAACCCACGCCGATAGCGTCATTTTCTCCAAGTTTATAAATGCCGCTGGCAGAGGCATGAGAAAGCTCAGCAAACCAAGTGGCATAAGTAAAACTCATATCCAGTGCATTCCCTTCTACGGCAAGCGCGGGATTGACATAAATCGAAGTGGCGTCGTTGATGACGGTAATCCCGGTTTCACCGAGCGCGGCAGAACGTGCACTGACAGGAATTTTTAAAAATTGAAACCCTGATATTCCAACGCGTTGCCCACCCAAATCCGGAAAAAGGGTTTGTGAGGAAAGAGATATCGGCAGATTCAAAGCAGCAAAAGTGAGTGCAAGAAAGAAAACTTGCCTTAGCGATACTTTTGCGAATTGAATTGGCATTTTCAGGCGATTCATAAAATGGTTGTGTCGTTTCATGTTTCCCCCTTAAATGTCAACGGCAAAGCCGAAAATGATTTGAGTCGGTGCTAAGTAACGCGCCGGGTTGAAGGGCAAAACGCCGCGGTCTTGAACATCGGGGTAAGCGGGGTCGCGAACGGTGCGTGGCAAGGGGTCGCCGAATTCATAGGCACGGCCTGTCACTGGATTGACGATTGCAGAATTCCGATTGTTCAAAGCATTTTTGATTTGAAGCATTAATCGTCCTTTCAACGAACCCATTGGAATTTCTTTTTCCAAATTCATATCCACCCAAAACCACGGCGAACCCACAGCACCATTGGGCTGTGTTGGATCCGGTTCATAAAGTGGCCTTCCATTTGGATTGTTATCCAAATATCCAACAAATTGATGCGGGGTGTAGCGGAGTCCGGAGGAGTATTGCGCCGAGATAAAAAACTTCAGATAATTAAGTGCATCAATTCCAAAAAGGCCTTCGGTATCGCGATGCATAAAGAGTGCGCTCGCTTTAATATCAAACGGGCGATCCCACGCCAATGGAAATTCACGATCGTCGCGGTCGTCGCCTTGAGCGATAATTTGAGCCACACCTTCTTCGGCAGAGTTACTTTTCCCTGTTGCAATTTGATAGGCAAAGGAGATGGAGCCATTAAACCATTGCCCGATGCGTTTTTGATAGGAAACTTCAAATCCACGGGTTCTTGCGTAGTCTTGGTTTACTTGAATCGAGCGTTGCGAGGTATTTCCTGTACGCTTATCGGTGTAAGCTATCACGCGTGGGAAAATGAAGTCAAAGCGATCATTATAAAATGCCGTGAGCGTTAGAATATCATCGGCGGAAAATTGATTCTTTAATCCAAGCTCATAAGAGACTGTCGTTTCCGGTTGAAGTGCAGGATTCCCAATTGGCTCGCCAATCGAGTTATTGATAAAGCGGGAATCAAGACCTCGGTAAACGAAGCGAGGATGTGGTAAGCGCGATGAGTGCGAATAGTTTAAGTAGAGAACCTGATTATCTGAAACTGGGAAGGAGACATTAAACTTCGGAAGCAAGCGGAGTTGATAACGGCTTCCAAATAAACTTCCCGTCACTTTGTAGTATTCTTCGCGGAAACCATCCGGAACGGGTGAATTGGGGTCTGCTACAGCGTCATCCAAAAATTTGCCCGGAAACCAATATTGCAATCGAAGACCAACCGTAGCAATCAAGCCTTTGTATGAGATTTTATCACTAAGATAAAAAGCCCCTTGCATTGGCTGCACCGCCCAAATGTCGCTCGAAGCACCCAAACTGCGCGATGGCTCGCCCGGTGCAAGAGGAGCGCCAACCCACGGGGATACGATATCCACCCATTGATAATCGTTAAACTTATGCTCAAATCCGAAGGTAAATCGGTTAATTTGATCGGTTGAATTATAGAAAAGTTCTGCTTTCAAAGTGTAATCTTCCGCGTGGTGATCATGCCAAAGGGTAGAAATCCCTGAATTGACAAAGCCATCGGGTGGAAGTACATAAATGACCGAATCTTGAGGATTGAAGTATTCAATATCGCGAATCAAGCTTTGTGGGTCGAGCTCTTCGTTAATGAAATCAGGTCGCCACGGCCGCCCTCCCGCATCGGCACGAAGCCGCACAAAGAGCCGCGAAAATGAAACATTCAAAACTGTATAAGGCGAAAAGGCATGACCCCATTGCAAGGCAAATAGCTGCGTATCGTGCGTGTAGGTATTAGCATTTTGTGGGTTCAAAAGAAATCGGTACTGATAACCGGGGGCAAGCTGAAGGTCGTTGCCCGTGATTTGCAACATTTGCGTATTCTGATTCACATTGAGCGAGCGCGATGCCGTGAAGGTTAGCTTATCTTCCGCCGTTGCTTTCCAAGTCATTTTCAAAAGCCCCGACCAGCGGTTATCGTTAAAGGGCATCCAAAAGTCTGAGGTTACAAGTGAAGACTTCAATTGAGAGGAAGGGTTTTGCATAAATTCATCTGAGAAATTGGCCGAAAGGGAAGTAAAGAAGAAGAGTTTATCCTCTACAATCGGGCCGGAAAAGACCGTTTCAAATGCACTGGTATTCCAGCCAAACTGTGTGCGGTTAAAATTATTGGGCGGAACGGGATTATCGAAATTGGCTAAAATGACATTATCTCTTCGGTGTTCAAATGAGGCCTTAAAGGTATTTGTCCCTTCCTCAAGTTTAATTGCAACCACGCCTGCCGGCGCTTCGCCATATTCCGCGCCGCCACCGCCCGTGATGACTTCCATCTCTTTCATTGCCTTTGAGCTGAGGTCAAGGCCAAAGCCCGTACCGGCAAGCGGGTCTTGCGCTGAAATCCCATCCACTACAAAGCCGGTTTCATAACTTCTTCCTCCTCGAATAAACAATCCGAAAGGCGTCTGCGTAACGCCGACCTGCGTCGCTGCCAATTGCTTCACATCACGTGCGGCAGAGGATTCAATGAAATCTTTTCGAACAACCCGTGACGTGCTCGCTTGCTCAATATCCAAAAGTGGACGCTCACCCAGCACAACAACTTCTTCGGTTGTAACCGAGGCTTCTTTTAGGGCAATATCAAAAACGAAGGCTTCATCCGCTTTAAGTTTTACACCCGTTTTTTGCACCGGCGTGTAACCGACAAGCGAAACTTCAATGGTGTATTCACCCGGAGAAACATTTCGAATTGTATATGACCCATCAATTCCGGCGCTCGCTCCGTAGTATGTGCCTTTCAATTTGACCGTTGCGCCGGTGAGTTCTTCCTTGGTCTTTGCATCAGTCACTTTCCCTTTGACCGTTGCTTTCCCAGCTTGCTGCGCCTCAACTTCAAAAACTAACCCCGAGAAAATGAGCGTCAAGAATAAAGAAATACAAATGCCAAGCAATCGAATCCTGCCAAGTGTCTTTTTCCTAAACGGGTGAGTGATGGTAGATTTTATAAACATTAGTTCATGCTTGAATTGGTTCATGCTTGATTCGATCATCCGTTAGCATTGGGCTTGAAATGAATTTTTGAAACAAGTCAAATTTTTACTCTCCGAATTCGTCTCGAAAGACTGTTTCATAGAATTGATCTAAATTTCCGGCTAAGTTTGCTACACGATAAAATGCCGAGGTGCAAAAGATGATTCTCCCAAGCGGTTGATTGGCAGGTGAACGATAAATTCTTCTTGCAACCAAAGAAACTGAATTCGCTGAAAGTGTCCCGCGAAGCGAAGACGGCAATTCATAAATTGATTCACTCCCCACTTGAAGCGACATCACGGCTGGCTGATACGACGAAAACCTTAAAATACCGTTGTATCGAACCGTTGGATATTGTGTAAAAGGTGAAAGGGGCGGAAGCGTCATGTTCGAATTTAAATTCGAAAGCCCAAGCCTTGTAACCCCGCTGGCAGGAGAGAATTCTAATATGGTAGGAGTCGCAGAAAAGCCGGTGTTGAAAAGCACATTTTTTCCGGCAAGCAGCAAGTCGGGAAGGGAAAAGGCGGCAAGTTCCATATTTGGCAAGCCGTCGGCTGTCCACAAAATAACATTGTAATTCAACAGCAATCGCGAGAGGACAAAAGGTCGTGAATATTGAGCGGCTCTTCGGCCAAGGTCTGTGTTGCCTGTGGCTCGGATATCTAAAATTTGCGGAGCATTGTTCCCTGTATATTTCCCACCACGAATTCGCGGGAGCAGCATTCGTAAGGCGGCTTCTGTGGTATCGGCAGCATTAAGTGGGTCTCGTGCGAGCTCGCCGAAATCATCAATAACGGCAAGCGTTGAGGTGATTGGCGCAGTGAACCAAGTTCGACCGGAGTCAAGCGCTGCAAGACGTGGCGAAGCTGCGCCGGCCGCATCCACCACACGAACATAGAGCACATTCGTTCCTCCGATTTGCCAATTCGGTAAACTTCGAGAAAGCGGCGTTGTTGAATTGCCTGTAAATACTTGTCCTGTTGTTGTTCCTAAAGCGCGCGGATTGGTGGCGGAAAGCAACACTTGCATAAAAGTATTGTTCACCGGCACTTGAACTGTATTGGCTGCTAAAAACAGGGAGTCATTCAGGGCAATATCCAAGCGCGAAATGGTTTCAAGCCCATCAACATCAGCAACCAAGAAATCAAATTGAATGACAGGAAGCGTTGTATCGGGTGTTTGAGAACGAATTTCAAGGGTTGGGAAAGAATTGCGAACCGGAAACCGAACCGAAGGCGGATTGGTATCAACCGGGCCAATGTCGATAAAATTTTCCCCATTTTCGTAACGGCCATTCCCATTCGCATCCGTAAACGGCTCAGGGCCAAAATTAAACCCACCTCGAATAATAGAAGTATCATATCGATTATTTCCACCATCCGTTCTTGCGGCTGCAACTGAAAATGAAAAGGAAGTATCGGTTGTGAAGAGCCGAAGCGAAAAGGCACTATCCTGCCGCTGTGTAAACCGCCAATTTTGACGGTCAAATGAAACGAAATAAGCCGTTACAAATCCATCCTGAACATCGCCAAACCACCGAAGCGTGACGCGGCTTGATTGCACAACGCCAATGCTATCGGTAAAAAGCCGTGTTTTTGGCTCAGAGAAGGTATTCGGAGCATTCATCGCGCGTTCATCACACCCGAGCAATGCTCCCAATACCATCAATGCCACACTGCAAGTGGCAATGGTTTGAATCAGTGACTTGATCTTATGATTGGCCATCTTTCGATGGGTTTGGTTAAATGAAAGAGAATACTGATTTACAAAATTGTCATTTCGAGTGCAGCGAGAAATCTCTGACCTTCCTCAAACTTAAAACCTTCGTTGTGGTTGAGCCTCCTGAAACCACTGGCACAAAATTCAGTCATTTCGACAAGCTCAATGACCTCGTTCTTTGTCATTCCGACAAGCGAAACGCGTTCGGAATCCTACACGCGAAAAATTTTGTGCTCACCACAGATTCCCGACGCGTCACTTCGTGACTTGCGGGAATGACAGAAAGGCTACTGACACGGTGGTTTCGACAGGCTCAACCACCTCTCAATATGTCATTCCGTTAATTTCTTAAGCTCGTCAAGCTCGCGTTGAGAAATCTCCGACTGTCCGATAACCTGAGATTTCTCACTTCGCTACGCTCCGTCCGAAATGACTAACAAACAAAAAAGGCGAAAGCGCCGAAACGCTTTCGCCTCTTCAAAACAATTACTTCACCAAAAGCATCTTCTTTGTAAAGATGTTGGTTCCGGCTTGCAAGCGATAGAAATACACGCCTGAAGAAAGTTGCGCAGCGTTAAAATTAACGGTATAAGAACCGGCAACTTGACGCGTATTGGCTAAAGTGGCCACACGGCGACCCAAGAGATCAAAGACTTCCAAACGAACATCGCTTGGAGAGGCCAATTGATAACGAATGCTTGTGGTTGGGTTAAATGGATTCGGAAAATTCTGAGCCAAGTCGAAACGGGTTGGAATCACACCGGGCTCTCGAACATTGGATGTACCACCGGAGCGATAGCCTGTGAAATCACCCGATTTTCTTGGAAGCAAGCGGAAAGTGCTGCGTGCAAAGTAATTCACACCCGTGACCGAGGTAAAGAAATCACCATTAAGGACTGTAACGGCTGATGGATTGCGACCAGTTCCGGTACCTTTATACTCGTGGCCAGAAAGATCATCCACACGATACCCTTGAAGCGTTCCAAGGCTATCTTGCGAAAGTGTAAACTCTCCAAAACCGTTGTTATTAGCAATGACATAAACATTATTGAAACGCACAAGCATGCTTTCAAGTGCTTCGGAAGTATTAGCACTCAGATTTGGTAAGGCAACCACAGGAACAACAGAAAGAGGAGTTGCTTGTGCGTTCACGGTAACACTTCCACCGCGTGCATCAATCGATGTGGTCGCATCCGCGTTCCGCAAATTCAAATCTTCTGCACCGCCGGTTAAGTCTGCTTCAACTACAGTTCCGGTAACATTGAGCACTGTTCCGCGGGTTACACCTGAAATGGTGTTATTCACAATCACTTGAATTCCACCCCATCCGAGATCTGAATTTGAATCTTGAATGAAATAAGAACGATAGTTTCCATAAACAGCGTCGGCTGAGTCGGAAGTCACTGTTCCGGTAATGGTAACGGTTGAACCTAAAAGTGGTGAGCGTTTATCGGTGTAAGGTGTGTATTGAATGTCTGAAATGTTACCGCTTGCTGCACCACGAATAATCGGGCGGAAAGGCAAGGTGGTATCGGGGAATACGGCCACTTTCCCTGCGGTATTCGTCACCTTGACAAAGTAATTGGCATATTGATTTGATAAAAGCGCCGGAAGATTGACTGCCCAAGTGCTATCGTTGGATTGTGTGGCACTGGTGCTGTCGTATGGTCCAAAGAAATTTGAATTTGGATCTAAGGTTGTATTGAAAAACAACTTCACCGAATTCACAGCGCCGCCTTGATTTTGATCGCGCGTAATGATGCTAAATGCAGTGGGCTGCCCAATAGGCGCTGCGAGCGGACGCTCAATGCGGTTTACGACAGGCGGAAGTGCTTCGGTTGAAAGCTTAATATCATCTCTTGTGCGGAGGTGAATTCGGTAGGCCACACCAAGTGAAGTTCTACCAAGGTATCCGTCATCGGGAATACCGTCTAAACGAACTTTTCCAACCACGCCGGTAATGCTTTCAACTATCGAGCCATTTGCAGGAATAGAATCATTGATGGTTAAGACACCGCCGGGATTGTTCGTAAATGAAGTATTCACCCCTCTTAAAAACTTGCTGTTATCGCCAAAGGGAATACGAATATTGCCCTTGCGGAAGTAGAAGGTGGGATATCGGCCATTTGATGCCAAAACGCGAGATGTCGCTTCTAAAACAAATGGGCCGGGAATGGTAACGAGCATGCCATCATATTGATCGCCATTCATGTAATTTACAGCACCGGCCGGTTGAGCAGTGCCGTTCGGATTAAAGCGAACATCGGTGATGGTTTGCGGGTGAAAGAGCGACTCTGCTGGAACGACCACCGGTGCGGGCATCGGGCGTTGATCAATGATTTCATATGAAAGTGCATTGATTTTATCAAATTCAGTTGAAGCAACATAGCTGCCTTGGAAACCGGCACCAAACGCGTGGCGGGTTTGCAAGGTTACTTTAACCACAAAGCCGGTATCTAAATTGGCTAAGGTCGAATCGAGTGTTGCCCCTGCACCGACGGCGTCGCTTAAAGTAAGTGCACTGTAGGGTAAAAATTCGCCGTTTGCACCACGAGCGGTGTCTTGCAAGTGCAGCAAAATACGACCGTTGGTATTGGCAAATGAAGTCGATGGCGACCAAATGACTTGGCCAACTACGGTGACGGTATCGCCGTTGTTGCTTGTAGCTGTACCCGGTGTAAACGGGCTGCGTGTAAAACGCCGTGCGAGTGAGTCGCGGTTGGTTTGCTTGGTTGCGCTGATGCGAACTTCGCCACGGTTTAATTGTGCAGAAAGGCTGCCTGTAAAGCTCAAAGCAACCGTAAGCACAAAAAGCAGTGTAAAGATTCTTTTCATGATGACTGTATTTAGGTTAAGAAAAAAATGTTCTGGTTTGAATTCTTGAAAAATTTCTTTTTGTATGTCATTCCGGCTTGTCCGGAATCCTGCACGCTGAAATTAGGCGGTGGTTGAGCTTGTCGAAACCACTGGCATACTCCTCGGTCATTTCGACAGGCTCAATGACCTCATTTTTTGTGCTCACCACAGATTCCCGACGCGTCACTTCGTGACTTGCGGGAATGACTGAAAGGGTACCGACACGGTGGTTTCGACAAGCTCAACCACCTCAAAAAAGTAAGTAACGGTAGTTACTTCACCACCGCAAAGCGTGCCGTTTTAATCTCGCCGCTTCTCAGGTTTCTGACTGAAACAACATACAATCCCGAAGAAATCGCCTGATCACTGCGGCTGATAAAATCCCACGCAACTTCACCGCCAGAATACGCTTTGGTATTCGCTTGATTCCCAAACTTTCGATTCCACGATGTTTGTCCACCGGCGTATGTGCGGCTATTGAATGTAAAACGGTCGATGATATCACCAGCCACAGTGAAAACTGTGATTTCACATTCTTCGGGTAAATTGGTGAAGTAAATTTTTCGATCTCTCGTTCCACTTCCGTCCCAGAGGGCTTTGCTGTAATATGGGTTTGGATAAACCCCGATTTTTGTTTCGGTATTTCCGTCAGCAACAGCGATTTTTCCGGGGAAGGCCGCTACCAAATTGGCAAGCGGCGCAGATTCTAACGGAGCAAGTCCGATTGACCCGTTACCGGAGTCGAAAGATGTTACACTGAAACCATACTGCCAGCCATTGAGCAGATTATCAAATATGTACCGATAAACATATTTGGTTGTGTCACCATTGAATTGAATGGGTGAAGGGAGGCGAATCGAATTAAACCCATTATCAAATCCAATTCGATTACCGGAGATGTCAAATTGGCTGGTAAAGCGAAGCGAAAGCGAGAGCCCATCACGGAAATCATCGCCTGCATTGGTTCGGTAAATTCTATACCCTTCAAAGTCGCGAAGGTTAGAAAGTGGGTCAATCGCGGTTTCGGCACTGTTATCCCAATATAGGGTTACTTTTTTATCTTCAGGCACCACACGAAAACGTGGAATCGGCGGCGGGGAAGGCAGAATAAAGCGATCAAGTCGGCCGTTGTTATTGAGGTCTTCGCCTAAGTCAAGTACGCCGTTGCTGTTGCGGTCTTCGCCGTTGAAGGTTTGTTGGGCAAGAGCTAGATTTTGGATTAATGTGGTTTTAGCGGAGGTTGAGTCATTGATGTATTCATTGACACCGCCGGTTGCACGTGCACAAACGATGGCAAATGAAACCGTAACGGAATCGCCGGGGGCAAGACTTGGAAAAGGCCCTGCGGCAATCAGTTCAACGCGGTTATCGGCGACACCGCTGATGAGTGCTCGAAGGGAGGAAGAGGGGCCAATGGTGGTGCGCATTCGATCAAACCGCTCGAAATCGTTGATAGGGCGTGGTAACTGTGTTCCTGTAAATTGCCACGATTGGTAATTGACATTAAATCCGCTGCGAATGGCAGGGTTGTACAAATCATTTTGAAAGATGCCGCCGAGATAACGAACTGAAAAATAACTTTGGGTGCGGTCGGGTTCGCCGGCTTTATCATATTTGTAGAGGGCGTAAAGCGAATCGATAAAACCACCTGCGCCTTTATTGTAGTAATTTGTTCCGCCGCTACCGGGTGGCGTGACTCGGTTATTTCGTACCACGGCATTGGTGAACATCCCCGCATGCAATTGGGTGAGTGAATCGGAACTGCGATTGATGATGGTGTAATTAAGTATTACAAACATATCAGCAAAGACGAAGTTCCAAGAGTAACCGGCAAAGCGTACTTGAACTTTGAGCGGATTGTGATTTGCTATTTGTGCGTTCGAAATAGGGCGAAAAATGAGCGAATCGGTCATTTCCGCGAGAAAATCTTGATGGCTAATCGCGCGTGGGTCAAAAACCGCACTATTCAAAAGTGAAGAGCGGGTCGAGACGCCGGAAGTGGCGGAGAATTCATAATCGCGCGCGCTAGGGTCGCCGTTGCTATTGCCGGTTTCAACATTCGCGGCAGTCGTGACTTTGATTTGACCTTGTTGAATGGCTCCAATCCACAAACCGCCATTAAAGAGATGCTCGATGCCGGAGCCTTTTGGGTATTCGCACGAGGGAACGCCATTTTGAAAATAACGATTGGCATTGCCAATGACGCCGTAATTTGTCATTCCAAGGCGAATATTACCGATGTCGGTCGTTTGGCGGTCGTCAAATTGTGTAAATGATTGCGCGTTCAGTGAAGCCAAGGCAATGAACATGCAAAAGGCTCCAATGCAGAACAGCGAAAGGAAGCGGAATTTGAAAAGTGGCTTTCGGTGAGTCAATTTTCTAGATTTAACAGAATTTCGAATTCGAATCTGCCGTCACAGGAGGGAATGATTCCCGTCTGTTTTGGGCAACTAACAACTGCCGTAAAGATAGAGAATCGTCCGTTAAGGAAAAATTAAATGTTTGAGGGTTTTAAATTTTGCCGATCTTGTAGAATCTCGGCCTAAAGACCTAAAGGATAGAGTATCGGTTTTTTGAAATCATTTGAAAATAGCTTAGGAATATTGAAGACTATTCAAAAATAATTAAAGGATTGTTTTTAGATTGAAAGAAGCGAATTCTCTCCTGCCTTTTTTCGAAATCTCTTAGATGAACTTCCGGAAAAATGAGAATTTCAGATTTTTCTAAACCGCAAGATTTTCTAAAAATGCTTTTTACCGAATAATTTATTTTAGAAAAAAACGGGATATACGAATATTTTTCAACCCTTCTTTTGATGATCCAAATCGAAATTCCCCAAAAGAGATAAAGATTTTCAATGAAATTTGAAGGATGGTAAATAATTTGGAAAATCATTCCAAAATACCAGCTTAGTGCATGTCGTGTGGTTTTTTCCCAATTGGCTTGAACGCTTCCTTCGTAATGCCGTTTTACACAATAAGTTTTATCGGAATAAACAATTCTCCCTAAAGCAGAAAGTCCAAAAAGCCAAGTGATTTCAGGTAGGACATTCTCATAATTTTGCCGAATTGTTCCGTGATTTTTAAGAACAGTCTTTATCCGATAAAGTCCACGAAAAGACGGGCCAAAATTTGATTCGTAAAGCATCTGCAACCGATTTCGTGCACTCCATTTTTCAGTAAACTCAACTGGTTTCATAAGAATGAATTTATCGTAAGGCAGGCCTTCGTCTGTTATATTAAGCCGAGAGCTATAGGCAAGCAGTGCATCAGGATATTGGTCTAAGGTGAGTTTTAATTGATTTAAATAATTCCCTGAGAAGGTATCGTCGTGCATCATCCACATAAAATAAGTGCCTTTTGCCTGTCGCATCAAAAGATTACAGTTTTCTACCCAATTCACTTCGTCGGATGCGGAAATAAATTTAAAGGTTCGTTCATCATTGGCGTGGGGGATTAAAATAGATTTTAACTTTTCTACACAATCATCAAGGCAATGTCTATCGGAAAAAATAAATTCAATGGGTTCTGAAGTGGAGGAGAGGATTGACTCGATATTATCAAGGATAATATGAAGAAACCGATTTGATTTATATAGAGGGACTCCAACACTAAAAACTGGCGATCTCATAAGTATTTTGTAACCAATTCTTTTGCAAAATAGGGAGCGCAAGTAAATTTCCCACAATCAACAGTAAAATATCCATCATAATGATTGATTCCCACCTCCCACCGTTCATGTAATTTGCTATTCGGGTCAGTAATATCGGTATCGCCCCAAGTCATAATAATTCCCGCATCCACATAGGACATTTCTGCTTTATGTAATATTGGAACAATTTTTTGAAATTCTTTAATTGATTCATGAAAGTAATTTTTTTGAACTTCCGGATTTATTTCACCGTAGCAAGGAGTTTCCCATTCCTGCGGGGTTGAAATTTCGCTTGACCAGCCCTTCATTCCTATCGGATACCACGAGAGGTAATAATCGGAATTTGGGTATGAGACAATATCACCATAAGCACCTAATACAAATGTATAAGAAGATAAATCTGGAGGAAGTGACAACCTTTTTGCCATATATCGGTATTTTAATCGATAAACCCATTGATGCAACGGAGTGATTCCCAATTGTTGATCAATCAATAATCGACCTTCCCATAAGCAATTGATGACAATTTCTGAGCGAATTTCGGTTTTACTTCCGGTTTCATTGTTACAGACCGACCGAAACCCACTTGAGGTTCTGACGACTTCATTTATTGTATGATTAAATCGTTGATGAATGGAGGATATCTCGAGTGAATTTGATAAATGGGATTGAAACTGAACAAGATCAAGCGAATATTCATTAGTTTCAACAAATTGTTGAGCAAATTGAGGTGAAATCCAATTAAAGTGATTTTTTGATGTGCTTAAACGAAATAAGTTTTCGGGTTTTAATCCAAGATAATGCACTGACGCATCGCCTTTTTGCTCTTGATAATCTTTGTCTAAATTTGAATATACCTTTATTAATTCGTCGGGGGCGAGCATCGATTCTTTTGAAATAACATAAACGAAAGGTAACGAACGCATATTTTCCCAAGGAAGTTGTCGTTCTAAAATTTCGTCAACAATTGGCGCAAATCGTATCGCGCTTTTGAGCATTAATGATGAAGTTCGATAACTTTTATCTTTTGCATAAATAAACCCAAGATGAATTTTTCCTTCGTTTCTCAAGCTCGCCCGAAATAGTGCTCTTGGAGACTTATCGATTAAAGTCACTGAATGTCCTTTTTGAGCTAATGCTAAGGCAACTAATGTGCCTTGAATTCCGGCACCAAGTACGGATATAACCACGGATTTGATAGAAAGCTTATTTAAAGGAAAACTTCATTCGTAACATAAAAAATAATATAAAAAAAATATAATTAAATTTTGGAGAAGGAGAATAAAATAATCGTTGAGGATTTATCTGAAAGATCAAAAAAAAAAATTGATTGTTTGTTAAATCCGATACGCTAAACCAAAGCAAATAGAAACCGTTGTGATTTTTTGCTCTATTCGCAGTCTTTCAAATTTCGGGGAAGTACTAAAATAGTCGATATTACTCATTAGAGCGAAATTTTCACCAATATTTATACGAAGTACAGCGCCAAGGCTAAAGGCAAATGAATAAGCATCTTCTTCACCAGCTCCGATATTCGGCAAAGTGGTTAAACTTGAACCCACCATTGCACGAAAATCCCACTCAATTCTTTTTCCTATTGGAAATGATACCATCGGACCAACCACAAGTCCCCCATAAGACCACGGGTCAAATCCGCTTACGCCTAAAGGGTTAGCACCGCCAAACCAAATTCCAGCAATGCCATAATTCCTTGTGAACAGATACCCCATATTGATGAGGTTTAATTGTAGGCCGGTTGTGGCTAAGCCGTTACTTCGCTCAGCGAAATCACCAACCGGGATAGAAGGCCCAAGTGTTAGCCCCAAATATCCAGTTTTTTTGGTGGATTGATTTTGAGATGCATTATCACCTCGCGTGTCTTCTTTTGTAATTTTTTCAACTTCAGCCATCTTAAAGATGAATTTACTTCCATCAATTGTTTCTATTGTTATGGTCTTTTCCGGAATTAGCTCAATTATTGAACCGCGAATAATACTTCCATTTTTCAAATAAACCACATCTTGAGATTGGTTTTGAGCGAAGGCTAAAGAAGAAAATAAGATTAGGAATGAGAAGAGAAGGAGTTTCATGTTAAAATCAGTTTATTAAATAAATTAATGAATAAGTTACGGATGAATAAAAAGTAATACTAAAATTTAATCATCATAAAAATTAATAAAAACTGCACCACTATTGTATGACAATTATACAACTATCAATTAATTGGAATACCAAAAATTGTCCGCTTATTAAACATTCCGTCTCTTCCAGATTCACCTTTACTTAAATATAACCTAAGCCAATCTTGCTGTTCTTTTAATTGAAACTGAGCATCTTCTATTGATTTGCTAAGCTGTTTAACCAAATTTAAGTTATTTGAATTTATTGTAGTACCTTCAGAACTTGAGATTTGATTCAATTTTAACTTGGCGCTATTTAGTTTCGTTTCCACAGAGTCAAGCATGCTTTGAATTTCTTCATCTGATCTCTTAGGATTAAACTGTTTGTTTCTGAAATTAATGAAATCATTATAAACCCTTATTCCTTCATTATACTCAAATGAAGCGGTGTTGAACAAATTCACTACTTTATTCTGCCGATATACTTCGATTTCCATTTTAAGCTGCCGAAGTCTATCAAAAATAATTGAATTCTTCAAACCGTTTTTTTCAACTCGATAAGCGGTTGATAAAAGTTGATCGATTAGTGTTTGTTGCTCAAAGAATTTAAGTGAATCAATAAAATTGAAAAATGGTTTTGACTTATTTTCCTTTGTTTTACCAAGATAAAACTCATGATTTGTTATAGGATAATTGAGGAATTGCAACAAGTAATCAAATGGGATATGGGATTGAATTAATATCGAAGGTTGTACCTTAAAGTATTTGTTGTTAATTTTTTTCATAAATTTCCCGCCTGACATATAACCAGAACCCCACGTTGGATCAAATAAAAACCAATTCCCTTCGATGAGTGCGGCACTCCACGCGTGTGGAATATAGTCAACGAAACCATTTTGCTTGGTGTAACCTTCTACAATGACTGCTTTGATCCCTGATTTAAGACAAATTTCAGTAAACAATGCCGCATAATTGCTACATATTCCTCTTCTAGTCGTGAGGGCTTTTGCAGCTCTATCCTCATTTTTCTCATTAAAGTTAATTGCAAACATATTCTCAACATCATATTGAATGTTGCTTGCAACCCAAATAAAGATGGCTCGGACTCTCTCTTTTTCAGAAGAAAATTCATTGTTAAAAAAAGTTGCAATTTGTGACGTTGTCTTCGTTAGCGAATCAGGGATTTGCAATGCTCTTTTGTCAATTAATCTAAAATCATTTTCTGAAGATTTTTGAGAAAAACCATTGACAGCGGTAAAAAAAATCAATAGGATTAAGATAATAAGTTTCATTTGCTATTTTATTTATCTCGTTTTGGATAATTTAGTAATTTGGTCACGATTTCTCAACAGTCTAATGGGCTTAATGACCAAAAATAATATCAATTTAATAAGAATTTTTATAAGTAGGATTTTTGATTTTGATCATTTTCTTTTCAAATCAGGGTTGTTTTTTTTCTTATCGGGCTTATTAAAAATACAAAAGTTAGAGATTTACAACCTCCGCGAAAACGCTTCATTTTCACCGTCACGATGCAGCCTTCTCACCACGATTATGCTGCATTGTTGCCGTGATTATGCTGCATTGTTACCGAGATTATGCTGCATTCTTACCGTGATTGTGCTGCATTCTTACCGTTAAAACCAAGCTTGTTTTCATCGTCAAAACCAATGCATTCTTCACTTTTTGCCCAGAAATATTACTTTTGGTAATACTTTTGGCAGTCTTTGTCGGTTATTTTGTTTCGGATTATTGTTCCGTTGCATTCTAAAATCGAACAACAAAAATCAAATTTTGGAGAGAACGGGGAAGAACCAATGGAAATTTGAGGTTTCCGAAAGTTCTTCTTGGTATAAATTGAGTTTAAGCGTTTTTGAATCAAGTTCCAAATGGTTTATAAAAATTTATTGAGCAAATCGGGGTTATTGAGAAAATTAGATTCTCGATTTTCAACCGCAAAGGTCACAAAGAAAGACCGCGACTTTCACGGAGATAAGGCATGTATGCGAGAAATTTTCAAATTAAGAAGAGTGAAAAAATGTAACTTCACGCCCGTTTCAGTCAACTAATTCCTTTCTTCAATGATTGCCTTCATTCAAGAGATTTTTTCACAAATTCAAATTTTATCGGTTGAGCCATCGCTTCAAGACCTTTTTTCGCCGGAACTTTTGGCGGTGTGTTTTTTTGCGTTTCTTGCCGGATTCATTGATTCCATCGTCGGCGGCGGGGGATTGGTTCAGCTTCCTGCGCTGCTGATATGCTACCCCAATGTGGACCCGATTCCTATCTTCGGAACTAATAAATTTTCATCGATTTCAGGCACCAGCATCGCGACTTATCGCTTCTCGCGCACGGTTGAAATCCCGTGGCGTATCGCGCTTTGGGCAGCCGGTGCAGCGTTTATCTTTTCGTTTTTAGGCGCACGCTCGGTGAGCTACTTCCCGAAAGACGCCTTGCGACCGGTGATTCTCACATTGCTCATCGCGGTGTTTATTTACACCGCATTTAAGAAAGACTTCGGCTCGATTCACGCACCGGAGCTGCCGCACAACCGTGAAGTCCCGTATGCCATCATTTTAGGTGTTGTGATTGGGTTTTATGATGGGTTTTTCGGCCCCGGAACAGGGAGCTTTCTAATTTTCATCTTCATTGGAATTTTTGGGTTTGATTTTCTTCGTGCGAGTGCCACAGCGAAAGTGGTAAATTTTTCAACAAATCTCTCCGCCGTTCTCTTCTTCGCCTTTACTCAAAAGATATTCTACCACATTGCCATTCCGATGGGACTTTGCAACATTGCCGGTGCAGTGTTAGGAACAAAACTGGCGGTATTGAAGGGCAGCGGATTTATTCGCGTTCTCTTTTTGGGCGTAATGGCAGCGATTATTCTCAAGTTCGGGTTTGATACTTTGAAGGTAATGATTCAGATTTGAGGTGGTTGAGCCTGTCGAAACCACCGTGTCGGGCGCTCAGTCATTTCGACAGGCTCAATGACCTCGCATTTTATTGGAAATTAATAGTGTATAACTCATAACTAATTATTCAAAACTCTTATTTCAACAAATGTCACGACTCTTTTTCCTACTCGAATACCTCGCCAATGCCGTCTGGATGGGCGCTATCATCATGTTTGCATTTGCCGTTGCAGGTACGGTTTTTCGCGAAGCCGGCAGCATCAATCTCGCCGGGCATTTGAACGGCGTGGTATTGCAAAAGCTTAATAAAATTGAATTTTCGGCGGCTGCACTGCTCATCCTTTCAAGCCTTGCGCTTCTTGCTTTTAGCCCCGATGAGCGCGAAACCACACGCTACATCAAGCTTGGGCTTTCGCTTACAATGCTCGCATTGGTGTTTTATTATGGCGTTGTGGTGACCAATCGATTAGAGCATTTACGGGTTGTGGAGATTGTGGATTTCGATAATTTCGATACCACAAAGCAAGCCTTTCGCGATGAATTCAATGTGCTTCATAAACGCTACACCACGCTTGTTTCAATCAATCTCCTATTGAATATCATTTACGCCGCTCTAACAGTGTTTGGCAAAAAGGGAACTTGAACCTAATGTTAATTCAATAAGACGAATGCGCAAAGTTTGGTTTTTCTTTTTTTTGCCTATTGTCACGGCCTCGCTTGCGATGTCGCAATCCCCGAAACCCACCGTCAAACTTGGGCTTGAAGTTTTTTTGGAGGAACTAAACACAACTTACAAAGCCTTTGCACCACCAATTAAAAAATCAAATTCAAGAAGGAAAAAAGCTGCAAATCCAAGCCCAGCATTACGATTCGGACTTATCACCAATCACACCGGCATTGATTCCAAAGGCATTCCGAATTACGAACGCCTTAAAGCTGCCGGAGTCAATCTCACCGCCATCTTTGCGCCGGAGCACGGGTTTAGCGGCAATCTTGAAGCCGGTGCAAAGGTAAAAGACTCCACGCTTGGCACACTCTCCATTTACTCGCTCTACGGCAAAACCCGCAAGCCAACACCCATAATGATGGCTGAAATCGATGTGCTCATCTTTGATATTTTTGATATCGGCACGCGAACCTACACTTACATCAGCACTTTAGCCTTAGCAATAGAAGCGGCGGCGGAAGCAAAGAAGCCGCTCTTGGTTTTTGATCGGCCCAACCCCATTGCGCCAATTCCTGCGCAAGGGCCGCAGCTTGAGCCTGAATTGCGGTCATTTGTTGGGAGAGTTACTGTGCCTTTTGTTCACGCTAGGACGGTGGGGGAGATCGCAAAGGTCATTCAGCAAACGGAATTTCCAAAGGCAAAACTCACCGTAGTGCCGATGAAAGGCTACGATAAAACGAAATTTTACGACGAAATGGGCTTGCCCTTTATTCCCCCTTCGCCAAACATCACCACCCTTGAAACCGCCTTGATCTATCCAGCCACCGTTTTGATTGAAGGCACCAACATCAGCGAAGGCCGTGGCACGCTGTGGCCTTTTGAACAAATTGGCGCACCCAAACTTGATGCCGCGGTGCTTAAACGCAAACTATTGGATTCGAAAATTTCGGGTGTGGTGATTGATACGGTATCTTTTACGCCGCGCGTGATTGCGGGGAAGGCGGAGTCGCCGAAGTATCGCGATACGATGTGTACGGGCGTGCGTTTTTCCATCACCGACCGCAAGGCTTACAAACCCTTCGACCTTGCTCTCAAGCTGCTCAAAGCCTTGAAATCAACTTATCCTGCATTTTCATTTCCCGATAGCGGTAAGTTTTTCGACAGGCTCGCCGGAACAAAGAAGATTAGGGAAGAAGTGATTCAGGAATAAAGGTTTTTATGAAAATCATATTGAATCCTTTATTTTTGTGTCAAATTATTTCTTCACGAGTATGAATCGCCTCAATCGTTTAACCGTAAGCATCGTTGAGACTTTAGGTAAGGTCGGTGTGTTTCATTACAACAAATTGGCGTACCTCTTTGAGTATATCTACATTAAGAACTTTGGAGTGCGTTATACCAACGAACGATTTATTAAGCTTCCAAACGGCCCTGTAATCAATAATTACAAAAAGCAAATTGAACTTCTTTTTGAAGAAAATCTCTTGAAAGTTGATGTAACGCAGCTTAATCAAAAACGAAGTGTTGATGATAATTCTCTCAAACCAATTTGGATTGAGCCTACAAGTGATTCAAAGAATTTTCTTGTGGAAGATGAAGATGCGGTTAAGCTTTTATCACAAATGCTAAATCGTTATGCAAAATTAAGTGCAAGTCAATTAGAAAATGTCGTTTATCAAACCGAGCCAATGTTAAGAATTACACAAAACGAAGGAACCAAAGAAAAAAAATCAATTGGAGTGGAAGTTTTAGACACAACTACAGTAAAAAATGCGTTGAAAAATGATAGAATTCAAGGTAAAAAACTGGCATTAGAGCACCTCAAAAAGTATCCATTTCCAAATAATGAATTACAAGATTTTTATGCTCAAGAACTTGCTCCATTAGCGCTGCTTCGCCCCAAATATGAATCAGAGTCTTAAAGAGCAACTTCAAAAATATAGACTTATAAAGCCAAAAGAAGTCTGGCTTGTGGCCGATTCAGAAGTTGTTCTTCATAGTGATAAAAGGAAAGACAAGATAAAAAGGCCGGTTTTAGTGTTAATGTCTAAAAAGGCAATTGAAAACACTTCCCATATTATCAATTGTATTCCATTAACGGCGTCAGCAAAAAGATTTGATTCAGTAACCTTCCCAATTCATAAAGGATACAAAGAAATTGTGAAAGATTTTTCACCAAATGAAAATTCAGCTGCCTTAATTCAATTTTACCAACCAATTGAGAGAAAATATTTCGATGTTTGTGTGGGAACAATTGATGATGTTACTTATTCAGCAATAGATAATATTGTTGGAAATTATTAAAAGAAATTCATACTAAAAACAATTACTTTCCTTAAAGACAAAATTATTAAAAATGATTGCAAAAACAAATTTGCTAACTCTTAAAGAAGCAGCCGAGTTTGCAAGTCAACATATCAGCAAAAACGTAACGACTTCCAACATTTCCTACTTGGTAAACTATGGTAGAATAGCCAAAACAGGGAACAATGGAACAGTTTTAATCGATAAACAAGAGCTTATCAACTACTACCAAGGCTATTATGGAAGTCGTGAGTTGGATTGGAAAAATAAATTAGGTAGTGATTTGAATTGGGCTTTGAGTTTTGAACACTTGAAAGAAGCTGAAACCACAAAGCATGTACACCGTTTGCACCCTTACAAAGGCAAATATATTCCACAATTAGTAGAATATTTTTTGGACGACCACACTGACGAATTTAAAATACAAACCTTTTTCAAAGAAGGTGATATTGTGCTTGACCCTTTTTGTGGCAGTGGAACAACCTTAGTACAAGCTAACGAATTAGGCATACACGCCATTGGAATAGATGTTTCGGCTTTTAATGCTTTGATTAGCAATGTAAAAGTTTCAAAAGTGGATTTGGCGAACCTTTACCAAGAAACAGAACAGATAAGTAAAGCCATAAAAAAGTTTGTTACAAATTCGCCGCACCTTGCTTTTGAGAAGGAACTTGCTGACTTTTTAACCGAATACGATAAAAAATATTTCCCTTCACCTGAATTTAAAATTAAAGTAAGAAAAAAAGAAATTGACGAGAAAACCTACTCAGAAGCACACGAAAAAGTTGTTTTAGAAAAATTCAATGAGTTGGTAGCCAAATACCAAATAAAAATTCGTCAAGACGAACAAAACACTTTTTTAGGCAAGTGGTATTTACAAACGGTTCGCAATGAGATTGATTTTGTATTTGAAAAAATCAAAAACGTACAAAATCCACACACAAAAAAAGTGCTTACCGTGATTTTGAGCCGTACAATTCGCAGTTGCAGGGCAACTACACACGCAGATTTAGCAACTTTGGTAGAACCTGTAACCACTACATACTATTGTGCCAAACACGGAAAAATTTGCAAGCCTTTGTTTTCTATGGTTTCGTGGTGGGAAAGGTATTGCAAAGATACGATTCAACGATATGCTGAATTTTCAAAATTGCGAACAAATACGTTTCAATATTGCTTAAATGGTAATTCCGAAACTATAGATATTTTAAAGGAATTAGAAAAAAAATATCCTGTATTTTACGAATTAGCCCAACAAAAAAAAATAAAAGGCATTTTTTCAAGTCCTCCTTATGTGGGTTTGATTGATTATCACGAACAACACGCCTACGCCTATGATTTGTTCGGTTTCGAACGAAAAGACGAGCAAGAAATTGGCTCTTTGTCTAAAAAGCAAACCAAACAAGCCCAACAAGATTACGTAAAAGGCATCGCAAATGTTTTGAACAACTGCAAAAGATTTTTAGCTGATGATTACGATATTTTCCTAGTAGCAAATGACAAAAACAATTTATATCCCCAAATTTCAGAAATGTCAGGTATGCAAATTGTGAATCAATACAAACGTCCCGTATTGAACCGAACCGAAAAAGACAAAGGGGCGTATTCAGAAATTATTTTTCACTTGAAAGCAAAATAATTATGCAAAAACAAGACCTTGACAAAATCATCTATCAACTTACTGTTGAAGATTTACAAATTGTAGCCAATGACGAACTCAACCTAGATTTAACAGAAGAAGAAATTAAACTTTTGGAAGATAAAATCGGAGATTATGTTGATTGGTACAACATAATAAGTATGGCTATTTTCAACAATATTCAGAAATAAAGTGGCTTTATCCAACACTCAAAAACTTCAAATTCAGGAAGTTATCAAAACTTGCTTACGAAACAAGTTCAAAAACTACAAACCTGAAAGCAATTATATGCCTTTTCATCACGCCTTATTGGGCAAGGATAGAATGGCTTTGTTTTCGTTCATACAATCTTTAAATACTACTTTCGGTAGTTCCATTTTTGAACCTGTGGCAGTGGCTTTATCGGCAGGTAATTTCAAAACAGCCAAAGCTCAGTTTGTAGTAGGCAGTGAAATTAGCGAATTTGCCCAAAAGGAAATTCAAACTATCATCAACGACCTTTCTATGGGTGCAGAACCCGATAAAGAGCAAGAGACAGAAAGAATACGCCAAGTATGCCAAAAAGGAACAATGCAAAAACTTAAAACGGTAAAAGTAGATTTGTATTTGGAAACCCAAAATTCTGAAATACATTTGTTTGACCTAAAAACCGCAAAGCCAAACATCAGTAATTTTAAGGACTTCAAAAGGACATTATTAGAGTGGGTTGCTATCATTTTAGCACAAAATTCGAGTGCAAAAGTTCATTCTTATGTTGCTATTCCTTACAATCCGTACTACCCCGAACCTTATCAGCGTTGGACATTAAAAGGAATGTTAGACCTATCGCAAGAGTTGAAAGTAGCCGAAGAATTTTGGAATTATTTGGGTGGTGCGGGTGCTTTTGAAGACTTGTTAGACTGTTTTGAATTGGTGGGTTTAGAAATGCAACAGGAAATAGATGCGTATTTCAAAAAATTCAAGTAGAGAAACAAAAGCGCCTGCCACCAACATTATGTTTGCGAAAAGGCGGGCTAATGTACGTAATTTTGGCTCTGGTGCTTTCTATAAACTTTGTGCGTAAGGCAAGGGAAGTGCTATAAAATCCTGCATTTATTAATCATTTTCCATTATAAGTCTATCAGGTATTAGGTTTTGAGCAAGATTTCGATCTTTCACCTTAGTTACCACCCCAATTCTCGAATTGCCGGCAGGGCACGATTCTGAAAATCCCATAGCGCTTGATTTTCATACGGCGAGCCGTTTGTGGCTTGTGCGCCTTTGAAACTCACCCATTCCCCGCCCCAATAGCAAATCCCAAGCCCCATTCGAGATTCAAACACCAGATTTTTCACGGTTTTGAGAAACGCGGCTTGTCCCTTAGGCGTAGCCGGGAAGCCATCTCCAAGCTGCGATTCCAACCCCACGATGTTATTCGTCCAATCATTCCACTGAAGCGTAAATGGATAGGAAGTTTCAACAACCATATAATTTCGGTTGTGAATCGTGGCAAGTGAATCAAAGGTTCTGATTGCGAGTGAAGGCGATTTCCCGTGCCACATTGGGTAATAGCTAAACCCAATCAGATCGTAATCGAGAGGCGATACCATCTCTAAAAACCACGCTGCGCCTTGTGGGCTGGCATGATGAAGCATAATCATTGTTTTAGGCGATGCGCGTCTTACGGCTGCAATCCCGCGATTCATCAATTCGCGAAATCGGCTTGGATTTTGAAGACTGCCGTGAGGCCAAAGAAAGCCACCATTGATTTCATTTCCAATCTGAATGATTCTTGGCTCAATTTCTCGGCAGACGCGCTCCGTGTATGCTTCAAGACTATCGCCCAAAAGTTCAAACGAAAGCGATTCCCACGCTTTTGGCAAGGTTTGTTGGCTCGGGTCTGCCCAAGTATCTGAAAAGTGAACCGCGAGTAAAATGCTTGTTCCTCGGCCAAGGCTGTTTATTTCTTCTTTGAAAGCGCGAACTTGTTCAAGGGTTGAGACGGAATCGGTTGGGGAATGAAACAGCCGAAGGCGAACAAAGTTCATCCCCGAGTCAAGAAGTGTTTTGAACATATCTTCATTTTTCCCGGCGGCATTTTTAAGCGTAATCCCGCTTTTGCGAACTTCAGGAAGGAGTGAAAGGTCGGCACCGCGCAATTGAATTGCGGGTCTGATTCGCAAATTGATTTCGGGTGGGAAAGGTTCAAGGAAATTAGTAAAATCAATGTTGCACCCCATTAAAGAAAATACAACCACTAAGAAAAGCAGATGTAATAAGGGTTTTCGAGGAATCATTTTAATTAAGGAGTTCATGAAGGTCGTAAAAGTGATCAATCAAATATTCTATCAGAAACGAAACACGGCCGTTGTTGTTATAAAGATATAAATTCTAAACCAAAATCATTGAGGATGAAAATTCACACGATAAAACTTCTTTTCTTGATTTCCTTTACATTCTTCACCCGAATCTGTGTAAACGGGCAAGTAACACTCACCGAGCCATTTTCATCACTCACCTTCGGGAACCCCGTCGATATTCAAAACTGCGGAGATTCTCGGCTATTTATCGTCTCTCAAAATGGGATTATTTACATCGTTGATCGAAATGCGCCAACGCTACGCAAAACATTTTTAGACATTCGCGCTCGCATCACCTCAGGTGGGGAATTGGGTTTATTGGGCTTGGCATTTCACCCAAATTATACTTCAAATGGCTTTTTTTACGTTTTTACAACGCGTGGAAACAGTTCAAACCCTACAAATCAAACGAACCCACTTCGTATTGTTGTCTCACGATTTAGCGTAACCTCAAACCCCGATTCTGCAGATTCCAACAGCGAACTCATTTTGTTCAGCACCTCAAAAAATCAAAACAACACAAATCATAATGGCGGCGCAATCGCTTTCGGAAAAGATGGATTTCTTTACTTCACAATTGGCGATGGCGGTGGAAGCGGAGACCCACAAAACAATGCGCAAAATTTGACGAACTATCACGGCAAAATGATGCGCATCGATGTTAACCAAAAAGATTCGGGTTTAGAGTACGCTATTCCAACAAGTAATCCCTTCGCTTCACATCCAACAAATCGAAAAGAGATTTTCGCTTGGGGTTTAAGAAATGTATGGCGGTTTAGTGTAGATACCACAGGGGAAATCTGGGCCGGCGATGTCGGGCAAGGGCAGCGCGAAGAAGTGAACATCATTGAAAACGGAAAGAATTATGGATGGCGAAAATACGAAGGCACACTCACCTATAACACCAATGACCCGGTTATTCCAGATGCTGTTTTTCCCCTGCATAGTTATAGCCACGAAAATAATAACCTCTCCATCACTGGAGGATATGTGTACCGAGGAACGCAAATCCCATCACTTTCCGGCGCATACATCTTCGGCGATTATGGATCAGGGAGAATATGGAGTTTGAGACGAAACCCTTCGAGTTCACCCACAGTTACGTTTTTAGTTCAGCTCTCACAATCGTTTTCACTTTCAACGTTCGGTTTCGATAACACGGGTGAAATGTATGTCGCGAATGTAAACAATGGCAGAGTGTTTCGCCTGACGGGGCTATTGCTTTCAACACCAAGAAGTTCAAACAATCTCATGTTTGAATTGGAGGATAACTTCCCGAATCCATTTAACCCAACCACGCAAATAAATTACACCCTTGCACGAGCAGGCGAAATCGAGCTCAATGTTTTTGATGTGTTGGGTAGAAAAGTTTCAACGCTTGTCTCTGCAAGGCAAGAAGCAGGAAGGTATTCGGTGACATTTGATGCACGTGACCAATCGAGTGGAATTTACTTTTATCAATTGCGTGCCGGAGGTTTCCTTCAAACCAAAAAAATGGTTTTGATTAAGTAGTTGCCATTTTTAGGAACGCATTGATTTCTTTGGTTTTCCAACACGCTACTTGGTGGCCTTCGGTTACGGTTTCAAGCGGTGGTTTTTCTGTCCAGCATTTTGAATCGGCATAGTCGCAGCGTGTGCAAAAATGGCAACCTTTTGGGTAGTTTGTCGGTTGAGGAACAGTACCTTCAATGGTGTATAATCGATCGGCATTTTCATTCATTTTTGGAATTGCACGAAGAAGACCAATCGTATAGGGGTGTCGCGGAGATTGAAAGAGCATTTTAACGCTTGCCGTTTCAACAATTTTCGACGCATACATCACTGCCACACGATCGCAAGTTTCTGCGATAACGCCAAGGTCGTGTGTAATAAGGACCATACTCATGCCAATGTCCTTTTGAAGTTCTTTAATTAGCTTTAAGATTTGCGCTTGTACCGTGACATCAAGCGCCGTTGTGGGTTCATCGGCAAGCAAGACCTTCGGGCGGCAAGCCAAGGCCATTGCGATCATCACGCGCTGCCGCATCCCGCCCGAAAGTTGATGCGGATATTCATTAAAACGCTGCTCGGGTAAGGGAATTCCCACTTTTCTTAATAGGTCTATCGAAGCGGTTTTAGCCTCACTTTTTGTCATTTTCAAGTGCAATTGCAATACCTCAGCCACTTGACTGCCACAGGTTTGTACGGGGTTGAGCGAAGTCATTGGTTCCTGAAAAATCATTGAGATTTTCTTTCCGCGAATTCTTCTCAGTTCGTCTTCTGTAGCTGATAGAATATCTTTTCCCTCAAAATAGATGGTGCCACCGGCAATCTCGGCAGGTGGCTTCGGCAGAAGCCCGAGAATCGACATCACCGTTACAGACTTTCCACAACCGGATTCGCCCACTAATCCAAGCGTTTCCCCTTCAAATACCGAGAAGGAAACATCATCAACGGCTTTCGCAAGTCCATTTTCAGTTCTAAAGTAGGTCTTAAGTCCGTTGACTTTAATCACAGGAAATTGACCGTTTTCTTTAGTTTGTTGATCCTCTTTCATTGATTCATTATTCAAAAAATTTTAAGAAAATAGGAGAAAAAGTTTGATTTTTTTTTAAGAAATCAAATGGATTAAAAATATTTGTTAACTTTCAGTCGTTTTTAAACCAATTCATAAAGTCGCCAAAAAAGGAGAATAAATCATCATTGAACTTTTTGGAACAAGAGTATAATAAGACAGATTTCAATTTAGAAACGCTTGAATCACAAACCACATTAGCTTGGGATATTCGATTTGCAGACCCCAAGCGTTCGTTTCAAATCGCCACGTCATTATTGTCGACAATCGAAAAAAACCTTCCTCAATCTAATTTTCATAATAACCCGCTTTACCCGCGTTTATTGCTAACTCTTGCTTATTGCAGAATTCGTTTTTCGGATTTCACGGATTCATTTGAATTAGCTTTAAAAGCGGAAAAGCTTTTTCAGTCAACAAAAGACGAGCGAGGTGTCATTTGGGCGCATATCTTAATGTCCACCTCCGAAGAAAAAAAAGGGAAGTATGAAGAAGCGTTGACACGTATTGAAAGCGCGCTTCAGAACGCAATTGACATTAAGTTTGATGAGGGCGTTGGCAATTTGATTTACCGAAAAGCCTATGTTTATTATAGCAAAGGCGATTATAAAGTTGCTTATCAGTTTTTTTCAGAATCACATCAAATTTTTCTTCAACATGATGTTGATTATGGTGTTGCTTATGCAGAAACCGGATTAGGAAATGTTGCTTTTCACAAGGGCGATTACACCAACGCCTTAAAACACTACAACAGAGCATCAGAGTTATTTTTCAATGTTCAAGAGCTCTCCGGTCAGGCCAATGCGATAAATAACATTGGTTTCATTCATTTAAATCTGGGTGATTATGCCGGTGCAAATGAATTTTTGCATCAAGCTTTAGCACTTCGGAAATCGTGTGACGATATCAATGGGGAAGCACTTTCTTTGCACGGAATCGGGATTGTTCAAAATGCACTTGGCAATCATAAAGAAGCCCTTGAGTTTTTCAAGAAAGCCTTGATTTTACGGCGGAATACGGGTGATACACGGGGTGAGGCAGAGTCGTTGCATGCGATTGGGTCTCAGTATTTTCATCTCAATGATCTTGAAAATGCACTCTCTTTTTTGAATAAGGGTCTCGAAATTCAGGATCGAATTGGAGATCTTTGGGGGAGGGCATCATCGCTCGCAGAAATCGGCGGGGTTTATGAAAAGGCCGGAAACATTCAAGAAGCGATTCGCTTCTATGAGGAATCGCTCAAATTACGTGAGATGATGGAAGATCGCATTGTAGCGGCATCTTGTTGCAGGCTTCTTGCGGGGTCATTATCTAAAGTTGGGCGTTTTGATGAAGCGCTGTCATTCGCACAAAAAGCACTTTCAATTGCTGAATCTCTTAAAGCAAGAGCGGAAATTTATCACTCACACTTTGTTTTGAGCGAAGTTTTTGAACGAATGCTCAATATTAGCCTCGCTTTTCATCACTATAAGCTATTTCAAAAGATCAAAGAGGAAGTATTTAGTGAAGAAAGTACCAAAAGGTTGAAAAGTATTGAAGTGCTTTATCAATTGGAGCAAGCCAGAAAAGAGGCCGAGCTGCGAAAAGCCGAGGCGGATATTTATCGCTTGAAAAATTCTGAAATGTCTGCGATGAATGAGGCACTCAGTTCTGCGAATGCAATGAAAACCAAGCTTTTGGGTGTTGCTGCCAGCGACCTGAAGTACCCATTGGGAAGCATTGCCAATTTTGCAAAATTACTGCTCGAAAGAAAAGATGGTCGTTCCAATCAAGATAGGCAGTATCTGAATATCATTGTTGATCTCTCCAACAGAATGGTAACCCTTCTGAACGATTTATTAAGTAACGCCGCCCTTGAAACCGGTCAAATATCAGTAAAAAAGCGTCCCATAAATTTTGGGCAATTGGTTCAAGTCCTTTCTATCACATATCAAGAATGGGCAAAGCGTAAAGAGCAGAGCCTTACACTGAATATCGATGAAACTTGTATGGTTTTCGGCGATGAGGAGAGACTTAGAGAAGTCGTAAACAATTTGGTTCTCAACGCGGTAAAGTTTACGGAAAGGGGAAAATCAATAGACATTTCAGTCTTGAGAGTTCAATCATTTCAATCACAACCCATTTTGGATCACACGCTTTTAGCGAATGACGACCTTCATCAAACACAATTTGCCGTGCGACTTTCGGTTCGCGATGAGGGGCAAGGAATTTTGGAAGACGAATTCGCCCTTCTTTTCCAACGATTTTCAAAGCTAACCAGCTCGCCGACTGAAGGAGAAAATAGTACCGGACTTGGGTTGTCGATTGTCAAAGAATTGGTTGAACTTCATAATGGAAAAGTATGGGTTGAAAGCCCCGGCCGAAATCAGGGAACAACCGTGAATGTTGAATTGCCGTTGCTTGAGAGAAACGTTTAACACGGGAGCATCTTTCAAAATTAAGTTGGTTCTTTTACTGATTAACTGTTTGAGAAATAACGCTGAAATCTACCCAATCAATGCAAAATCAATACAAAAAGCAAGCATCTCCTTCAAATGTGCTTTCAAAAAAAACAACGACCTCGAGTTCTCTGAAATCACATGCTCCCAACACTTCTTTTTTGCAAAAAAACCCGCTCCGATTAGCAGCAATTGATCTTGGCACCAACTCGTTTCACATGATTATAGTTGAGTTGCAAGAGGATATGAATTTCCTGACCATTGATAGAGCCAAAGAAATGATTCGAATTGGCGATGGGAGCATCACCACCAAGCTCCTTTCGGATGAAGCAATGAATTCTGGGATTGAAACCTTGCTCCGATTTCGAAAACTTGCGGAGCAGCGGGGCGTTGAACCTTATCATATTGTAGCATTTGCAACAAGTGCCATTCGAGAATCTAAAAACGGTGGGGATTTTATGGAGCGGGTGACGAATACGGTAGGAATTCGCACCAAAATCATTTCCGGTGAAGAGGAAGCACGACTCATTTATCTCGGCGTTCGTAATGCAGTTGAATTTGGCAAAAGAAAAGCGCTGATTGTGGATGCCGGAGGAGGCTCTGTGGAGTTTATCGTAGGCAATGCGACCGAATTAAAACTCGCTGTAAGCAAAAAACTGGGTGTCGCGCGAATGTTTGAGCGATTTATCTCAACAGACCCTATTTCAAAAGCCGAGGAAAGGCGACTTAGGAAACATCTGAAGGACGAAATAAAACCGATCGCCATAGAAGCAAAAAAAATTGGATTTGAGCTTGCAATTGCATCATCTGGAACCGCACAAAATATTGCTGCAATGATTCTTGCAGATAAAGGCTTGACGCTTGATCCGCAAAATTCTGCACCTAAAATCGAAAAAAAGGATCTTGAACGATTAACGGAGAAGATTCTTGCCGCTCGAAGCGACGCCCGCCGAGCAATGCCCGGCTTAGATCCAAAACGCGGAGATTTAATCATTCCGGGCATTTTACTTTTTCAAGTTGTTTTTGAGCTTTTTAACCTAAAAACAATGGTTATTTCCGATTTTGCGCTTCGTGAAGGGATTGTGATTGATTACCTTTCAGGACATTTAGAAGAATTTCGGCTTGCTTATGAATATCCTGATGTTCGGAGAAGAAGCGTGGTGGAATTAGCTAAACGATGTTATTGGGATGAAGCCCGCTCCAAACACATTGCCGGGCTTTCGGTGAGGATGTTTGATTTGCTCAAAAGATTACACGGATTCTCGCAAGTTGAGAGGGAACTACTTGAATATGCTGCTTTTTTGCATAATATCGGGTATTTTATTTCTGCATCTTCCCACCACAAGCACAGTCATTACATAATTTTGAACGGCGAATTGCGAGGTTTTCAACCTGAAGAGATTCAAATTATGGCTAATGTGGCAAGATACCATCGAAAATCGCTTCCAAAACCGGAGCATGAGCATTTTGAGATGCTCAGCCCAAAGGCCAAACGGGTGGTCACAGTTTTAGCCTCTATTCTTAGGCTCGCCAATGCATTTGACCGAACACATCGACAGAATATCGCAGTGGAAGGAATCCGTATTGAAGAAAAGCGCATCATTTTCAGAATTGCGGCGCTTTCTGACCCTGAAATTGAAATTTGGGCGGCGATGAGAATGACCGAAATGATGGAAATTGCTTTCAGAAAGAAAGTTGAAATCTCAATTAGAAAAGGGTCTTGAGGAAAAGGAATTTACTCAACCCCCAATCCTCTTATTTTTGTGCGCCAATAATGGAAAAGAATTTGGCTAAGATAACCTGCATTTTCACCTAATTCTTTCCACGCTTTTTTTTGAATTTTTGCATAATTTTTAGCACTAATGGTTTTCCCTTTCATCCGAATTCCAAACCATTCAATCATAAACTGCCGAACGTGGGTATCGATTGGAAATGCGTGCCAAGCGCCTAGCCCAAAAAGGCAAACACAATCCGCAATTTTTTCACCAATTCCATCAAAACGAAGCAAGTCTTCACGTAATTGATGGTAATGTTCCTTTTTCAACCGGATTGGTGAGCGGCTCAAGTTTTCATAATAATCCAAATTCAATCGTCCTTCAGCAATAGCTTGAGATATTGCTAAAATGTTTTTGGCCCGAATTCTGTTATTGTTTGTGCAATAAGTAATTTTATGTAAAGTAAATGACGCGAGTTGAGACGGGGTAGGAAATCGGGAGGCAACAAAATCCGCATTCTGAAGAGTCTGGCCTGAAAGGTCAGCAAGTCTTGAAACTTGGCGGCGTATAAGGGTAATTCCAACACCCTGTGCGCACATGAATGAAATCAGTGTTTCATAGAGCGGTTGTCGAAGGAGATGAAGGCCTCCAAATTCATTGAAAATCAAGGATAAATGAGGATATTTTTCTTCAAAATGCGCTGGAAGAAAATCCTTGGGTTGATCGTTTTTTCCAAAATAATGTTCAAGAAACTCGTTACACGGCCGAAAATAAAGAGTAGCTTTCGTTGAGTCAAACCGAATCCTTTTTGGGGAAATCGCATGTACCCAAACCACTGCCTCATCTAAAACCCCAGCATAAATGATCTCTGAATTTCTGAAGAAACGCTGCCACCGAAAAGCTTGCCCGCAAAAAAGTGTCGATTCCAAATCAAAATCAGATAGGAATGATATTTCACCTGAAAAATAGGTACCCTGCAAAAGAAAAGGCGACGAATTCGATGAATTCACTTTACATAAGAAAAATTATAAAAAAACTCAAAATTACAAACCTCGAAAATGATCTTGAAAGAACTAACCCTTTTGATCAAGAATTTTTTTTAGAACTTCTTGATTTGCTTTAGGAAAGGCAAAAAGATTGAGTTCTGTAAGTTTAACCCATCGAATCTCTTGGCTTGCTTTTGCTCTTGCCGTTCCTTTGATGACCGTTGCCCAAAACGCATGAAGGGTGATCTTAAAATGAGTGTAGCTATGCTTAACCGAAGTAATTTTATCTTGAACCTCAATCGTCAATCCCGTTTCTTCTAGCAATTCGCGTTGACAACATGCTTCTGCTGTTTCGTTGGGCTCAATTTTCCCGCCCGGAAATTCCCACAAATTTGGAAGTAATCCGCCCTCCGGTCGCTTTGCTATAAGAACTTTCTCTCCCTTTTTAACTACCGCGACAGCGATTTCCTTGTGTGGGATTTTGGGCTTTTTTGGCTTAAAGGGCAATTCTCCCACACTTGCTGATTCATACGCTTTACAATAGACTCGAAGCGGACAACCAATGCAGTTTGGTTTTTTTGGGGTACAAATCAAAGCCCCGAATTCCATTAAAGCTTCATTAAATTCGCCCGGATTTCGGGCCGGTAACAAATCGTAAACGATTTTCTCAATTTGATGTTTTGTTTCAGGCTTTGTAATATCCGTTCGAATTTCAAATAATCGTGAGATTACACGAAGTACATTTCCATCAATTGCTGTACATCTTTCCCCAAACGCAATGCTTGCCACACTGCCACTCGTGTAGTCTCCAAAACCCTTTAAGTTCAAAAGTTCATTTTTTGATTGAGGTAGATTACCGCCGTATTTTTCGATAATCGCTTGTGCTGCCAACTTTAGATTTTTTGCTCTTGAATAGTACCCTAACCCTTCCCAGAGTTTCATCAAATCATTGATTGGAGCATTTGCCAAGGCATCTATTGTAGGAAATCGCTCTAAAAAACGAAGATAGTAGGGGATAACAGTGGATACTTGTGTTTGTTGGAGCATCACTTCTGAAATCCAAATCTTGTAAGGATTTCTCTCTAACCTCCAAGGAAGATTCCGCTTATTTTCACGAAACCACTTAAGTAAAAATTTATTTAAACTCAATTAAGTATCAATAATTAAATAATTTAGACAGCTATAGTTGATATTTTTTTTAATATATAAATAGGAAATTTATATTCGAGAAGAGTCAGAATTAGGTTAACAATTTATGCTTCATTAATCAGTATTGAGACTCTTTTTTCGATTTCTTTTCAAATAATTTTCTTAATATTTTTCGGAGCAGACTCTTAATTGAAACACAAAAAATTATGGAGCTTGTATTCAATTAATTGAGTGAATAATCAACATTATGTCAAGTTAAATGCTCCAGATCAGAAAGGCAGGCATTCAAATCCGTTTGTATCTTTAGCTCAGTTCGAATTACTTCAAAGGTTTTTCTATGGGCGAAAGGACTTTCTAAGGAAAGGACACAAAGTTCAGCAACATCAGAGCGATCAACCATCCCCATAATCTTATCTCCTGTATCAACTTTTAAGGCATAACTTAACGGCGGCCCATCTTTTAGGCCTCCGGGGCGAATGATGGTGTAGCTGAAATCTTCTTCGGAGTATTCTTGTCTAAGGTGATTTTCAGATCGAAGTTTTTGATTCAAAACACCGCCGAAAAGATTCAAAGGATGAAAAGGTTTGGTCACGGCGATTGTACTCACCAAAATGAACTTTTTTACTTTTGCTTCTTTTGCTTGATTGACAAGCGAAATAATCCCTTCACCATCAACTTCTGAAGGGGAGGATTCCCCAAAAAGGCTCGACGCGCCAACAGTACAAATTACGGCATTAACGCCTTCTAAGCCCCTTTTTATGCTGTCTTTATCTTGAATTTTTCCAAATGAAACTTCACAAAGCGAGCTGCCGGCATCAAAATCTTTCTTTCTTGTGAATGCTTTTGATGGGATTCCGTAGTGTGTTAACCGTTTAATTACCCATAAGCCGGTTCTTCCGCTTGCACCTGCAACGAAAACTTTTCCTTCGTATTTCATAGTTTTTTCGATTCGAAACTAAATTAGAAACGCCCCTAAGGGGCGCTTATGAAAGTATAGCTTTTTATAGAATTCCATTCCTATCCGAAATAATGTTGAAAAGAAAGACTTTTTGAAAAAATGGAATAGTGTATTGAGTAAACCACATTCAAATCAACCAAAATATGTAGAAAAGAAATCCCCCAAAAATCTCGATAAAGAAAATACATCACAGACCAACTTATCGTAAGTGCCAATTGAACCGGCATAAAAAACACTTTATATGTCATTTTTGACGGGTCGGCAGGCAAATGGGGAGGAAATTCATAAAGCCAGAATCCACCGTGTGATATTCCGCCATAAACCATAAACATTAACAATCCCGCAAAAAACAAAAGCCACTTGTTTTGTGTATAATTTGACATAAACATTTCCCCAAGCTTGAAAGCTGTAAGGAATAAAGCAGTTTCAAGGACTCCATTAAAAAGCCCAAAAATCACGAATGAGATGGGGTCGAAAGGGCGGTTACCAAAATCAGTCGACTTGTTGTAAACAAATAAATTGAAAATCACGATGATAAAAGCGGCACCAAAAATAAGTGAGCGCTTGGTATCAAACTTTTTATTAAATGATTGAAATTCTTCAGAAAGAAAGAATATCAGGCACAATGCACCCAAAAACCAGTATAAAACCACTAACATAATCTATAAGGCTAAGTTCTAAATTAAATGATTCTATTCAGCTTGCTTTTCGGCATGATAAGAACTACGAACTAATGGACCGGATTCAACATGTCTAAAACCCATTTTCTTACCCAAATGCCGATAATGCTCAAATTCTTCCAGTGGGACAAAACGGTCAACTGGCAAATGAAGCTTTGTCGGTTGGAGATACTGACCGATGCTAAGAATATCACACTTATGGGCTCGCAAATCAGACATCACTTCTTCAACTTCCTCTGAGTTTTCCCCGATTCCCACCATTAATCCTGATTTTGTTACCAAATCGAAGGCTTCTTTCGCGTACCTTAACAAATCAAGTGTTCGTTGGTACTTGGCTTGCGGACGGACGATTCGATACAGTCTTGGAACTGTTTCAGTGTTATGGTTCAAAATATCTGGTTTTTCATGAAAAACGAGATCCATTGCCGTTTTATCTCCCTGAAAATCAGGGATTAGTACTTCAATTCTCGTGGTCGGGAGCGATTTTCGAACCTCGCGAATTGTTTCAGCCCAAATTGTAGCTCCGCCGTCCTTTAATTCATCTCGATTCACGCTGGTAATCACCGTATGTTTAAGATTCATAATACGCACCATTTCAGCTACTCGCTTTGGTTCTTCCTTGTCAAGTACCGGAGGTTTTCCGGTGGTTACTGCGCAAAAACCACAGGATCGGGTGCAAGTATCTCCTAGAATCATAATGGTAGCGGTACCTGAAGCCCAACATTCCGAAATGTTTGGGCAACGCGCTTCTTCGCATACTGTATGAAGCTTATGCTGGTCAACTTGCTTTTTTAATCGAAAATAGCCCTCACTTGAAGGAATCGTAACTTTTAGCCAATCCGGTCGAGGCGTTTTTGGGCTGTTTTTTATGGGCTCGGGTGAAGAAATAACTTTTAATTCTTTGAATGTAAGCATTGTTATGAGATTTTGGCTTATAAACGACTGAGGAGGTCATTTAATTTATTTTTGCGATCCGAAAACCAAGCAGATTCAGAACTTTCCCAAGGTTTTAAGGCTGCTCCGGTAGCTATGGACTCTTTCGCTTTCAAACGGATATCTTCGCTTAATGCATTTTGATCTAAGAGAAGGGCAGCAAGCGCAACATAAATCACGCTACCCAAACCCTCATCTTTTGCCATTGTATCGAGTTCGCTTAATACTTCTTTGGCAGCATCCGCTGCGTTTAAACCGTCAGCAATTGCCACATCAAATATAGCTTTTGCGGCAGAACCCGCATCGTTATCGAAAAAATCGCCACCCCAAATCCCCATAATTAAAACATTTGGTTAAAAAAAAGGGAGCATTTGCTCCCTTTCTTACATGATTAAATTGAACTCTTTTCGTTATACGATTCAAGATGATTGGTTAAGGTTTGTAAAAAGAACCCTGCCAATGCTCCGTCAACTATTCTGTGATCATAAGAAAGTGAAAGATACATCATCGAGCGAATCACGATGGTATCGCTTCCATCCTCTAGGGTTTTAACAACCGGTCGCTTAACAATAGCTCCTGTACCTAAAATTGCAACTTGAGGTTGATTGATAATAGGCGCACCGAAAAGATTTCCGGCAGTTCCATAATTGGTGAGGGTAAAAGTTCCGCCTTGGATATCATCGGGTAGTAATTTTTTCGTTCTTGCCCTCGCAGCCAAATCCTGAACCGAACGAGCAATCCCAACCAAATTTTTCTCATCCGCATTTTTAACAACAGGAACGATGAGTCCTCCATCTCCTTTTTCACCCAAAGCGACCGCAACTCCAACATTAATATATTTTTTGATAATAATCTTATCCCCATCTACAGAAGCGTTGAGCATTGGATACTCTTTCAACGAATTGACAACTGCTTCAACAAAAAATGGAGTAAATGTCAATTTTACACCATTTGCAGCTTCAAAAGCAGCTTTTTTGGACTTCACGAGTTTCACAAGACCGGTAACATCGGCTTCAGAAACGGATGTCACATGTGCTGATGTTTGTTTTGAGCGAACCATATGCTCTGCAATAAGCTTACGCATGTTATCCATTGGGACAACGGTTGATCGGCTGGCGTCATAAACAACGGGAGCAGATGAATGTTTTGGAAGACTTTCAGACTTTGGAGCGGCCTGAACCTGCGGCGCTGGTTTACTTCCGCGGTTTTTTACATAATTTAAGACATCTGTTTTGGTAACTCTGCCACCTTGGCCGGTTCCTGCGAGAGTCTCTAATTCAGCCATCGAAATTCCTTCTGTCCGAGCAATATTCAAAACAACTGGTGAATAAAAACGGTCGGAGGATGAAGTAGCCAATTCATCTTGTGATACAGCTGGTTTTGTCACAGAAACTTCTGGAACGGATTTAGGAGCAGGTGCTGATTCTGATTTCGCAGGAGAAGGAGGAGCGGATTCCGGAGAAGCTACCACTGCGTTGGCAGCATCTGTTTCGATTCGAGCAATAACTTTACCAACAGCCACGACATCGCCTTCTTTAAAGAGGGTCTCTACCAAAATGCCTGCCTCTGTTGCGGGTACCTCGGCATCGACTTTATCGGTCGATATGTCAAGAATATTTTCGTCTTTTTGAACTTTTTCTCCGGGTTGCTTTCGCCATTTGAGAATCGTACCTTCCATAATACTTTCACCCATTTTGGGCATCACAACGTCAATTTTGGCCATTACTTTTTTATTGATTGTAAGTTGAATAAACGATTTGAATATTGAGATTCTTTAAGAATAGGAGGATTAAATCGAAGGTGCATAACCAAAAAGGTCGGTGACATTGGCAACTTGAACACACAATTTGATTGTAAGAACCATTTTCCAAAAAAATGACTCGATAGGGTGCAATAGATGAAATCCCTTGTCAATACTAAGCGTTTCAAGATTTCTAACATGCTTCTAAACAGTTTTAGAGGAATGCAAATATATAGAAAAAACACTATTCCCAAAATTTCTTTTCTTTCTTCCAATTGAATCAATTGATATGAATTCTCAATTCAAAAATAAAGCTGACTTTCCAAAACTCATTGGTGTTGGTACGGCTTTACCGCCATACAAATTAGAACAAAAGGATGTTAAGGAATTTGCTCGGTTTGTTTATGGAAAAAGGCTTGGTCAGGAAATTGAACGACTTCTCACGGTATTTGATCACTCGGAAGTTAAAGAACGCTATTTTTCAGCACCAATGGAGTGGTTTGGTAAGGACCATACATTTGAATCGAAGAATAAATTATATCAAGATAGCGCTTTAGAGCTTTCGAAGCGATCAATTGAAAGTGTAATGCATACGACAGGCTTTGACTATTCTGATATTGATGCGATTGTATTCACCTCGACGACGGGGTTTTCGACCCCCTCAATCGATGCAAAACTGATTCATTTGCTCCCCTTTAGAAAAAATATTAAACGGTTTCCGCTTTGGGGGTTAGGATGCGGTGGGGGAGCAGGTGCGATTTCATTAGCCCGTTCTTTGGCACTTGCGGAGCATAACAGTATCATTTTAGTGGTTGCAACAGAATGTTGTGGTTTAACTTTTCAGCGCGAGGATATTGGAAAAGCGGCGATAATTTCTACCGCTCTATTTGGTGATGGTTCTGCGAGTGCAATTATTGTAGGAAAAGAAGTAAATGCTCCCAAACCTCTTAAGAATTTGCCGGTTTTCTTATTAGAGTCACAAACGGAAACAATGTCTGATTCGCTTGAAGTAATGGGTTGGAATTTCACAGAAAAGGGGCTTCATGTTGTTCTTTCGAAAGATGTTCCCACAATTGTGAAAACTTTTATGAAAGAGGGTGTAGCTAAGTTATTGAAAAAACGACACTTAGATCAAAGCGATATTCGCTTTTTTATTACTCACCCGGGCGGTGCAAAGGTTTTAGAGGCTTATGAATCAAGTTTAGGCATCAATAGGGAGCAACTTCGATACGCATATCATGTTTTAACAAATTTTGGAAATATGTCTGCTCCAACAGTTCTTTTTATTCTGGAGCAACATTTATCAAATGCAAATCAGATTTCCGGGGATTACGCCATTTTGGGAGCATTAGGCCCCGGATTTAGTTCTGAACTACTTCTGCTCCAATTTTAGTCAAATCGAATAACTTTACTAATGGACTTAACAAAAGAGTATTTTCTGTATCTTATTATTTTGCTGGCTGTTCAGCGTTTGATGGAGCTAATGGTATCAAGGCATAACGAAACACAGCTTAAAGCGAAAGGGGCAATTGAATACGGCGAAAGCCACTACAAATGGATGGTCCTTTTGCATTTGGGCTGGTTTGTCGGTATGATTACAGAATTTATTCTTTTGAAACCTTCGATTTTTCCATTTTGGGGAAGTTTGCTTACATTTTTGCTGTTTTTGCAGATTGTAAGGTATTATGTCATAAAATCTCTTGGTGAGTTTTGGAATACGAAGATTATTGTTTTGCCCGGTTCACGACCAATCCAAAGTGGCATCTATCGCTTTGTACGCCACCCAAATTATTGGATTGTTCGAATGGAAATTTTGTTTTTCCCGATTTTATTTAAACTTTACATAACTTCAATTATTTTCACAATCTTGAATGTATGGTTATTGAATGTCAGAATAGAAGAAGAGGAGAAGGCTTTGGCAACTTTGAGTGAAAAATGAAAATATTTTTAAGAAAGCGTTCCTTTTTCAATTTCTCTTTCAAATGGTAAACATTTGAAAGGATTTTAGGAAATATATACTTTACATAAAGTAATTTATTAAATCAAAATTTTGTAGAAAGTGACGCTTATTCCATTCACCAATTTTTCAGGAACTGTTTATTTGGTAGGATACGGGTTATTTTGGCTCACTTTCTTTTTTGGGAATGCAGTACGGTTTGGGTTTTTCCGTTCGCATAAATGGCGACCGTTCCATCACATTTTGTATTTTTTCGTCATCCTTTCTGTAACGGTCTCTCTCATTACCGCGAGCGTGAGCAACCTAAGTTTAGGTGGGCTTTTTTTGGTGCAGCTGATTATCCTTTTATTGATGACCCGATTTCCGGCAAAATCTAAGGGTCATATTCCTTATGCGCTGTTTTCGCTTTTCAGCTATTCCTGTTTGATGGTTTATATCTTTACTTTATAATTCACCGCTATGAATACATCGCACTCAGCCCCAACGATGTCGCTTTTTGAAGCGATTCGAAATAGACGAACCACCAATGGTCACTTTGACCCCAAGCCTTTATCTGAAGAACATATTAAAATGCTGATGGAGGCTGCAAGTCACGCGCCAAGTCATTTTAATTCTCAGCCTTGGCGATTTGTTCTCATTCGTGATTCTGAAAAAAGAAATGAATTGGGCAAAATTGCAGGTCAGTCGATGAGGGTTGTGATGGAAAAAGGAGATTTTTGGAGGCGTTATCTTAAATATTTCCGATTTTCCAAGGAGGAAACTGATAAATTGGGCGATGGAATTCATATTGATAATATGCCTGCCCCATTGAGACCGTTTATTCGCTTCATTTTTTCTGAAAAGGGCGGAGAAGTCATGAATAAACTTCGTGTCCCTTGGATTTTAGCCATCGATTCAAAAAAATTAGTTTCGAAATCGCCCCTGATTCTTGGGGTATTACTCACCAAAGAAGAATACAAAAAAACTGAAAACTCGGGGATGTATTCGCTGCTGGCTTTGGGTATGGCAATCGAGAATATTTGGTTGACTGCTACTTCGCTTGGCATCGGTGTTCAATTTATTTCTCTCCCGATGGAAGCAGGCGGAGAATTTTGGCAAAAATGTATTGATTCCATCAGTCCTCCGGATAATTTCGAACTTATTGCCTTATTTAGGTTCGGGTATATCGATTCGAAATCAAAACGCCCGACGATTGATTGGTCAAGCACGCAGCGTAAAGTTGTTTCGAAATTTGTATTTGAAGAGCAATTTGGCAAGCCGTGGATTCCTAAAAAGTAACGGAATAAACATCATTTACGATTCATATAATTTCTTTAGATTCTGACTTCAAGGTTAATTTTTACATCCCTCTTTTTAAATCAAAATATTCCAAAGATGAAAGTGGGATTCAATTCGTTTCTTTTTTGCAGCTTAAGTATCGCGGTTCTTCTCATAACCTTTCCAACCCATCTTTACGCACAAATAAAAACAACACCAATGTATGGTGGAAATCAAGGAAATGATTTCGAAACCACATGCCAATCTGTCGTCGAAATCCAAGTTAAAACTGGGGTTTGGCTTGAAGGAATCAAAGTCTTTTGTGATAGAGCGTTGGCTGCTAATGAAAAAGGCAATCTGATTTCAACCATTCATCGATTTGAGTTAGACCCTGATGAAAATCTTATCGAAGTAAAAGGAACTTTGAGCGGTAGCCAGATTGCTTCCGTCGAATCCATCCAATTTATAACGAATAAGCGTCAATCTCCAGAATATGGAAAAAAAAAGGGTAGGGAACCCTTTTCAATTGTCATTCCGGAAGGTTATCGTTTTCTCGGCTTCTATGGTCGTTCATCCCTATCTCTTAATGGGATTGGGGTCGTGATGGAAGAATTTGGTGAAAAAAAGCCTCAATCAGAAATTTTCGGAGGCAAGTCTGGAAATCCATTTCAAGCGATTTTACCCAGCGTAACAGAAATACAAATTCGCGCAGGAGATTGGATTGATGGCATTTCGATACTTAATGCGAAGGGTGAAAGCAAATCTTTCGGGGGAAATGGAGGATCGCTTCAACGATTTATCCTTCAAGCTCAAGAGAGAATTACGCGAGTATCCCTAAGCTTCGATGGAAAAGGCGGAAATTATATTCACAATCTTCAAATTCATACCAATCTCAGGAACTCGCCGGTGTATGGAAAATTAACAGGGAAGCAAAAGAAAGAAATCCAAGTTCCGGCAGGCTTTTTAATCACGGGATTTACAGGTAGAGTCGGTAAATACATCGATGCCTTGGGTTTGGTTTATGAACCCGAGCCGCCTGCTCCAATCAAGCCTGTACCCGCTATGATTCAACATCCTATTCAATTTCAACCGAAACCAAATGAAGTATTAGATAATGCTTGCACCGAAGGTCGGGATAAATTAGAATGGATGTTTGCTTGGGAATTCAAAACCGGAGCAACGCTTTACCATTTACAGGTCTTTGATACAAAACAAAATTTGATTTTGAATGAGCAAGCGCTGACTTCTCCTACTTTTGTTTATTCTCAAGCGCTTCCGGTTGAACAAAGCATGCTTTACAACTGGTCGTGGCAAATTCGTGCTCAAATTGGAGGTGAATGGTCAGTTTGGAGCCCTAAATCTTTCTTTTCGATTGAACCGCCGAATAACGACTGTGGGAATAACCCTTCTGAACCGAGCGCTCCCATAACCCAAGGGTTGCCAACCACCGGGAAGCCAATTTTTCAACAACCCGTTCCTTCACCTGCGATTACAAGTCTTTTCCCACTTGCGAATTCGGTTTTAGATAACGGATGTAACAATAGGGAAGATCCAATGGACTGGTTTTTTCAATGGAACCCTACTGATAATGCCGCAATTTATCATTTTGAGGTTTATCGTGAGGGAGAACCGCCAACGATTAGCGAAACCAAATTACATTCCAATTTTTTCTCATTTAACACAACCGGATTTGTTGACAATCAAAAGCTCTCGAATTGGCATTGGAGGGTTCGAGCGCAAATCAATGGCTCTTGGTCGGCTTGGGTTGATCATCCATTTAGTCTTGAGGGAAACAACAATGATTGCAGCCCATCGAATCCTAAGGCGAAATCTAGGGAAATGATTTTTATTGACAACCAAACTTCAAATTCAGTTGAGGCCGTTATTGAATACAATCAAGGAAATTTATTAAAAAAGCTACATTTGAGGGATT
This sequence comes from Chloroherpetonaceae bacterium, assembly GCA_033763895.1. Lineage (NCBI taxonomy): Bacteria > Pseudomonadati > Chlorobiota > Chlorobiia > Chlorobiales > Chloroherpetonaceae > Chloroherpetonaceae bacterium. The sequence continues at coordinate 27,204 of JANRJQ010000009.1, read as the reverse complement.
TCAATACAAAAAAGAAACACAGTTTGAAATTGCCAAGAGATGCGGCGTCGGTTCAAGTAAATGTATTTTATTTGGATAATGGAATTTGGAAAAGTTTAGGGCAGCAAACTATAGATGATTCTGAATATTCTCAATGTTTTATTTTGAGGTATTCACCGAACCTTAATGGAGTTCCAAGCCTTGTTTTGGATCGGCTTTATGGTGAATATTGCAAGTAACTAATTGGATTAGACAAATTTATATTGTGAGGCTATTTTTTAAGTTTTTTGTTTTTTATCATCTGAATCCCTCCGTTAAGGTTGATAATCTTTTTGAACCCTTTTTTCGAGAGTATTTCGGCAGCAATAAGGCTACGGCGACTTCTTGCGCAATAAACTAAAATGGTTTGATTTTTATACTTTTCTAATTCTACCGATCTTGTTTCTAAATCTTGATAGGGGATGTGAATTGCATTTTTTAATGTTCCTAAATTTGGAGAGCTTTTCCCTTCAAATTCTTCTTTGGTGCGAACATCAAGAATAACGCATTCTTTGTTTGAAAAAAGAAAAGATTCTAGAGAGTCGGGTTCTAAAGTTGTGAATTTTGAACTATCTGATTCTATTTCATGAATGATTAATGAATGCCGATCAATAGAGAAATATTTCAAAGTTACTTTATCGTTCAAAATCATGAAATTCAGCATGAATAACAAGTAAAATATCTTTGATTTCATATCTTTGATTTGTGCTACGATAAATATTACTTTTTCTTAAATTTTACTAAAATAAGAGTTGAAAGCCAATCAATCGAATTGGATTTAGTGAAATACTTTAGATAACGTTGAAATGGCAAAGCGTAGTATTTTGTAAATTCGATTGTGAAGTTATTTGATATTGAAATGAAATTAATGTCTGAAAGATCATATTGCTTTTTTTGAAATCTTACATAAGAGTTCTTAAATATTGGAGTGTTCTTTAAAAGTCGTTCTAACAGTCTATAGATTGATTTTTTGTTAGGAAAAGAAATCATTAAATATCCGTCAGGTTTCAGTAAGAGTTGACATTGTTTAAGTAGTTGATCAGATTTTTCAATGTACTCAATCACACTAGAAAGAACGATTAAGTCAAAATGATTCTCATGTTCAGTGACAAATTGGTCAGGTAAGGGTAAAAAGTAATGACCAAGCGAAACTGAACCGATTAACTTTTCGTTTTCAAGTTTATTTCTTGTAAGTTTCAGCATTTCTTGATCTCCGTCTATGGAGACAACTTGATATCCGAGTTTTGCTAAAGTAAGTGTTATATATCCGTTACCGCATCCAAGGTCTAAAGCCTTAAGATTCCGTTGGTTCGGGAATGTTAATGAGATATGTTTTTCCCATATTGAAAATCGTTCAAGAAATTCAGGTCGTAACTCAGATAATTTATCATAATCTGAGGCTGAAACGCCAAATAATGAGCCGCTTTTAGGGTTATGATCTAGGTTCATATCTTAATTTTTGGCTATTATACACAATGTTGCCGTCGATTCCAATTTTTGTTGTATAAGATAAATTATGTAAAGTAAAACTTATCCAAGAAAATGAAGTCTATGAAATCCAATATCTTAGGTTCGCAAATTCATATGAATTTCGCATCGCCCATAAGTCGCATTTTGGAACCAGTATTCAAAAAATTGTTATTCATCATGCCTTATCGTTTTTCTCCTCTTTCATTTGATCGTACAATTTATTCCCTAATTTGTTCGAAAAGCTTCATGATGGCTCTTCTCTTATCATTTTCTTACTTCACATTCGGTATGACTAATTTGGCAGCACAGTCAAAGAAGCCCAAACCCGTTGAAGAAATTGAAATCGAAGCGGATGATGAATACTATGGGCCAAATTTTACTACGAGAACCGGCTTTTCAGGAAGCTTGGGGTTAACTTCTCGAAGTTATGCGGTGAATTTCAATTATGTGAAAAGCTTTGACCCTGATTGGATGTTTGTACTGTCTTTTGGCGTAACCAGTGATAATGACCCCAATGAGCGTCAATCATTTGACTTTTTTACGGGTCAGAATTGGATTTATGATCCGGATTCTCCAGACCCAAGCGCACCACTTGGAAGACCCCCATTTCGACCAAAACTAAACAGTTTGATGATGTTCCCTTTAACCGCGACATTTCAACATCGCCTATTTCGCAATGAAATTACACGCTCTTTTAGGCCCTTTATTGAATTTGGTGCAGGTCCTACATTTGGCTATGTATATAATTGGCTCTCCGGCTTCTTTGATTTTTCTAAAGGTTACATTGCGTTGGGGTTTAACGGTCAAGTTGGAGCAGGCGCTTATTTCGGAGCAAATCCGCTTATGCTTCAGGGTCTTTCCGTTAGGTACCAATTTAGCTATTTACCTGCAGGTGTTCAAATGCTTGAAAGTAAAGGAGCATTAACCTTTTTTGGGAGCATTTCACTTAATTTGACTTTCGGAACACTTTTTTAGTTATGACCGAAAAGTCAAAACAAAATCCCACTCAAACCCAAGAGAATCAAAACCAACCAGAAGTCAATCCTCACAAAATTCAAAAAAAACTTCTTGATGCCGGAAAAAACCTTGGCAAAAAGGCGGGAGCAGCATATCAACGATTTGATCAAAGTGCCTATTCCCTTTGGCTTTGGTCAATCATTTTTATTGCCGGATTTCTTCTTAATGCTTTAACTGCAAGACGAATTGACGATTTAAAAAGCACTGTTTTAACAGCATTTTTTGCAATTTTTGGAGGAATCTTTGTGCTGATGAGTGCCCTTTTTGAGCACCACACCATTCAATCTGAAAAGCTATTGAAGTTCAAAAACGGAATTCAATTTGCCGCTCAATTTTGTTTAGGGGGGTTGTTCAGCAAAAATTTAGAGTTTTATTTTCAGAGTGCGGTTCTCTTTAAAACATTTGCCTTTATGGGTATTCTTACGGGAGCAGCGTATTTGGCTGAAGTTTTTAAGAGAAGAATTAGCCGAAGTGCGTTTCAACTCCCTTTGTACTTTCTCGCATTATTCTCTTTTTTTACTTTTTTCATCCCAATTCTCACCAAAAAAATGACGAAGGATCAATTTTTTTTGGGTGGCCTTATTGCTTTTGGGTTATGTTTTATTTATGTTTTTATCCTTTGGGTAATGGTGTTGTGGAAAAAACAATATTCGTTAAAACCCCGATTTGGAATCATTCTTTCTTCAATTGCAGTTTTATTTGCCCTTAAAGTGCTTCTCTATCAATTTAATATCATTCCACCGGTTCCAATTGCAATACGTTTTGCAGGCGTTTTTCATACAGCAATCAAATCCGGAGATAAATACCAATTGGCCTACGAAGCAAACCCTGTTAAATGGGAATTTTGGCGAAAAACGAACAAAACCTTTTTATATCAAGAGGGTGATACCATTTTTTGCTTTGCGTCTGTTTTTGCGCCAACCGAATTAAAAAAAAGAGTGTATCATGCTTGGCGTTACAAAGATTCCAAAAGGGGTTGGGTTCAAACAGATTCCCTCTCATATCAACTCACAGGTGGGCGCGAGACCGGTTTCCGTGGATTTACTTACAAAAGAGTTGTTTTTGAAGGACCTTGGGAAGTGGACATTATGACTGAAGACGGCTTTCTGCTTGGTCGGGTTGATTTTACTGTCAAGAAAATTGATAAAACTAACCGCAAACTTGTTTGGATAACCCGTTAACAAAGTGAACGAGTGAAAAAAACAAAGACATTTTGTATCAAGACCGTGTTTATGTTAAATGTTTAAGTTCCTTCAAGGTAGTTCAGCCGTGTTAGATAATGAACATAATAAAGTTTCTTTACTTCTTCTTTGAGGAAAGAGCGATCGATGAGTGATTTTACTTCTGGTTGCTTTGTGATAAAAGGTGCAAGTATTTTATGAATTCGTGATTCTGGAATTTCAAATCGTCTTGCAAGTTCAACGAAATCAATTTTCGATGGGTATCCAAAATGCTCATAATCGAGGCTTTTAAAGTGATCATCAAAAAGCCCGCCTTGAAGTGAGAGCACAGGCGTTTCTTCGTGTAACTCGGTATTCTTAATGTCATAGGCTGGTGAAAGAATCATATCGCCTGATGTAGTTTCAATCAACGAAATATTTTTCAGATGAAAATTGCCGTTAGAAAAAAGAAATGAAAACAAAATTCGTTGAAAAAGCTTCTCGATTTCAATACGCCAAGCAGGGACATATTTCTTGAGTGTTTTCCCAACAGTTTCATAGCTCGATTCGCGTTTATAGTTATTCCCGTGCGTGAGTGGTGAAAGCCCCAAAAGCGAAGTGAAATCTTCCACCGCAAGTTTTTGATCACGAACTGACCTCTTTTCATCCGAGAGAGTTTCGATAGTTGCCATTTGGTCAAATCGTTTGGTGATGAACGCGGGGACTTCATTCTCAAAAAATATGAGAGCACATTCAGCAATAGCAATTCCATAAACTTGCTTCGCGATCTGAAGCGTAAGCGATTCGTTGGCGGGAACTTGATCAGCACGCAAGAGATCGCGCGGGATAGGTTTTAAGAGATGAGTACCGAATTCATTCGGTTCTGTAAGTCGCAATCGATTCTTTTCTTGAATCAAACTCACCTTTTCATGAACGCCCGGAATCGAAATTGATTTTCGATTTTGTAGAAATCGCTCTGCGGATCTTTCATTGACAAGTGGCGAAGGAAAAGGTAAAATTGGTTTAACTTTTTTCCCAAAAAAAACAGACCTCAATGTACTTATTCCATAACCTGTTTTTTCTTCTGCTAAAGAACCGGGGCAAACCCCTTTCTCAGCAAGAATTTTTAGGGTTTGATCTTGATGTTTTTTTGAAATTGTTTTGTGTACCGGTTTAAACTCTTGCTTACTCTCAACATTTTCAAAAAGATGCGGTGTATGATCCATCAATCGATTGTCGTGAAGGATTCCTTCATTCTTCTGCCCGTTTTCCATCTTATTCTAAAATGTGACAGAAATGTCTTTTTCAAACGGAGAGATCGTAACGGCACCGATGGTATCATAACCGGCTGTGGCTAAAAGCAATCCAAAAAAATCAGTTTCTTCAACAGCGGCATAAAGGAGTTGTCTTTTTAGGTTTGCGCCCTCACTGCAAAGCGAAATAAAAAATGGAAAGAGAATGGTGCTTTGATATTCTTGTTGATTTTTGGGGAGGGTTAGACTAATTGCCTGTTTTGAAGAATCAAAATAATATAAGTCAAGATATCGAAATGAAAATCCATTTGCAGTTTCACTCAGTATTCCTGCGAAATCATCTCGGAAATAAACAGCGGCTTTTCTAGGTTTAATTCTATCACTCATGATCGTGAAACCAAATCTTCATTACTTTCATTAATTGATTCTTGCATTGATTTTACTTTTGGAATCAAAGTCAGTTCCAAACCCAAAATATCGGCAACTTTAGAAACAACATCCATTGAGGGGTTTGTGAGGCCACATTCCAACTTATATAAAGTATTGGGGCTAATCCCTGCAAGCTCTGATAAATCCGGTTGAGTGATTTTTAGCGATTTTCTCCTGATTTTTATGGATTCACCTAATTCTTTAACGGTCATAACTGATTAAGATGTGATTTCTTTGTTAAGTTTAAATATAAATGAAAAAAAATTCTTTACCAAAGAAATCAGGAAAACGAAAAAAGGGCTCGGATTTTTTCGAGCCCTTCGTCGAATTTGACAATACGCAAATCAAGTATTTCTAAAATCCGAAGTAATCTTATTGCCGAATCAATTCATCATTTATTTTACTAAAACCATTTTTTTGGTTTCTACATAGTTTCCTGCTTTTAGCCGATAAAAATAAGCACCACTTGTCAATAGGAATTGAGACGCATTAAAACGAATCGAGTAGTTCCCTTCCTTTTGGTTCTGATTAAGCAGGGTTACAATTTTCCTCCCCAATACATCAAAAACTTCAAGAGTAACAAAGGATGATGCGGGCAATTGGTATTGAATCCGTGTTTCAGGATTAAAAGGATTAGGATAGTTTTGATCAAGTTGAAAACCCCGAGGGCTGTTTAACTCGGGTGATGAGAGAACAGAACCGGGTAGCCCACCTAGTGCAAACTCTCCATCCCCTGAAAAATTTGCACGCAGTTGTGCCGTTGATTCCAAATATGTTGTTGAAAGTTCATTAAAACCGCCAACACCAATTGTCCTTCTCTGAAAAATCTTTATCGAAGCAGGTCCGGTGATTCCATTGTTTGGTAATTGAGATAGATTAACAAAAAATTGTCCGCCAAAAGTTAAATCAAATCCTGATTGTGAAATGACCCATCGGTATGGTGACACATTGATTGGAATATCCTCTGGATTTATTGGTTTTGTGGGAAAGAAACGGACAGATATCGTACCACTTCCACCATTTGAAATTCCCACAGCTGACGAAGTTCCCGTGAAAGCAATTGGTGAAATCGGTAACGAGGCTGCCATAATTTTATAGTGGTTATTTTGATCTTCCCAACTGCCAAAACCGGATGAAAACTCATTGTTTCCGATTCCAACTTCTGAAAACTTCCCCCCAGCCCAATAGTTTCCATCGAAATACGCGATTGATCTTACGGTATCATTTGTTCCCTCCGCATCAGAAAAGCCAATTGGTTTCCATTGGGTAAGTCCAATCTCCTTCGAGAATATCGCGATGCGATTGACATTAAGGTTTCCAAGTTCGGCATTTGCTGAGGTAAAAGCACCTCCGACTGCAAATCTTGAAGCAGAACCACCTTCAATACTTGTTACTCTTCCATTAACACCATTGGCTGAATTTGTTCCGAGTAAACTCCAAGAATTATTGGTGGTGTTAAGAATTGCGAGTCGATTGGCGGGTAAAGATGAACCAACAGAAGTGAAATCGCCACCAACGACCAACTGATTACCGAATAATTTAACAGAGCGAACTGCTTCAAGAGAATGGGCTTGACCGCGAAGATCTCCAATTCGTTTGCGAATGAAAAGACTCATTTGAAGTGCCTTTTCAGACTCTTCGAAATCATGCAATTCTCGATACAAATCTCCCAGAGCTTGATAAGAACTCCCTTCTGCAAATGCTAAACCTATTTGATGAGAAATTTTGAGAGAAGTTTGAAACAACCCTGCGGCCGAGGTGAAATCGCCCAATTTTATAATGCATTGGCCAAGGTTATCTGATAATAAGGCAATGGTTTTTAGATGATCCGGTCGTTTTAATCCCCGTAGTGCTTCTCGGTAGTTGCGGGCAGCATTTTGATAATCACTTTGAGCAAAATAAACATTCCCGATATTCGAGATAGGAAAAACCACGGTTTCATCATGAATGGACCTGAGTTTTCATAAATCTGAATTGCTTGCCGATTGTATTCAACCGTTTTTTCATAACGGCTTAATTTCCCATTCGCAATCCCTAACTCAACATATATAGCAGCAGCTACAAATTCAATTTGTTCAATATGCTTGTCTCTCGAATCAACTTGGGATAAACTTTTTAGAGCCTCTTCAAGACATTGAATTCCCTCTTCAGTTTCATCATGCTCGGAGTGATATCGCCCTTTGTAAAAGCTTATTTTCGCAGAAATAAAATGAGACGGATACCTGTCGTTTAATGCCTCAGCTTCTTTGATATATTGAATACACAACTTCGCATTTTGTCTCTCTCGCTCAATGATAGCAAAGCCAATTTCAAAAGCTTTCTCTAATAATTCAAAGGTTTTTGAAGCTTGAGTGGTACTTTGTTTCGAGAGTTTGTTCTTATACTTTCGCCAGTATGCATCTAAATTTGAAGCGGAAATTTTCACATCACAAATACTTATTTAGCAATACTTCCAAGTAAGGCGGGGGCACCGGCATAACGGAGAGTCGTGAGTTGCGGACTAAATCAAAACCTTCAAAATTCTTATCCGCCTTGATTTCGCTGAGTGTAATGGGTTTAGAATACCGTTTTTCAAAGCTGACATCAACGCCCCACCCTTTTGCTTCATCTTCCTTTGGTAGCGATATGGCCTTCGCTAAACCAACGATTGCCTTCTCGTTTCCGGTATGATAAATGAAACACAAATCCCCTTTTTGGATTGTCTTTAGGTGTTTAATCGCGAGATTATTCGCGACACCATCCCAAAAAGCTGTTTTTGATTTTTCTAAAAGATCAAGATTGTAATCTGAAGGTTCTGTTTTAAGAAGAAAATAAGCCATAATCATTGCGAATTTGAAGTTTGATCAAGCGCTGCACCAGTGTAAGGTGAATTCATATAATTCTTTGCATGCTGTTGGGCGTTGTTATAGTCCTTTGTATTGAGTACAACTTTATAGTGTTCGAGTGCTTTTTGTCGATTCCCTTGAAGGTCGTAGAGCATACCTAAACGAAGATGTGTTAAGGTATAAAATGCGGAAGGCTCGCCTTCAGTGGGTTCTACTTGCTTTTCAAGTTGATAGGCGTTGATGAAATGTGCAAAAGACTCGGCATTATTTCGCTGATGCATTTTAATTAATCCAATATAATAATGGGCTTCACGCTCCCACCGGGCTGAGGTGTAAAGCGATTTCGACTTGGCTTTTTGAAGAATATCGAAATACAATGTTTCAGCTTCTTTCCAAAAACCACCGGCATAAAAGCATCGACCTAAATAAGCATAGAAAAATGGATTGTTGGGAAATCGGTTGTGAAGCCGCTTGGCATACTCAATTGCTTTGTTGAAATTCTTTTCATAAACATAGTGGATTTGCAGCAGAAAGTAGAGCGACTCTGCAGCAGCATATCGAGCGCTATCGGCTGCGAGCTCCAGTTGACGAATTCCTTCTTTCTTATTTCCTTTTGGAAAAAAAATGGTTAGCGGTTTTGTTGCAGGAAATTTATCAGGAACCGCTTCTGCATAGTAATTATAAAGCCCAAGCCCAAATTGCATGTCATAATTGGCATCGTCAAGCTTTCGAATCTTTGAGATAAGTGGAAGAGCATCTTTGCCATCATTGGCGGCTTTTAGCCAACTTCCGCGATTGGCGCGAAGTCGGCCCCGGAAACCCAAGGCAGCGCATTTAAAGAACAATGCTTGAATATCACGATCATCACGCTCCAAGCGTTCATCGCATAGGTCAATCACTTCGTCCATTTGATTAGAAAACTGCTCATCAAGCGATGTGTTATCAATGTCCATCATAATCTTCCACCAAGTCACCATTCCAATAAAAAACTTTCCTGCCGGATTATTATGATCCTTATTGATGGTCACAAATAAGTTATCGGCCTTTTCAAATTCAAGATTATATATGTATTCAATCCCTTGTCGAATCTCGGTATCAAAGGGCAGAATGGTTTGAGAAGAACGCCGTTGTGAAAAATTTGTAACCTGCTGAGCAATCATCTTCGATGGCATTCCACAAAGACCGATGACTGAAGTGATTAAAAGAAGCATGAAGGGAAACCGCATTGCAGCTTTATCTTGAAGCGTGAAGCGCACTTTATAGAGTTGATGGGATAAGTAAGTCATTTTTGCAACAAGTATTTTCCAATTTATTTGAACCTAAATATTTTTGATGTTATTATCTGTAAGAATCAGAACCAAAACACAATAAGTTTGTAACCGATTTAGAAAATGCACGACACACTGCGCGCTGCTGCCGACGAGGCAGCCCGTATAGGCTTTATAGCAACAGTAAATTCAAAGGGATTAGTTCAGATATCGATTGTTACTCTTATAGACATCACCCCTACTTCTATCGTTTTTTCTGACCGCTGCAATTCACCGATACAAGAAAATATATTAATTAACCCAAAAGCTGCCCTTTCGTTTCTTAATCCCCTTAATTTTCACGGTTTTCAAGTCAAAGGACTCACAAAAGCAATCAATTCATTTGATCCTGTAACTGAAGAAGGACATTTACTTTATGATGATTGCCGCTCAGAGGGAAAGCAAGTTTTTGAATTACAGATAGCCCAAGTGTTTGATCTTCTGACAAAAGAAAACAAATTGATTGAGCCGATTTGGGCAAATCCTGAATTGTTGAACCCACTTCAAAATTTACTTATCGAGTATCCGTCCTTTACTTTACCAACATCAGAACCTAAAAAGTTTAACTATGTCAAAACGCCTCTTTCGATTTTAATCAAAAACCTATTTCAGAAAAAATTCCCCGGTTTTATTGGAACTCTTGAAGCGAACGGAACCCCGAATCTAAGTCCTCGCTTCATTCTCGATTTACACGATAACTATCTGCTTTGGGGAGATCAATCAAAAAATAAGACCTATTTCAACTTATCACTTCCTTCTCCAACGACTGTTTTTTTTGCCGATTGGGAATCATTGACGGGGTTTGAATGTCACGGTTGGGTGGAATTCAGACATTTTGGCGATTCTTTGCTTTCAGTTAGTCATTTTTGGAAACATCTTGGGCTAAACGAACCTATTCAGGCAGTGCACTTTCATCCGGAGGAGATTATTGAAATCGATAACAAAATTCGTACTGAAATATGGGTTGGCTCACCCCAAAAAGATTGGTTAAAAACGGTTACTAGTTCAAAAAAAGATTTGAAAATAGGGAATAAGTCTGTTCTAAATGATTCAAAGCAAGACTTTAGTTTTGTTCGAGGGATGGATTCTACCAATGAAAATTCTCCAATAAAGACTATCAAGCCTGACATTTCAGATCCTCAATTAATTATCAGAAGTGAATTCAAATCCGGTGACATTGGACATATCATCTTCTTACACGGGGCGATTTATGCCCGAGAATATCAATTTAATATGGTTTTTGAAGCACAGTGCGCTGTAAAAATTGGTCAATTTGTTCAAAATTACAATCCTCATCGCGATCGAATTTTTGTGGCAGAGCAAAATCAACGGATAATGGGTTCATTGATTGTCAGCGGGCAATTGCCTTGGGGCACGGAGTTAAAATGGTTCATTGTTCATCCGACAAGTCGTTCAAAAGGCATTGGGAGAAATCTGTTGGAATCCGCCATTCAATTTGCACAGATGGCAAAACTCCCTTTTATTTATGGGTGGGTTTTGGCTGACCAAGCCGATGCGATCAAACTTTATGAGTCTTATAGTTTTAAAAAAACAGATGAACGCAAACACAATGACTATGGAAAAGATATTGTGGAGTATCGGTTTGATTTACGTTTTTAATCAACATTGTTAAATGTGTTAATATTTTCTGAATATCTTCAAGTGCTTTAAATCACGTCTTCTAAAAACTTGTGACCTAAAGATTTCGTATCTTTGCCTTACAATCATCACAAAACACCCAGTTAGTTAATAAATGAATTTCCATTACGGGAATCCCGTAATCAACGCGTATTTTTTCACCTGTGACACCATCATTTACCCTATTCGAAAAAAATGAACCCGTTTTGGAAAGCGGATTAAAAAAGGTTCTAATTTTAGCGTATTACTTCCCGCCGATGGGACTTTCCGGCGTTCAGAGAACGTTAAAGTTTGTGAAATATTTGCCGCAATTCGGCTGGAAACCGATTGTTTTGACGATTTCCCCAACTGCCTATTATGCTTACGATGAAACCCTATTGAATGAACTTGAGGGATTGCCTGTTGAAATCCATCGTACCGACACCCGAGATATTACAAAAGCTGCTGCACGGGCAAGCGGTAAGCGCGAGTTTAAGATGCCTGCCGAAAACACCCGCCGTTTTATGAGCATGATTAGTCAATCCTTTTTTATTCCGGATAATAAAATCGGTTGGAATAGCTTTGCGATTCAAAAGGCATCAGAAATCATAGAGAAAAACGGCGATATCGAAGTAATTTTTTCAACCGCTCCACCCTTCAGTTCTCATCTTATTGCCCTTGAGCTTCGGCGAAAGTATCAATTACCCACAGCGGTTGAATTTCGTGATCCTTGGGTAGATAACCCGTCGCATTTTTATCTTACGCCATTTCACAAGCGAAAGCACGCAGCACTTGAGGAAACCGTGGTTTTAACCGCAGATAAGGTTGTTTCTGTGAATCGCACCCTGAAAGAATTGTTGGTGAAAAAGTATCACGGGAAACTAAAGCATACTGATGTTTCAATTATACCTCACGGCTTTGACGAAGAAGATTTTCAAGGGCTTGACCGGAGTTATATCAAGGGAAACAAATTTCGACTGACTTATTCAGGGGTATTTCGAGATGACCGTACACCAGTCCCTCTTTTTCAAGGGTTAAAAGCGTTAATCCAAAAAAGACCTGAAATCAAGGATTTTATCGAACTCAGTTTCACAGGAATTTTTCCAAATGAGTATTTCAAGCAGTCTAAAAATGCCGGTCTGGATGGGTTAATTACAACTAAAGGCTATGTATCTCATCAAGAAGCGATTCTTGAAAACTTAAAAGCAGATGTTCTCTGGGCAACGCTTGGAAAGGCTAAAAACAATGATTGCATTACTCTTGGAAAGCTTTTTGAATATGTTGCTTGCAACCGCACCATCTTTGGGATTATGCCTGATGGTGCTTCCGCCCTCTTTATTCGTGAAGCGAACGGGTTTATTGCCGCTCCGGATAAACCACTCGAAATTGCCGCCAAACTCGAAATTCTTTTTGACTTGTGGAAAAAGGGTCATTTGCCAAGACCATCAGAAGATACCGTTCAAAAGTACAATCGGAAACGATTAGCTGAGCAACTTTCGAAAGAATTGGGGCAAATGATTACGGTGTATTAGAAGCAATGACTGAAAAAGTGCTATTGTTTCAAACGATCAATAACCCCATTATAAACTTCTTGAGTTTTCTTGCGAAGTTCTGCTATAGTTCCATCGTTCCAAATCACGAACTTTGATTTTTCCAATAACGTCTCTTGAGAGAGTTGATGCTCAATTCTTTTTAAAGCATCAGTTTTGGAAATTCCTCTTCCTTCAAGCCTTTTCAGACGGGTTTCTAAACTTGACGCAACGACCAAAATAGCATCAAGACCTTTGTCACTTCCTGATTCAAACATAATTGCTGCTTCCTTTACGATGACTTGGTAACCGGCCATAAAGGCTTCATAAACAGCGTCCTCAAATGCCTTTGTCACCACTGGATGAATGATTGCATTGAGTCGGTGCAATTGGGTTTTATCAGCAAATACAACTTCTGCAATTTTCTTTCGATTAGGAACACCATTTTGATAAATCGCATCACCAAAAAGTTTTTTCATTTCAAGAATCACGGTTGGATTTTTTTCTTGAACTTCTTTTGCAATAGAATCCGCAGAAAAGATAAAACAGCCAAATTCTTTCAAAATTTCGCAAACGGTGGTTTTTCCGGTTCCAATTCCGCCAGTTACTCCAAGTTTTATCATTGGTTCAATCTATTTATTTACTCAATTCGATACCGCATTTCTCGACTTTTCTTGATTGAATCTTGTTCCTCTCGCAACTTTCGAATTTGAGTATTGGCAATATTTTGTACAGCTTGCCATTCTAAAGGATGAACAGCATAGGCGTTCAATTGTTCTTGATAAGCTTTGGGTGATACTTGATAGGCCTTAAAGAGATAGACCAAAGAATCTTGAAATGCAATGGTATCTTTCAATGAATCCGGTTTAGAAAGAAAATCAACTTTGGCAAACTCAAGATCGATATACAGCTTTACAAATGTCTCTTCTGGAATAAGACGCCGAAGGTCCGATTTCTTTTCACATGCCAAAAGCAATGGGAGAATCAGAAACGTGACTTTCAGATAACGGTATTTACTTTTCGGGCTCATAAATTAATACGGGCTCGATTGAATGATTTTCTAAGCGTACATTGATTGGTTTTCCAGTGAATTCAACGGTGGAAATCAGAAATCCACTATGATCTTTTTCTTCATAGATACTGATGAGGACATATTTCCCGATGGAAATTTGATCAAAACCAAATACGCCGTTCTCTGCTGTCTTTGCGGTTAGAATCGCTTTTTTTGCAAGTTCTTTCGCTGTGAAAACGACATAATCGTGTTTGAATTCATTGATTCGCTTTTTGATTTCGACGGCGGAACTTTGTATGGAATCAAGTTGTAGGTGAAGGGCTTTGACTTCTTTGTTTGAAATCGCCGACTTAAGAGAATCAAACTTTGCGAAAATTTCACTTTGAACGATTTTCATTCTTTCCAATTCTTCTTGGAATTCTTTTCTTCGTTTGTTCAAATAGGGAGTTGCAATGGAGTCATGAAGTAAGAAAACAAAACTCTCTTTTGTCGTTGATATTTGCGTTCCGGCATATTCCATTGATACCGTGCCCGAAATATCAATTGGCTTTTTGACGCAGGATTGAACGAGAACAGAGAAAAACAACAGCACTGCGAATTTCACAGAGATGTTCATAATTACTTCGAAGGTTATTTTATTTTTTGACAAGGCTGAAAATATCCCTTGTTGAATTAACGATTGAATTTAATCGTTATTTTTCATCAATCAATAATAAAACGATGTTTACCGGGTTAATCCGAGCAATCGGGAAAGTGAATTCTTTAGAAAAGAAGGGAAAATCGATGGTGATTGCCGTTGATATTGTTCCAAAAAATGATGAACCCTTTCGTGTTGATGAAAGTATTGCAATCAATGGAGTTTGCCTTACGGTAACCAATGTTTCAAAATCGAGAGTTACTTTTGACGCTGTTGAAGAAACGCTCATGAAATCCACTTTAGGTCACCTTAAAGTTGGAGATGAAGTTAATATCGAGCGGGCGATGCTGGCTACCGAGCGTTTTGGCGGCCATATTGTTCAAGGTCATGTGGATACCATCGGGAAAATTCTTTCTGTGATTGAAGAAGGAAATAGTTGGCGATTTCAGATTTCATTTGACCTTAAATTCAAAAATTGGATAGTTGCGAAAGGGTCGATTTGTATTGACGGGATTAGCTTAACGGTTGCTTCAATCAAAGATAATACCTTTGAAGTTGCAATCATTCCTTACACCTACGCCAATACTATACTTAAACACAAAAAAGCCGGGGAAGTTGTTAACTTAGAATTTGACATCGTAGGGAAATACATTGAAAAAATTACGGCATCTTACTTTTCGCAAGAACCTTCAACGGCAATAACGCTCGATTCGCTTGTCAAATCAGGATTCAAAGAAAGCGGTTATTAATCAATGAGCAGTCAGGAAAATCGCAGCTTAAAAAGACGCCGTCGAAGTTGGTTTTCAAAGCGATTTCCCGTTCGGCTTCCTGCATCTCAAACGGGATTTCTCCTCCTTTTGATTCTTCTCATTTTAGGGACGACTTACTTTTGGTTCAAGTCTTTGGTTGATAGTGCGCTGCTTAATGCGGCAACTTCACATAAGCCTTCACTTGAGTCACTTTCGTATCTCCCGGATGATACACTTAAAGCTATTCTTGAGATTCAATCTTTATTTTCAGATTACTCTCGTGACGCAATCGCGTCAAACGAGGCTCGTGAGGTTTGGATTTATATCGGGAGTTCCGCTTCCTTTCATAATGATGAATTGACACAGCTAATTAATTGCCTTGAAAGGGTTTTTCCTCAAAAGAATGAAGTGTGGGTTGAGTGCTTTCCTGTATCGAAACAACTGCAATCGGAACGGTATTTAGGCTTTAATGGTCGATGGGTGAAGAAAAAAGTTCCTTCAAACTCAACCCTAACCTTTTTCTCAATTGATGAAATCGAAACATCTGATCTTAATGCCTCCATTTTTGACAAAGACGAGAAAAATATTCGATCACTATCAGCCAATCGTTTGGCTTATTTTTATTTTGCATACGCCACTTCAACAACTAAAGCAAGGCTTTATGGTGAAAAATTAACATCTGAATTCGAGATTGCATCGAATCATGAGTTAATGGAATTTTTAAAGTGGCGTGGTGTACTTTATGAAGTAGAAGGAATCGGATTTCGCCGGAAAATCGACTGCAATCCGGATTCACTTCGAAAACTTCCACTACCCTCGCTTCATCTTTTATCACAACGGTTTTCGGCACCGACCTTTGAAGATGAAATTTCATTTCAACCGAAAGATTATCTTTCAATACGCCGAAGTTTAGCACTCAATATTGAAAGGATTTTAAGCGAAGAAATTCCAATTGATTAACAAACTCAATCGATATGTCTATTGAAATCAACAATGTGGTAATGAAGTATCATCAAAGCCGTGAGCCATTGCTAAAGATTCCTCAGTTTTCAATTGAATCGGGGGCTAAAATTGCGTTGGTTGGTCGCTCCGGTTCGGGGAAATCAACGCTACTCAACTTGATTGCGGGGATTTTGAAACCCACCGAAGGAACCATCAAGGTACTGAATGAAGAAATTACATCTCTCAGCGAATCTCAAAGAGACGCCTTCCGTGCAAAGTCAATTGGGTATGTTTTCCAGTCTTTTAATCTTCTGCAAGGTTTCAGTGCTAAAGAAAACATCCTTTTAGCGATGAAATTCGGCTCCAATGAAAAAAACAAATCGGAGAAAGCAGCGTTGTTACTTGATACGGTTGGCTTATCCGATAAAGCTGATAAAAAACCCCGTGAACTCAGTGTCGGCGAGCAGCAACGGGTTGCGATTGTTCGCGCTATTGCCAATGATCCCAAAATCATCTTAGCCGATGAACCCACCGCAAATTTAGATGAAGAAAACACAAGAATTGTTCTTGAGTTACTTTTTAACTTAACTGCGCAAACCGATAGAACCTTAATTTTAGTCACGCACGAAAAAGAAGTCGCCGAACGATTTCCAACCCAACTTAATCTTAAAACAATCATACAAAAGCCGCAAAGCGAGCCTGCGCTATGAACACGACCTATTTGGATGTCATTTTAGAAGAAAAGCGAAGTGAAGTTTCTGAGCTATCAAAATCGAACATTATTTCCCAATATGAGGCTTCCCTACCCTTTCTTTCTGCGCCACGAAAATTTCATGAGAGCTTAAAGCGACATGCTCCCGATTCAATTCGGTTGATTGCAGAAATAAAGAAGGCTTCTCCTTCAAAAGGGGTGATCGTTAAGGATTTTGATCCCCTCTCCCGAGCAGAGACTTACGAGAAAATTGGCGCGAGTGCCTTTTCTATTCTTACAGATGAACAATTTTTTCAAGGGCACTTATCTTATCTCCAACTCATCAAGAATCAGATTCAATTGCCCATTTTAAGAAAGGATTTTATCATTGATGAATTACAAGTTTATCAATCGCGGCTTTATGGCGCAGATGCGATTCTCTTAATCGTAGCAGCCTTGGGCGATGAGCAACTGTATCGATTGCTTCGATTAGCAAAAACACTCCAACTTGCTGTTTTAACTGAAATTCATGATGAAACAGAGCTTTCCCGAGCGATATCCGTTGGGGCGGATATTATCGGCATCAATAATCGAAACCTGAGAGATTTCTCAGTAAATATTGATTTATCACTTAAGTTAAAATCAAAATTGCCAAATGGTATTGTAACAGTTTCAGAAAGCGGGCTAAATTGTGCAAATGATGTTCGCCTGATGGAAGAAGCGGGTTTCGATGCCGTTTTGATTGGAGAAGGACTTACGAAAAACCTTCCACTCGAGGAATCACTTTTTCATTACCCTTGGCGATTCCGAGAATAACTTTGGGTTAAGGCTTTAGTGATGGGTAGTTGAGATTCAACCTTTTTTTGTAATAAAATTTTGATAAGAAGTAAATCAGGATAAAACCCAAGGCATATAGCGGAATAAATAGCATTACCCCGAGTGAAAGCAGGATGATCGAAAGCTTTACGGGCAGAAAAATCTTCTCAGACGTTTTTGCCTTATAAGCAATAAAAAAGAAAGGAAGTGAAATTAACGCAACCGAACCTACAATCCACTCTTGAATAGAAAGTGAAATCAGCAAGCAGATTGCATCTGTTACAAATGCCGCCGCTGCAGTCGCTTTCATTCCATAGCGCACCGCGAAAGTATTTTTTTGAGATTTCTTATCTCCTGTTGCGTCTGGAATTGTGACTAAAAAATGAACGGCAAGCCACGCAAGCCCATAGGGTGCAGCATAAAGAAACACAAGCCCCGCTGAAGGGCCTTGAAACTCAGGGTTCAAATAAACACCTCCAAAAAACGATGTAAACCCAAGCCAACCGTTTGTTAATGCGCCTAACACAGGTTGATTCATGAACCCAACAAAGTTGTATAATACGCCGGCAACCGTCCACGAAATCATGACCCATAATAAAGGTTTGGAATTCATCAATGCCCATACAAGTGGAATCGTGGTGATACCAATTCCGATAACCCACGCAGACCAAAGAGAAATCATCTCGTGAGAGACAATGAAACACTTGTTATTAATTCGATCAGTTTCTCGATCGACAATCTGATTGAGGACAAATATCCCCGCATAATTCAAGGTGAGCATTGTAAATGCCATTATGGGGAACATAGGAAATGAAAAAATCGGGAGGTTTAATGATAAAATATAGCCAGCTAAAACGGTTGTCCACAGTGGAAAAAATTGAGTCGGTCGGAGTAAAAAAAAGTAATCTAACGCGCGTAAAAACGGATTCGGTAGCGGCGAAATGATGATCGAACCTTGTGACATTACCGAGCACCCCGGGTTTTATAATATGCCTTTAAATCGAACGCAAGTTTTTTATAATGGTCATCCAAATAAGGATACTCATTTGGTACTGATAGAACTTGATTCAAAGATTCTTCTATACCAAGAAAATTATAGAGCTTTATATAAGTTTCTGCCAGTTTATAGTGAACAAAAGCCGGATATGCACCATCGACTTTGGCTTGCAACAAGAATATAATTTCAATATCAGGGCTAACAGGTTCAGGCAATTGAACTTTATACCAATATTTGGCGAGAGCGCGTTCAAAAAAATTCAGTTGACTGATATGTTGGAAAAGCAATGAGTACGCAATATTCCCTTCATTTTGATGCGGGTATTGAAAAACCAAATTTTGAATCTCTGATTTTAGGAGAGGAATTTTAGTAAACTTTTCCTCAAAGCCAATTAGAGGAAGCCGTTCAACTTCAAGAAGCGAAATTAATCCCCGAATTAATTCATTATTCTTTAGCTTCTTTGTTTTTTCCAAAATGGCTATCCCTTTTTCAAGGGTTTCTTTTCGTTCATTTGGTGTTGAAAAGGAATAGGAAAGCATCCAATAAGACTTTGCGAGTTTGGAGGTCAGATCAATCAAGTTGCCCGTTAATTTCGCAGAAGTTGAATCTCCCTGAGGGCTTGCCGCCTCAAGAAGTGCGAATTCATGATTGAAACTTGAAGTAAGGGAATCAATTTGATGTTGAAGTACATGCTGTGCTTGAACTGTGAAGGCACAAAAAAAAGCATGAACTAAGAAAATTGCACACAGAAAGCGGTAAGGGAAAGATTTAATTTTATTAAAGCGGAAAAAGAAAAGCTTGTCTTGAATCATCCTAATCAAGCGAAATTTTGGATAGCAGTTCAGTTGCATTATGATGAAAGAGCGGCAGGACTTCGCTCAAAGAAAACTTCACAAAACCATCTTTTCCTATGAGCACATACGCCCGTTGTGAAATCCCCAAAAAAGATAAAGCATCATAAAGACGAGAAACTTCTCTTTTCTCATCGCTTAAAAGAGGAAATGGAAAACTGTATTGAGTTGAAAACTTCTCGTGAGAAGCCACACTATCTGTACTAATCGCAAGCACTTCAATCCCCTTTTCTGTAAACGCTGAAAAATTTTCTCTGTAGCCGCAAAGCTGAGCAGTGCAAACCGGAGTATTATCGCCGGGATAAAAAACGAGCAATACATATTTTCCGGCAAATGCTGAAAGAGAAATCATTTTTCCAAATGAATCTGGAAGTGAAAAATCAGGTGCTTTTGTTCCTATTGAAATCATATTAATTAAAACGTTGCGATAATCATTGCTCGAAAAGTGTAATCATCAATACTTTGCCAAGTTTGACCACTAAGCGCTTGATCTGAAACAGCGACTTTGAGCAAAACCCCGCGTGTGAGTTTATACCCAATTGCCATTGAGATGCGTTGAATATCCGTATCCCAAGTCTCCTTAAGTGCCGTGGTTGGATGAGTGTACTTCGGGAAAATCATTTTTTCATATCGAACTGCGATGAAACTTCCGGTAAAAAAATCAGGCTCATACTTAAAGTCAACATAGCCGCTAATATTTTCAAGCGAGTATTCAACCAAATTTCCAGCAGCATTCGTTTCAAAGCCAGCTGCGTTAGTGAATCTTGGAACATTCCATTTTGAGTAAAATGCTTCACCGGTGAGTTCAAAATAAGAATATGCAAGCGTAATATCGGTAGAAACTGTCAATTGACGATAATTTTCAAACGCCCGATTCTCTCTTGCAATCGCATTGACCCCGCTTCCTTGCATAAATCCACCATAACTTGCAGAAAACCCTTGTTGCCAAAAGATAAAGGGTGATACACCTAAACGTCCGGCAACAGCGAAATTAGCTAGGTTAGTATAAAGAGATTGATTAGCAGACGCGGCAAGGACAGCCAATTCAAGGTTCATCGCATCAGAAATGAGACGTAGATTGATTGAAGCACCTGTGGTGTATGCAGCGAAATTCAAAGTGGTGGTTCCAACATCATCCGTCGTGTAAGCAGTGCCACTGGTACCGGCGGCTCCCCAAAACCCGCGTTGATCTGAAATTTTTGTATGATAATTATAAGTCAAGGGTGAATTCGCAAAAAGGCTTTGGCTTAATAGTTGCCGACGAGGAAATAACCCAATTGGGCTTAGGATTCTTCCAAAGGAGGCGGATAAATCATCTGAGATAATCCAATTTAGCGAAGCAAGCGCGATGCGAGGTGAATTCAACCGACCAGTGCCCCAAGTATCAAAAAGAACGCGACCGTTGAATTCAAAACTCTCACCAATCAGTGCATTCACGAAGAGATTGAATTGCGTGATTGAAGGGTGCCAATTTCGGAATTCGTTTGGGATTTCATTGTAGATGAAATTTGATTGATTCCCGCCCTTCGAGATTTCAAAAACAGCCTCTCCCCCAATTTCCACTTGGGCGTGGAGGGATTTATTTTGGAGAGCGATGAGAAAGAGTAACCCTAAAATCAAGATTCTTTTGTTCATAAAATTTCTAATCAATTGAGTGAAGAATTTAATAGCGAATCTCTGCGATTTCCAACGGTGTTGAAATTCCCTTGAATGTCATTGATTCGATGGTTCCAATCTGAAAATTCCGTTCAAGTTCGAGCAACCGCAATAAATCTTTTCGCACAAGAATTTGACCGCCTTTGGCCGCAGAACAAAGCCGCGCAGAAAGATTGACGGCTGAGCCGATTACAGTATAATCCATTCGGTCTTGTGCGCCCATATTTCCTAAGACCACCGCACCAAAATTAACACCAATTCCAATGTCAATCATTGAATCGTTAGGGTTTTTTGAACGTTCAATTTGTTTCCTTTTTTGAATCTCAATAGCACACTGCAAAGCACGCTTTAAGCCATCTTTTCCGGCAAAAAGTGCCACCATTTCGTCTCCCACAAATTTATCGACAGAGCCGCCAAAGTCACTCACTAAATCTGCTTGAAACCCAAGGTAGCGATTGAGCATTCCAATGACTTCTTCGGGTGAGCGAGATTCGCTGTATGAAGTAAAGCCACGAATATCAGAGAAAAGCATCGTGATTTCTTCTCTCAAACCTCCCAGCATTGTTTGGTTGTTTTCCGACGAACCGGAGGTTTTTTGAATCATTTCAAGCGTATGACTTCCTACATATCGCTGAAGTTGCATTCTCTCGCGCAGCCCAACAATCATCTTATTAAAGTCAATAGAAAGCTGACCGATTTCATCTTTTGTCGTGGGAGTTACTTCAACACCCAAATCGCCATTTTGAACACGAGTCATTGCGCCGGAAAGGGTTACAATTGGCTTTGAGAGCAATCTTCCCATTAAAACCGCAAATACGATGGTTAGTAATAAGCTGATTCCTGCCACATATAAAATGGTTTCGCGAAGCGTGGTTAGAATTTGAAGCTCTTGCGATTTCTTCACTGTTGCGACATAATACCCCGGCGCGCCTCTTCCGAGTGGCGAAATAAAGGTGTATTGAATTTCGTTAAAAAGACTTGATTCAAACACATCACTTGCCTTCAATTGACTCATATTCACTTGAACCTCCTTTTCAAAAGAAGAATAAAAATTTCTCGCATCTTCCTTTTTGAGTGAATCAATCGTGCTTGCAACCAAAACATTGCCTAAGAAAAATGTGATATCAATGTTTGAATTTCCTTTCAATTGTTTTGCTTCAAATTGTGTTAGTTTGATGCCAAGCGTTGTAGTTCCTAACAAGCGATTATCATTTGCAGTAAAAATAGGAACCGTAACGATTTGAAAAATTGTATCGATTCCGATGCTCCATAAATCGGGTAAAGTGGGGTTGATTTCGGGGTCTTCCCCGCGAAGGGCTTTTTGAACAGTTGGTGCGAAACTGAAATCAACGCCGTGCCGCGAGGTGTCTCCCAAAAAAGCCAAGAGATTCCCATCGGGGTCAGTTACAAAAAACACATCCACTTTCAAAAACTTTGAAAATTCTTCAATGCTAAAATACACTGACGCGGGGTCGCGCAATTCAACATTGGCTTTGAAGAGTGAATTTTCACTGATCAGATAAGCGGATTCGACAAGGCGTTCGTACCGAAGGCTTTGCGCTTGATTAAAAACGGCTTGGGTTTGGGAGAAATCACGAGAGATTTTGGCCTCAATAGTTTTTGTTTGAACATAATTCACCGAGAAAACCACCGCAAGCAATACAACGGTCGTGATTCCAAAAGTGAGCAAGAAAAGCTTGGTTTGAATGGTAATTCTCATTCTTTGGTGTAATCTTCTTAAGTCAATTAATTTGAAAATTGGAAATCGCGGCGCGTGGCACGGCCGGGTTCAATCACAAGTTCTTCTCGAACCTCTGTAAAATCAGGATGATACAAGCGAATTTCATATTTCCCCGGGGGAAGATTTTTTAATTCAAAAGTACCATTATCCGAGGGCTTAGTAAAGTAAGGGGTTTCCAAAGAGAGAATCACGGCATTCATTTGAGCGTGAATATCGCAGAATATTTTCACCTCTCCTGCTCCCACAATTTTTTGTTTAGCGATGGTTTTCGATACCACCTCTCCCGTTGCTCGACGTCCAATGTTAAATGTATTTCCGGGTGTTTTACTGAAGACATTATGATAAAACCCGTCGTTATTGATAAACTCTACGGTTGTACCCGGAGTTACGGGCAAAACATGTGGCACAAAGACCGCATTCTTTTGTTTCATTTGAACCGTCGTTGGTTCGGTTTCAACCTTGAATGACAACGGATGAGCACTCACGACCACATCAAATGACGCTTTCGACTCTCCATCAGATTCGGAGCCGCAGCACGATTCATTCGTTGAAGAGAGGCGGCTACGGTAGGCACTTCCACGGAAAACCCGCTTCCCTCGAGTTGCTGTTGGTAATTTGACTGTTCCTGTTAAAGAACCAAATTTAGGAGCGACTTCTTTTTTGGGCGCTTCAATCGGAATCGGCTCTTTCGTAGGCATTTCTAAAGAATTTTGACTCGGTGTCACGTCTTTGGATTTCACTTCCTGCGGAATCGGAGCACTTTGAGGGGCTATCGGTTTTGATTCAACCGAACTTCCCTTTGTTTGCGCTTTGGGTTCTTTGGTTACTTTCGCGGGAGATGAAACCTTAGTTTTGGATGTTGCTTTTTTGGGGGAGTTTTTTTTCTTTGTTTTCGCCGTGTCAATCATTTCCGAAAATTCAACTTCATGCGGTGTAAGCACATGACTTGACTTGAATTCAAGTGAGAATACATTTTTTGCAAAAATGAAAAACACAATAGTGAACAAAAAAACACCTCTCATCGAGAGAAATTTTAATATCATATGAGAATTTTGCATTGAAGTGATTTCAAATATTTTATGCCTCTGATTTAAGTCTTGAGGACATTCTTCATAATACGCAGAGATGAAAATCTATATCCTAATTGAAAGTTACTTCATTCTTACCTTAATTCGTGTGATATAATGAACACTTGTTTTTAAGCAAACATTTCTTCGTGCAAGGCTTTTACAAGACTTCATCGTTTCATGAAAACAATTGACCACGGCTTACACGCCCTCCGATTCAGCCTCCTCTTAGAAATGTACCGTTTGATTTTGCACGGCACAATTCTTTTATTCATCCTCGCTTTTTATCAAACTGTGGCCGCACAAGCCCCATTTCAAAAGGCACTCGCCGATTCTGCTTTTCGATTAACGCTCACGAAAGTCCACTACGACCCCGCATACTATGTCCTTTCATATCCCAATGGCGACCTTCCTCCTAATAAGGGCGTTTGCACCGATGTCGTGATTCGTGCCTATCGAATGTTCCAAATCGATCTGCAACGAGAAGTTCATCTTGACATCAAAGAAAATTTTAGTCGTTATCCAAAGCTATGGGGATTGAAAAAGCCGGATAAAAATATCGACCACCGAAGGGTACCCAATTTGATGCGGTTCTTCGCCAGAAAAGGAATTGAAAAACCCATTACTTTATCCGCCCTTGATTACCAGCCCGGCGATATTGTCTGTTGGAATTTAGGCGGCGCGATAACCCACATTGGGCTTGTTTCCGCCGTTCGTTCAGATAAGCATCAAGGCTATAAAATTATTCACAACATTGGGAGAGGACAAGTAATTGAGGATTGCCTTTTCGATTTCAAAATTATTGGGCACTACCTTTATCCCCCGTTAAAATAACCCTCTGGAATAACGCTCAAGAAATATTCTCAATACGCCCGTGCAAAATGAGCGATTAAAATTGCAGCAGAAACCCCGGCATTGAGCGATTCCACTGCGTTCGCATCCCCTGAAATTGAAAGCCGGGTGGCTTGGCTCAGAATCGTTTCGGAAATCCCGTTGCCTTCGTTCCCGATGACCAAGAGCGATTTCGCCTCAATTGAAACCGTGCGATACGCTTCTCCGTGCATATCGGCTGCGTAAACTTTATACCCGTTCTGCTTTAAACTTTTTACGGTTTCTTCAAGATTTTGAACACGAAGATTGGGGATGGAATAAAGCGCCCCGGCCGATGAGCGAACGGTTTTCGGATTATAAAAGTCAACAGTGCCTTCCCCACCAATAACACCGGTGGCTCGAAACCAAGCCGCCGTTCGAAGAATTGTTCCGGCATTGCCGGGGTCTTGAACGCCGTCTAAAGCCACGATGAATGGGCTGCGATTGGGGTTTTGCAGGAAGGCTTCCATCACCCACTTGGGTTCTCGAAATATACCTATCATAAATTGCGGCTCTTCGGTCGTTGCGATGAGATCAAATTCATCCTTCGTTGCCCAATATACTTTTGAATGCAGGTCGTTTGGGATGTTTTCAAGGTGAAATCGCTTGGCGGGCGGAGCGATGTGATGAATGGATTCGGGCGAAGTTTCGCGTAGGATGATTGCTTCCAAGAAATCGGGTGAAGGCAAGTTGGAAACAAGCTGCATCACAGTGCGTTCGCCTTCGGCTAAGAATAGACCTGAGGTCAAGCGAAATTTTTTTTCCGATAAGCGAGAGTAAACTTTGCGCTTTGCTAGACTGAGCGCTGCTTTCATAAGCTTAGGTTCATTGAATCAATAATAAGACCCACGCTCCCAGCCATCGCAGACATCGGCAACTTCAACAGCTATGGAAAGTTTCCCGCACAATTTCGCTGATTGGTTAAAGGCAACACAATTGGCGCACTTTCGCTCGCCATAAGCCGTGTGAACACCTTTCATTACTTTTAAGGCTCTTGGAGAAAGCCCTGAACTACCGGCGCTTAGGCTCAATAAATTGGCGGTATCAATAATTTTTGGTGCTTCTGCTCGCGCTCCGGCTTCATCACTTTTCATACAGCGGCGAATGTAGTCGTAAAAGCCGTCTGTATCTAAGGATGTTTTTGGAATCGCACTGCCCTGTGTCACCGTTTCAATTTTTCCTTCTTCTTTGATTTGAACCAACGATTGCACGGCATTTCGCACCGCAAGGGGTTCAATCTCTTCATACCCCATATTCTTTAGCATTGCGGAAAGTTTTTTATCGTCAATATTGGCGAGCATTGCCGACATCTTCTCAACACCGCCAAACATTGGGGCTTGGGCCAAAAGCTTCATTTGCATCTCGCGCTCTTTTGTTAAGAGCTGATTGGACTTTGTTTGAAGCGCGGTGGATTCAGGAAGTTCAAACAGCGGGGCGTCGGGCAAAGAGAAATCGGAAACCGCGCTTTGCGAACGGGCTTTTGAAACAGACTTAACTTTTTTTGAAACCCCGTTTCCTAAAAATTCATCATCAATTTCATATCCCTCACGAATCATTCGCTCTTGATCCTCTTTCGAGCGCATCGCACGCCGCATCGAAACGCTTTCAATGACGGGTCTGCCGGGTTTCAAACAATCGCCATTGTGCTGATGACGAGAGAAGCCAAAAAAAGACCGAGCGAAAGCATAATCCAAAGCAGATTTGCGCCGAGCGTCAAGAGTAACACCACTTGCGAAATCACATAGATTGCAGAAATGAACAGCAAGACTTTTGCTAAACGACTCTCCGCCATAAACACCTCCAAAACAGTTGACTTTTCTCAAAATATTTTTTCAAAACACCTGTATGCCAAACCACGTTTATGATTTTTGAATTGAACGCAAAGCCGGTGGGGTTTTAATCAGCGATGGTTTCACAGCTTTCATAAATTCATCCGAAGGCATATCAATCAGATGCGCTAATATTGTGGCCTCTTTCACTGTCAATGATTCGGTTGAGGAGTCAATTAGGGTTTTCAAATACGCCTCGGTGAATCCGGTTCTTTCGGCCACATCAGCGAGTTTGAGGCGTTTTGGTTTCAGGAGTTCTCCAAACTTTGTCATTTTTATCTCCTTTTCATAAGTGTTTTCTTGCACTTTGCAAGACAGGTGAAGTTAAGCGAATTGAGGATGCTTGGCAATGTTTTTTCTTCCTTAAAACAGCAACTTGCAGGCGAATTGGTCGAATCGGTGACCTTGCACTTTGTCATTTCGAGGCTTTTATGATGCTCGTCAAGCGCGAAGCGAGAAATCTCTGGCCTTCCACATGCACCAATTTAAGGTGTTGAGCCTGCCGAAACCACTGTCTGAACTATGATTTATGGGATTAAAATGATGAACAGGATTAAGCATGTCATTCCGACAAGCGAAGCGCGTTCGGAATCCTGCACGCGATAGATGAGGTGGCCACGGCTTGTCGAAACACCCGCACAAACGACACGGTCATTTCGACAGGATCAATGACCTCACTCCTTGTCATTTCGAGACTTTTATGATGCTCGTCAAGCTCGCA
>JANRJQ010000008.1 GCA_033763895.1 Chloroherpetonaceae bacterium | reverse complement strand
TTTAAGTGTTTAATCGCATCCTTTTTTCTTGACCAATAAGTTTCATTGATTTCACTTCCATTAAGTGTGTAAGCAAACCAACCGCCACATTCCGCTTTTTCTATATCACCAACTAAGCGGCCATTCTCATATACGAAAACTCTCATCGCGCACCTCCCATCAGTTTTGATGCAATCCGGGTTCTTAAGGCTGTATCGCGAATCAAACATACATCACTCATAATATCAAGCATCCTCTCCGGAGTGAGTCGGTTATGCTTCGGCTTTGATACAATTACGCCCTCTCCAAGCGAGCCTATCGCGCTCGCTGAATTGGAGAGGGTTGGGGTGAGGTCAAAACTTCCACAAGCTCCTGAGCCCTATTGTCAATACAAACTGTATTCTCTGAATATTATTGATTAAAACATAAAACTGAATGTATTCTAAATCAATTGGATATGCTTATGAATCGTTATTATGGCTTTAATAAGAAAGAAACCCAAATGAGGTAAGTTAAAAAGCATTTGTGGGAAGAGTGCTCGCTGGTAGTGAAACCTTACATTTGCGCGGGGAATTTGAAGATGGAAGAGTGTCTGAGGTATTAAAAAGAAGTTTGTGTAGGAGAATTAAAACAATCCTTGAAAGCAATTAGAACATTCGATTGATTTTTTTGTATTCCTCCGGATCAGAGTCTTTAAAGTATTTGAATGTTGTTAAGAAAATCTTATAGAAAACATAAAGGGCGCCTACTACACAACCAAGAATTGAAATGCCAACCGCTGCAAAAGGTGCTACTATGCAGCAGAATAAAAAAAAGAAACAAAAAATTGCGATTAAAGCCTGAAATGAATTATCCTTCATAAAGGAAGCTAAAATTAGAATTGGGATAGATTAAAATCCTTTAGTGAGCGTATCTTTCTAAATAATTTAGTAAACTTTTTGATGATTTGTAAACAAAACTCTTCTTGTTATAATAGGTTCTGTATTAAAAAAAATCAGATATTAAAAGTGTATCAAAGATAAATTTGGCGGCTTCCTCTGCTACAAAAGCTATTGCGATTTCCATCTTTCATCAACATTACCAAGGGCTGTTTCAAATTCTCGTGTGTATTTGTGAGTAAGTCGTATCTTCAAGAAAATTCGTAGAATCCTTATGTTTGGTTTGCTTGCACTTATTTTCGTTTTCATCCTTATTGGCGGGTTATTCAAGATTTTCTACGATTTGGCGATAGAAGAATTTTCTAAAATGTCAATTCAAGAACTTCTTCCTCTTGGCATTCTGGTACTGTTTTTTATTTGTGTATCCGCCATTGGATTGTTTTAGGTAAAGAATGAATAAACAATTCAATTCTTTCGTTCAATCATCTTGCTGCTTGGTATTCTTTTTCCAATGGGAATGACTTTTATTTCGATGGGCTTTATTACCCTTGCCCCTTTTCTTCTTGGTTGTTACGGTCTCTTTAAAATCATTAAGTTCGTTGAAAGAAGGTTTAATGAAATGCTTAGTTAAGCGATTGAACCCGAATCTCTCTTTTCTTCTCTTCAATCAGTTAAATCTCGTGTAATTAAATAAGATTGAAATGATGAATTCATTACACGATGTAAATGATTGATTGCACTTTAATCACAGCTTTTGATATACTCAAGCCTTCTCGAGTATCTTTGCTGTTAATCAAAAAACGACAATCCCATTAACCCGCGAAACCAAGTATGCCGTTAAGTTGGAACGAGATAAAAGAGCGTGCCATAGCCTTCTCCAAAGAATGGGAAAATGCCGAAAGTGAACAAAGCGACGCCCAGCCGTTTTTGATTGACTTTTTTAATGTTTTTGGCATCAGCCGAAAACGCGTTGCAACTTTTGAGAGAAAAGTGAAAACTTTGGGCAACGCCGAAGGCTACATCGATTTGCTTTGGCGTGGGATGATACTCATTGAAATGAAAAGCCGTGGGAAAAATCTTGATAAAGCCTATGAACAAGCAAAGGAATATCTTCACGGACTTAGTGACTTTGAACTCCCCAAACTTATTCTCGTCTCCGATTTCGAACGCTTCCGACTGCACGACTTAGAAAACTACTCCTTCCAAGAATTTCATCTGCGCGATTTCGTTCATAATGTCCAAGCATTTGGCCTCCTCTTGGGCTATCAGAAAAAAGTTTATAAAGAGCAAGACCCCGCCAATATTAAAGCCGCGGAATTGATGGGCAAACTCCACGACAGGTTGGAGGAAATTGGCTACACCGGTCACCCGCTTGAATTGTACTTAGTCCGTCTTCTCTTTTGCCTTTTCGCAGAAGACACCACCATTTTCAATAAATGCCAGTTTCAAGATTTTATTGAAGAACGCACCAACCCCGATGGCAGCGACCTTGCCGCTAAACTCCAAGAGCTTTTTCAAGTGCTGAATACGCCAACGGAAAACCGATTTAAAAATCTTGATGAACAGCTTGCAGAATTCCCCTATGTAAACGGTCGGCTTTTTGAAGAAAATTTGCCCACCGCCAGTTTTGATAGCAAAATGCGAACCGCGCTGCTCAATTGCTGCTACCTTGATTGGAGCAAAATTTCACCCTCCATCTTCGGTTCAATGTTCCAAAGTGTTATGAACCCCGAAGAACGCCGCAATTTGGGCGCACACTACACCAGCGAAACCAATATTCTCAAACTCATTAAACCGCTTTTTTTGGATGAACTTTGGGAGGAATTTGAAAAGGCAAAAGGCAACGCCGCTAAACTGAAAGAATTTCATAAAAAACTGAAATCACTTCGGTTTTTAGACCCCGCCTGCGGGTGCGGCAATTTTTTGGTGATTACCTACCGAGAACTCCGCTTGCTTGAACTCGAAATTCTGCGGGCGCTCTATAAAAACGGCCTCTTTACCTCCATTAATGAAATTATTTGGCTCGATGTCGATCAGTTCTATGGCATTGAAATAGAAGAATTTCCGGCGCGGATTGCCGAAGTAGCAATGTGGCTAATCGACCACCAAATGAATATGATAATTAGCAATGAATTTGGCCAATACTTTGCACGGCTTCCGCTGAAAAAATCCGCAAAAATTGTTCACGGTGATGCACTTGAAATGGACTGGGAAACCCTTATCCCTAAAAATGATCTTTCCTACATCATTGGAAATCCACCGTTTAGCGGTTCTAAAATAATGGCGCAAAAACAGCGAGACCAAATTACTCGCCTTTTTGATGAAATTGAAGGGAGTGGCGTTTTGGATTTTGTAACTGGTTGGTATGTAAAAGCAGCGCGTTTAATTCAAAATTCAACGGTGAAAGTGGCGTTTGTTTCTACAAATTCGATTGTACAAGGCGAACAGGTGGGAATTTTATGGAGAGTTTTGCTTCAAAAATATAAAATAAAAATTCACTTTGCTCACCGCACCTTTAAGTGGAGCAACGAAGCCAAAGGAAAAGCCGCCGTTTATTGCGTTATTATAGGTTTTGCAAATTTTGATACACTAAACAAAGATATTTTGATTATGAAGACATTAAAGGGGAACCTCACAAGATAAAAGTAAAAAATATAAATCCATATTTAGTGGATGCAAAGGATATAATCATAACAAAAAAAAGAAAACCGATTTGCAATATTATAGAAATTTCTTTTGGTAGTATGCCTAATGATGGCGGTAATTTTCTTTTTACTG
Organism: Chloroherpetonaceae bacterium; assembly: GCA_033763895.1. Lineage (NCBI taxonomy): Bacteria > Pseudomonadati > Chlorobiota > Chlorobiia > Chlorobiales > Chloroherpetonaceae > Chloroherpetonaceae bacterium. Next base: position 149,229 of record JANRJQ010000008.1, on the reverse strand, counting down.
ATGAAGAAAAAAATATTTTTATAAGTAAAGAACCAGCTTCAAAAAAATTATTTAGACCACTGATTAGTGCATACGAGTTCTTAAATGGTGAAAAAAGGTGGTGTTTGTGGCTTAAAGATATTGAACCTCGATTACTAAATGATTTAGAACTTATCAATGAAAGAATTGAAAACGTTAGAAAACATCGTTCAAGAAGTTCGCGAAAATCTACCCAAAAACTTGCCCAATTTCCATCACTTTTTGGAGAAAATAGACAACCAGAAAATGAATATGTATTAATACCTAGGCACTCATCTGAAAATAGAAAATATATTCCGATGGGTTTTTTTGATAAGAATTCGATAGTTAGCGATAGTTGTTTATACATTGAAGGAGCTACACATTTTCATTTTGGTGTTTTGATGTCAAATCTTCACATGTCTTGGGTGAAATACATTTGTGGTAGGATAAAAAGTGATTATCGCTATTCAAATGAATTAGTTTACAACAACTTCCCGTGGCCGGAGAATCCGAGTGAGAAGCAAGTGAAAGCGATTGAAGACGCGGCGCAGAAGGTAATGGAGGCGCGTGCAGCATTTCCGCAAAGTTCATTAGCCGTTTTATATGACCCGCTCACAATGCCGCCACAATTGGTAAAAGCGCATCAGGAATTGGATAAGGCGGTGGATTTGGCTTACCGTCCGCAGCCCTTTACGAGCGATGCGAATCGGATGGAGTTTTTATTCAGCCTTTACGAGAAATACACCGCCGAGCTTTTCACGGAAGAGAAAAGCGGTAAAAGCGGTAAAAGCGGGAAGAGGAAGGGAAGCGCAAAGAATGAATCTCTTGAATAATCACTTTATCTCCTAAGCAAACGTGAGATTTCACACTTCGCGTTGATTCGTTCAAAATGACAATGATGTAAGATTATGAGCGGAAGTTTCAAGAGGCTCAACCACCATTTTTTTATTATGTGTCTCAGGAAATCAGGAGTGACAATAAAGAGAACTACTTGAAATCTAAAGTGAGTTGGGCAGGTGGAATGTTTTCCTCAACCTTAAGAACTTGATAGTCTGTTTTAATTCCTTCAGTGGTGTTATAAACAATGATTCTCATTTGAACTTTGAGAATCGTACCCATTGAAAATATCTCACGATTTGATTTAATTCGGTTAACAAAAGCTTCATCGTGAATCGAGACTGAAAAAGTGCTGCTTCCATCGGTTAGACGCCATTTATTATCGTCCTTAAATGCAAGTGAAACAATAGACAAATACTTAACTTCTATTTTATCACTAATGATGATTTCTTCACTTTTTGTTGACACTTGAAATGCTGGGAGGTCTTCCTTTTTTGCTTCAAAAATAATCTCCTCCTTTCCAATAATTTTTATTTCATCAATCCCTTTATTCTCTAAAGGCTTAAATACCTTCTCTGCGGCCTTTCTGACGGCAATATTTTGGTATAACCGATCTGCTCCATTTTTTACCTCAATTACTCTTCCATCATCAAACTCCAACCTAACCTTACTTCCATTATCGATTTCTATCGTTGTTTTCGGTTTTTGGTTTTTTCCAAATTTGATTAGAGCAAGAAGACCATCTTTTGCATTAATTCCTAAAAGACCTAAAAGAGAGATGATAAATTGTCCATCCTTGGAGGAGAAAAACTCGATTATGGATTTTAAAACATCATTTACAGACAAATCAATGATAAACGACCCTTTGCTAAATGCTTTAACATTAAGATTATAGGTTGTGTTTGAATGAGGATCAATTGCATGACTGGCTTCATTAATGAGTTCATTTAAAGCCAAGAGTGCGGGCGCAAGTTCAGAAACACTGATTTCTGAGTTTATGACAGAAGAACCTTCAAAGTAAATTCTAAATTCGTTTTCTTGAGCCATAGTTGATATCGGGTTTAAATCAAATATACTATAAATTTATAGCTTCAAAATTGAAACGAATCCTTTAAGAAATTATGATAAATCTCTCACTCCGCTTTGCCTCGTTCGAAAAGACGGTTCGGGTAGCCTACGGGCGGTGGTTTCGACAGGCTCAACCACCCCTTTTTTTCTTGCCAGACTCCGGACAAGCCGGAGTGACAAGAGGGGCGTGAAAGCTTGAGATTTCTCAATACATGTCGCTTCGTTCGAAATGACGATGGGGTTAACGCGATTTATTCTCTTTCCGAGAGGCGATTCTCTCTCACAACTTTTCCGCCCTCGATGCGAAAGACCCGCCACACAGTGCCCGTGCCTTCGCGTGGGATTTCAATCACATCCAATAGTTTTCCATCGCCATAGACTTTGACGGTTGCTTTTGATTTGGTGAGTTTTGTTGAACCGGAAGCCGTTCGATAGGTATAGTCATGCACATAATATTCATAAACGCTTCGCAGCGAGGCCTCGGCAACGGTAATGGTTTCGGGGCCGTAGCCATCCATATCGTCGCGGTCAAGTTGACCTTGTCCATCGGCAAGGGTTCGCGTATTGCGGTAGGAAAGATGATAGCCGCCACGTTTTTTGAAATGCGCATCAAGGTCGCGAGGTTCGGCATCCCAATCGAGCACGACGCGAATTTGTTTGATATTCATTTTAGGTGATACCGAAATTCGGTTGAAGAAGATTGTTCCGGCAACGATTTCAATTTTAAGATCGGTTTCGATGTAGCCCTCTTTGCGAAATGAAACAGCGTAGTAGCCATCTTCTTCAGGTATGGGAAATTGCACTTTGCCTTCAAAATCTGTGGTGTACTTCCCAATGCCTTTGATTTCGACTTCACCATCCTTCACCGGATTCCCATTGAGAGCGTCATTAAATCGCAACGTGAGAACATCTTTATCCGCTTCATCAAAATTATCCTTCATCCGATCTTTGGCATTTTGATTGAACTTCGGGTCTTGCGCTGAGGCAAGTTCGCAAAAGAAAAGGAGTGTAATGGCAAGGAGAAGTATAGTGTATGCGCCTCTATTAATTTGGAGACCAAGTGGAAAGGAAAGGCTAAGCTCCTTAAAGCAAATCAGTTTCATAAATAAAATTAGTTCTGTTTTAACAAGTCGACGAGTAGCTTAGAGAAGGTCAGGTTCTATTGAAAAGATAGTGACCCGTTTTGAATTAAGAAAGAGCCACCTTTTTACGCGACAAGCGTGAAGGGGTTTCTAAAAATAATGAGTTGTGAGCGGCGTCAAGAGCGAAGCTTGTCTTCAAGCCATAAATAAGAGAGCGAAAGCAATAGCAAAAATGCCTGCAAAAGTTGGAGGGATTTCCATTGCACAAGATTAAATGGCTGATCAAGCATATTCGAATCTAAACTCTTGGAACTTGTATTAAACGACTTTGATTGATTGCGCCAGATGATGAGTGAGGAGATGGTCGAATTGATATTCATTATTGAATTCGCTATTTCCCAATTCTGCTGGGGATAGACGAAAAAATCAAATTCCAATGGCTCGCTTTGCGCCTTTTCTACAAGGGTGGTTTGGATAGGGATTAAGCTATCAGTAAGTGGGACGATGCGATGCCATCCTTTTTGTGTTGGGTAAAGCGTTGCGTGGAATTCTGTAGGATTAAAAATCGACTGCCGAAAGTAAATCGTATCTCGAATACTCCCGTCGATTGAAGTGAAAAGGGCTTTTGGGATCTTTGAAGGTGCTTCAGAATAAGAGAGAGAAAAGTCGAATGGAAAAGATTCTGTTGCAAAAGGCGTGATGGAATTGAGGCTTACAGATGGCTTTGGTATCAAAGAGCGAAAAAGTGTTGCCCAAAACATATTGTAAATACGACCATTGCCGGAGCGAAGCCAAATATTTGTTTCTAGGGATGCAAGGGAGATGATAGACCCTTTGCCAAATGATTCAAAAATTGCAACAGGTCTTTTGCTTCCACCACCGTTGTCAATAGAAGCAAGTACTTGTTGAGAATAGGATGGATTTCGTTTAAGAAAATTCAGGGCTGGTTCGGGAAGAGTGGCGGCTTCGGGCTCGCCCAAAAGGTTGACAAAATACAGGTCGCGCTTGAATTCCTTATCGCCTGAAACTTCCTTAAACGGCAGTTGGAGTGAAGTTATAAACTGGAGTGATTGCGTTTGTAAGACCCGTGCAGATGTTGAATAGAGCATCAGCCCGAGGCCTTGATTTGAAATCGCGGATTGAAGCGCACGAAGCGAATTGGGCGATAAAAATGAGAGAAATGCCGGGTCTGTAATGAGCACATCCCACGCGGCGAAGTCGCCATATTGCTCCAATTTTTTCCCCGTTGACGGATTTATAGATTCCGTTCGCGTGCGTGCTTTGCTGAATTTTACATGTTCATAAATCTCATGCCCAAGTGAAGCCAAATGATTTTTTAGTGTGGTGAGTTCAAAAGTTGGCGTTTGATAAAGCATTAACACACGAAGTTTTCGTGGCGCCTTAACTTCTACATGAAGGGTTTCTGAACCGATCAATGTATTGCTTCGAAATGCTTGTAAGAAAAATGAATAATAACCTGAAACGGGGATTTGAAGAAAGGAACGAAACACGAAGCGATCATTCCCATTTGGGTTGAAGATGCTATCTCGCTTTCCTCCGGGATGCTCAATCGTGATGAGATCTGGCAGATCAGCATCATTCTGCAATCGAGCAGATTGCCAATAGCCGCAGAGTGTTGAAAGCTCCGACTGTATTATCGCTTGCGGAGAAGTAATAACAAAACCTGAGTTTCGGATAAAAGGATGAACATGAACGAAAGAAAAGGGTTCAAGTAGAGGAAGCTCATTGTTTAGCAGTCCGTTTCCAAAGAGAAACAGCGAATCAGTTAGATTTAATTGGCGGAGGACTTCTTCAATTCTATGTACTTGCCTAAAGTTTCCGGGCAATATTTCATTTTCAGACCCGTCATCGAAGTTTTGCGATCGTATAAGTACCGCACGTTGATTCGCGCCAAGTGAATCCGCAAAGCGAAGTGCCTCATCAAGCATTACTTTTTGGGAATCCGAAGAACCTTCGGGTAGAATGAGAAGAACGGTTGACCGAGAATTTGTTTTCGATTCAAATCCTGCACCTGAGCCAAGGAGAAAAATCATGACCGAAGCAATGAATGATGCCAAAAGTCGAAGTGGAAACCGAGGGTTTAAGCGCGTTCGCCATTCCTTAAAGACCATTACTCCAAACAATACAAGCGAAATGGTGAGCCAAAGTAATACCCAACCTTTCGCCTCACGAAAAACAAGTTGCTGAAGAAACGAAAAAGAATAACTTGCCATCAATTCACTCCCAGCTTGTCTCGCCTTAATAGCTCTTGATAGTGAACGCCAAATGGCGACGCCGATGAACCGGATTTTGCGATTGGTGAACGTGTTGCGGGAATGAGTTTCCATAGAATTTTTTCGGCTTCTGCAAATGCTTGCTCTGAGGGAATTACATGCGTGTGTAAAAGATCAAGCGTGAGCCGTAGTGATTTCAAGGCTGAAAGAAAAGCAAGCGGATTTTCAAGCGACTTTCGATTCACATAAACTGCAGCAAGTTCTAAAGCGTCAATCAAAGAATCAGGAGGTGTGGCATTAGAGCGGCGAAGGTAAGAAAACAATTGAAGCGACTCCGTTATAAACTTGAGCGAATCTCGATCGAAGCCGCGCCGCATAAACTTTGGATTTTGAATTTTATCCAATTCCCCCGTAAACCGCTTTTCTTCAGGCTTAAGCGGCGGCGATTCAAACCCTACGCGTTGCACATAGATGCGCGACTTTTGCTGGAGATCCTTGATAATTCTAAGTGCTTTGTATTCAAATGGTAAGGCTTTTTGAGGTTCATGCATTCGCAAATAAAGTTCGGCATTCCACATTTCTGCAAGTGCGGCTTTGAGTTGTGCCTTGATATCATCAGAGTAAAATGTGGCACCTTCTTCGGTATCGTGAATGTGTGCAAAGGCCATCATCAAATCTTCACTTGATTTTGGTTTTTCAGGCTCGCTTGATTGACTTGAAGCGGCATTATGCCCGCAGTTCTCGTCATGCACATGCTTCACAAATCGCATCAAAGGATGTTCCTTTGTTTTCGATGAATCTGCGGCAGCTTGCGCTTTAATTTTTGAAACCTCTTCATCAAGCGCCTCTTTACCAATAACGGATTCAAACTCTTCTCCTAAAAATTTTCCGTAGCGAAGTCTCAAAACCTTTTGATCAACGCCAATCTCTTCGGAGCGCTCTCCAAATGCCGAGGTGGGTTTTGATTTTCGGTCTTGAATCAATTTCTCTGTATCGATAATAATCTGCCGCTGACTTCGGAAGTACTCCGGTTTTACCTTTATCGAAAACTGTAAGCTTTCACTTTCATTTTGAATAGCGGTGTCGGTAATTGAGATGAAATAAATATCAGAGCGGGTTTTATGCGGGAATGGAATTCGATTATCGGTGGCTTCAATAAAGAAATACAATTCATCACCGGCACCCATCCCAAGAGATTTCAAGTTTAATGAAGTTCCGTATTGACTTCCTTCTTGTTTTGAAAATGGAAAGCGGCTTTCACGAAACTTTACATTTTCTCCTGTCCCTTTCGCAACTGTGGCTACAATCTCACTCTTTGAAATCCCATAATCATCAGTCAGGCTCGCTTGTATCTCAATATTTTGCAAAAAAGGTTGAGAAAAAAACTTGAATCCATCAATGGTTGTTCGTGCCTCTTTAGGCGAACTCACCAAAATAGTCGGTGGCGAATCCGGAGAAATCATTGCGGCGTAGAGTTCAGAACGCTCAAATCCATCACCATAATCGACATAAAGCGAGTAAATGGCATTTTCTCGAAGAGTCGCGAATTCTTCAAAGATAAGTGACTTTTCGGACGAAGGGTTCACGGGTTGAAGAGCAATTGTATCCCGAGAATTAAATACTAAAATCGATTTTTGAGGAACCCGTTGAAATGCAATTTGCCAATGAACCTTGGCACCTTCAACAGTAGTGAAATTGAAAGACGACCAAGTGGTATCGTGAAGGTTCGTGTACGGAGGAGGAGAAACCCGAACAACAATAGAAGAGACGCCCTTCGGGGCAATGGTCGAAATCCCCGAGGGGAGGGGCGTCGGACCTGACATCCGAAAATTGCTTTTTGGAAAAAGTAGTAGAAAAGCACTTAGTGCAACAGCTCCGAAAAAAAAGAACCGCGTTTTAAGCGTGACTGGCGGATGTAAGGATGAAAGTCCCTTTGTTGACATTAAATCGTGGAGTGATGCATTGACTTTCTGAACCTGAAGTCGCTCAAGTAGAGTAAGTGTTTGGGAATCCCTCAGGAAGAGATCAGAACTTTCTTCTGTTTCGTTGAAAAAACGGTTAAGATGCTTTGCCACATCCATTCGTGAAAGCGGGAAACGTTCATCAGCAATCAAAAACAATGCAAGAGAAATTGCGCTGATGAGAAGATATAGACCTAACTTTTGCCAAAACACAAAGTTAGAGTCAAGAAGAAAAAGCAAATAGACGACAAAACTTAAAGTCAATGCTTTGAAAACAAAACCCAAAAATTGCCGCCGTTGTTCATATCGAAAGTAGATATCGAAAGCTGAGCGAGTCATCCGTGTGGATGGATTCTCTTCGAAGGAGCGCTCTTTAATGATTGTCGTTTCACTGTTCATCGGTTTCTATAATTTCTTTTCTTCGTTACAATTCAATTGATACGGGCGTGCGTTTTACAAAATTTGTGAATTCAAAGCGAAAAGGTGAAAAACACCAAAATCGCTCGAAAATGATGCAGAGCGATAGAATCACCCAAAGAATTTTTTCGAGTGTATCGTTGAGTGGCTGTTTCTCTTTTACCAAGTTTGAACGCTCCTGACTAAAAATTGATTTAGGCAAAAGGCTTTGAGCCGTCATCATTGTTTGACTAGCCGCCAATTGAGAAGTCTTAAAATGAAGAGGGGTCGTAAAATATGAACGAAGGAAGCTTCCTATTCGCTCGGCGAATTCAGGTTGAAATGAAAAATAATTTTCAATTAAGGGAAAATTGATTCTTAAGTGAATTGAACCAAATTGATTTTGCTTAACCTCAATGAGGGATGTTCCATCAGTTGCTATCAGTAATGGAATAGAAGGTACTTGAAGAGTATTTTCACTATTAGGTTTCACATTTCGTATCACAAAATTTCTTTCTCCCAAAAGAAGACGAAATGTGTCAAGTTGAATAGATTCTTCATTACTCGACGTAGGCACAGTCAGGAATGCGGGTATGCATCCCTTAAGTGAATCTGAAATTAGAGAAGCGGATAACCAAAAAACCAATTGAAACTTTTCATTTTTCGAAAAAAACGAAACGTTGTTCATCCGTTCAATGCGATGCAATCTCCCGTAAAATGTGGCTTCTAATAGCATTTGAGCCAAAGCCGTTTCTTTAGAATATTCTTTATCAAATACAATTGCCGCACGAAGTGTATCAAGTGGAAAAGAAAAGCGTGCGGGTTGATTCGATTCGTTTGAAGCAAAAGCCAATCCAATTTCGTTCTTCTTGCCTTCTATATAAAAGGCGGAGAGATGAGATTTCGAAAAGGTTTGCGGATACTCATTTTCAATATCCCCAATTTTCAAAGAATGTGTAAGAACTTCTCCTTTACTGTTAGAAATAAACACTCTGAGGGTATCGGTATTTATTGGCTCAGCGCTAAGAAGTGAATAATCGTTACGTATTTCAAAAGGTTGAATCTCAATTGGGTTTGAGATTTCCGCAGCCTTTCCGTGAAGCTTCAACTGATTGGGAAGTAAAAGATAAAGCGGACGTCCGGGGAATTGCGCAGAGGCTTTTTCTAATAGTGACCAATAAGTATGCGCAAAAGGCTCAATTTCTTGACCTTTTGAAGTACCGAAGATTTCAAAATTGGTTTCAGGAAAGCCTTCCTGAAATTGCCGTAATTCATATCCATCTTTTTTCAGAGAATCAAGCGTGCGAATCAGATTTGAATTATCCTGTTCAATCACTCTGTTTCGAAGTGACGGATGAATTAAAGCAACGCGAGCAGAGGTGGAATCAGGTTGTAACAACGAATAATAATTTGATAAAAGAAAGATCAGAAGTGAAAGTATCAAGAGCCTGAGTATCAAAAGGGGTATTTGATTGAGAGAAAACGTTCTTAGCTTTGAAATGGGAATATCCTTTAGAAACTTCACACTCCCAACGAAGCGTGGCTTCACTTCATTTTGATTGAGAAAATGAATCGTTATGGTAGTGGCAATAAATGCCGAGAGCCAAAAAAAGAAAGGAAATAAAAACCCCATTACATTCGTTCAAAAAGGTTGAATAGAATCAAGTCGTTTCATCATTCAATTACTTCAATTCGATTAAATTTCTTGTACATCTGTTTTGGGTTCAATTTTATCTTTTTTCATGAGTGCTCCCCAATATGCAACAACTTCAGAGGGTTTTGGTCTTCCGCCTGCAAAACCGGTAACAGAAGGTGGACCCGTAAGAATGAGGGGCGCGATTTCATATCCAAACCTTTCAATTTTGGATTTATCACGATCATAAACGCCAATACGCATCTGCACTTCGTTCACCGCTTGAATATCTTCCAAATGATGATGACAAGCCGATGCCCCAATATATTCTGTTCGAATTTCTTCAAACTCAAGCCCTAAATTTTTCAGCCTTGCACGAAGGATTTCATCCGCTCGCTTTGCTTTTTTCAATGGCTCAGGGAAAGCGTAAGTGAGCGACCCAAATGTGTACCACCCATTTGAAAACGCAATCGAAACTTTATAAAACGGAGTTGCCGGTTTACCGGATATGCCATAAACCCTAACCCGATTTTCAGCAACATCTTGTAAATGAATACTAGTAAAATCAGCCACCACATCAGGTGTAATGTATTCGGTTGGGTTTCCGATTTCATACAAAAGTTGCTCTTTTAATACTGCACTCGATACAAGCCCTCCGGTGCCCGGATGCTTCGTTACAAAAAACTCGCCATTTGGATACATTTCAGCAATGGGAAAGCCAATGTTTTCAAGGTTTGGCACTGATTCCCAATCACCTAAAAAATTTCCACCGCTTGCTTGGCCACCGCATTCGAGCAAATGGCCTGCAACCGTTCCGGCAGCAAGCAAATTCCAATCATCTGATTTCCAACCAAATTCATACATCATTGGTGCGAGTGTTAGTCCGGTATCTGTGCAGCGGCCTGTAACAACAATATCGGCTCCCGCTTCAAGGCACTTTGCAATTGGTGCTGCACCGAAATACACATTCGCGCTTTGAACTTTACTGAGATAAGGTTCAAGCGCTTCCCCGTTATCCATATTATTAAAGGTTTCTCCGTTTTGAATTAAATCACTTATTGAAGCGGCGATATCATCGCCATACACCACACCAATTTTTAACCCTTTGATACCGTGCTTTTTTGCAATTGAAAAGATTTGATCGCGGCAAGCAAGCGGATTTACGCCGCCGGCATTTGAAATAACTTTGATCCCTTTTTCACGAAGCATTGGGAGAAGTTCCCCAATCACGATGGGGAAATCGCGAGCGTAACCAAGCGATGGGTCTTTTTGTCGCTGCTTTTGCATAATGCTCATCGTAACCTCGGCAAGGTAATCAAGCATCAAGTAGTGAACCGGGCTTTCAGAAGAGGCGAGTCGAATTTGGTCAAGTGGTGCGCGTTGAAGATCACCCCAAAAGCCTTGGCCTGAAGCGATGCGGATAAACGGTTTGCGTTTCATAAAGTGCAAAATCAAAGTCAGTTATAGGAACGGAATGAAATCTAAATAAAGTGAAGGAAAACCGCTCTTAAAAAGAAGTTCATTCGATTTGTTTGAAAATATTTTACAAACAATTTCGGAGTTGTAATATCAAAGAAAAGCAGAAAAAAAATTATAACTTTGCAACCTTTTTTCAGAAAAAAAAGTGTTGAAAAAGGGCGATAAAACCACTTAAAGGTTTTTAAAAAAGTACAATTAAATAAAGATCAATAAAACCTAAGCATATAGGAATACGTCAATGACAGAGCAAGTGTATATCTCTCATCTTAAAGATTATGTCGGTAAAGTGGTGACCATCAAAGGGTGGCTCTATAACATTCGCTCATCCGGAAAGCTTATGTTTCCGGAGTTTCGTGATGGTAGCGGGTTAGTGCAAGGGGTTGTGTCGAAGAAAGCGGTTACAGAAGAGGTGTGGAGCAATTTTGAAAAATTGACGCAGGAGAGTTCTGTGATTGTTACAGGGGAGGTTTCAAAGCATCCAAAATTGGAGAATGTTTATGAGGTGCAAGTATCGGGAGTTGAAATTGTGCAACTCGCTCACGAATACCCCATTACCCCGAAAGAACACGGTGTTGAATTTTTGGCTGATCGTCGGCACTTATGGCTTCGCTCAAAACGGCAGTGGGCAATTATGCGGGTTCGCCACGAAATCATCAATGCCATTCGCGACTTTTTCAATCAGCGCGATTTTACGCTTATTGATTCTCCAATCATTACTCCGAACGCAGCGGAAGGCACCACCACGCTTTTTGAAATGGATTACTTTGATTTAGGGAAGGCATACCTCACGCAATCGGGTCAATTGTATGGTGAGTCCTCTGCGATGGCGTTTGGAAAGGCACTTGTTTTTGGTCCCACATTCCGCGCAGAAAAATCAAAAACCCGCCGTCACCTTACCGAATTCTGGATGGTTGAACCTGAAATGGCGTATTACGACCTTGAAATGAATATGAATTTGGCGGAAGAATTTGTGGAGTATATCGCCGCGCGCGTCTTAGAAAATCGCCGCGAAGAACTTCAAATTTTGGAGCGCGATATTTCCAAGCTTGAGAAAATTAAACGGCCATTTCATCGCTTAAGCTATACTGAGGCGGTTGAATGGCTCAACAAGAATCAAGTTAAGCTCATTAAGAAAAATGAAGACGGTACCGAAAGCCAACACGATTTCCCTTGGGGTGAAGATTTTGGCGCACCGCAAGAAGAAGCCATTATGAAGCAGTTTGATAAGCCTTGTATCATACACCGATATCCCACCGATGTAAAAGCTTTTTATATGAAACGTGATTCCGAAAATCCCAAAGTTGTGTTGGCAATGGATATGCTTGCGCCCGAGGGATTTGGAGAAATAATTGGAGGCTCTCAGCGTGAAGACAGTTATGAATTGCTGCTTGAGCGGATTCGCCACGAGAAACTTCCGGAGGATGTTTTTAGTTGGTATCTCGATCTTCGCAAATATGGCAGTGTGCCTCACGCAGGTTTCGGGCTTGGGCTTGAGCGCACGGTTGCTTGGATGTGCGGATTGGAACATATTCGAGAAACATCGCCGTATCCAAGAATGATTTACCGAAATACGCCGTAGTGGTTTTGTCAAATGAAACTCTGAAAATGAATGAAACCTATTGAAATGATAAAAGAAACCAGTGACATTAGCCGCTTTATTATCGTCGGTGATCGGGTTCTATTGCGACCAAAAGCGCCGGATTCTCAAACTCGTTCAGGCTTGTTCCTGCCTCCGGGAGTTCAAGAAAAAGAAAAAGTATTCAGTGGGTATGTCATTAAAACCGGTCCCGGCTATGCCGTAGCTCCACCCGTAGAGGCAGATGAACCTTGGAAAGAGCCGTCCAAAAAGCCACAGTACATTCCACTTCAAGCGCAAGTTGGCGATTTGGCCATTTATCTTCAGGGTCAATCGACGGAAATCGAGTACAATTCGGAGAAGTATATTATCGTTCCTCATCATGCCATTTTATTGCTCATTCGAGAAACGCCGGAGGATATCATCAAAAAAATTCTGGATTAACGCTCCAAGAGATTGCGATGAAAACGGATAAGCTCATTTATTTTTTGTTTCAAGAAGCCCCTGAAAGTTTTTTTGATTTGATTGGTCAATCGCCTGAAGTCGCAACGAAATACGCATTTAAATCTGTTGAAATTAAAGAAACCGCTTTGCGAATCGATGCAGTTTTTGAACCAAAATTAAAGGACGACCCAATCTATTTTGTTGAGGCTCAATTTCATAAGGATGAAAAATTTTATGCGAGATTTTTTGCAGAAATTTTTCTCTTTCTTAGGCAAAATCCATTTCAGAAGTGGAAGGGAATTGTGATTTACCCGAAGAAAAATGTTGAGCAAAAAGAATTTGAAGCATATAAAGTGTTGTTAGAAACAACACATTTTGAAAGGATTTATTTAGAAGATATTTTTAGTGAAGAGGACGAAGTAAAAAACTTTAATCCGAAAGACTTTTTCCAAATGATGATTCAATCAGAAGGTAAGGCTGCGGAAATCGCTAGAAATGTTTCGAAACAAGAACCTAAATTTCTTGATATTGCAATCCGAATTATTGTTAATAAACTCAAAGACAAAACGGTGGAGGAAATAATGGACTATTTAGAAGAAATTGATCAAGATATTCTGGAGAATACCGTCGCCGGTCGGCAAATTGTTGAACGAATTCGCAAGAAAGCTGAAGCGGATGGATTGAAGGCGGGCATGCAACAAGGCATGCAACAAGTCAAAAGAGATGCTGTTCCAAATCTTTTAAGGCTAGGATTAACTCCCGAACAAATTTCAGGCGCGTTGAATATTTCAATTGATGAAGTCAAAAAAATATCATCAAAAAATTCTTAAAATTTTTTATCAAATTAAACAAGACATGAATAAGAAAAAACTTGAGGCGTCATTTCGGTTGACTTTTTCTTTATTGATCATCGCTATTAGTGGTATTTCGATGTCATCTTGCAACCGTGAACCCAACTATGAAGACTTTATGCGGTCAGTCGATCAAATCAACGACAAGCAGCGCGACATTTTCGAGCGTTCGCAAGAAGTCTCAAAAATGATTCGTGAAGTCAACCGACGCCATCCCGAAAAGCAAATTACATTTGATAGCACGCTTGGTCTTTCCGATGAACAACAATCCGTAATCCTCGAACTCATCCGCTCTGAACAAGATGCCTCCTTTAAAGGAGTACTTCAAAAATTAATTGATACGCGAAAGGAAGTTGTAGGACTGCAAGAAGAAATTCAAAAGATTAAAGACAAATTGCCAACTCCCTACTTAGTAAAGAGAGGTGACTCTCACCGAAGCATTTGCTTAGAATATTTGAAAAATGCGCACAACATTTCCGGCAAAGAAGCTGAAAAGCTCATTGATAAAGTGGCTCTCGTGGATGAAATGGTACCGGGATTCAATATTTGGCTTTATTACAACGACGGGGTTTTTGGGACTTTTGTCACTCAAGGTGACGCAAAAGTAAACCCGAATCGACTCCGCTATTCAATGCGCAGAGACCGCGAACAACGCGCCTACGAACGAGGTAAAGCTGAAGCGGATAGCCTGAAAGCAACTTCCCCAACAGATTCGCTGACTGTTCAGCAATAACTCCCAATTAAGAGTCTTTATTGATAGGTAAATAAAAAAAACCGCAGACCCGTTGCGGTTTTTTTTATTTAAGAAATTCTTCGCTGCTTTGAAAATATCTATCCTAAAAGCAAATTTATTAATAATGCAATCATTTAGTTTAGATCTCGTTCAAACTCTGTAATCTTCCCAGAACTTTGCTGGGTAACAACTGAATAGCGAAAATCCTTACTGATGTTTTCAAGCATTTTATTGGAAACATTTTGCATCGCAAAACTCATCGCCGATTCTGACATGATTTTGAGAATTGGCTCAGGGAAAATTTTGAGTAAGAACGGTACTGCAAAATTTATTTGAACTTTCATCTGAACATCAACCATTGTTTTCTCGTCTTCCGATTTCTTTAGGTGCATTTCCCCAAAAGCTTTTCCAATAAAGGTTCTATCATCGGGCATCGCACCTTCAACTTCTACAGGAACATTTTTCCAAAAAATATCACCTGAAATAATATCATCGGTTGGTGAATTGTCTGTTTGCGAAGCTTTATCGACCGACTTGGCAGAGTGCGACTTCACTTCTTCTTGTTCAACAAAAAAAATTAATCGGATGGGATGAGATTGAGGGTCTGTAACTTCGAAATTCCATCGATAAATATCTTGATATTCTGTGGTTTCAACCGATTTGCAAAGCGGGTTGTAACTGAGAATTTTCTTTTGGTCACTGAAATAAGAAAACACTTCATCGAAACCGGCTTCTAAAAGCACTTGTCCCCGAGAGACTCCGATAACTTCCATTATTCGCTCCTTTTCGCCCGATTCATTTCCGCTTCCCGTTTTGGTTGCATTACCAAGGAAGGGCGAAATCAAGCCCATCAATATATTGATCATCCTAAAAAATAATGTCTTTACTGCGAAAGACGACAATTAAAATTTTGACTTGAACCACAAACCGGGGATTGGCATCAACTTTCCAAGAAATGAAACATAAGCCCGTTTGTTAAAAACATCGTAATGGTTTCGCTCAATGGTATTGAGAATTTTCCCATAATTAATTCTACTCAAAGCGACGGCCGTTTGGCTGTCTTTTGAAAGTAAATGGATTCCTTTATCTGCCATTTGATAAAATTGCCGTGCCCGTTCAATTTCAAATTTCATGAGAGCTATAAATTGATCATTGATAACCCCTCTCATCAACTCCGACTCTGTATATCCAAAACGCCTCAAATCTTCTTTAGGTATGTAGATTCGGCCTTTCTCTGCATCTTCACCAACATCTCTTAAAATGTTGGTCAGTTGCATTGCGATTCCAAGTTCTATCGCATGTTCAAGCGCCGCTTTATCGCGATACCCAAATATCTCGGAGGTCATTAATCCAACTACGGAAGCAACTTTATAACAATAAATGTAAAGTTCCTCAAAGGTGTCATATCCCTTAAAGCTTAAATCCATACAAACGCCTTCAATAAGTTCAAGCGGAAGATTTATTGGAATGTGGTAGGTCTTCAATGTATCATGCCAAGCAAGCATAATCGGGTTGCGTATAACTTCACCTTTATAACAGGATTGAAGATCCGCTTTCCACTGATCAATAAGCGCGATAATCTTTTCTTTAGTGAGTTGTTTGAGAGTGAGTTTGTCTTCCGAACGGTCGATAAGATCATCGACATATCGGCAAAGTGCATAAACAGCGAAGACAGAAGTTCGTTTACTTTGTGGCAAGAAGTGAGTCGCAAAATAAAATGTCTTTGCATGCTTTGCTGAAACATCACGGCAATAGCGATATGCTTCATTCAATTCCGCTTGTGACAATGACTTCTCACTGACACCGACCGGAGTAGAGCGAATTGCACCAAAACTTTCTGATTCTTGAACACTTCCATCTAAAAATGAAGTCGGCTTCTCCGAGTCAAGTGTTTGACGCGAATTATGAAGTGTATTTAATGTATTTGAAGACATAAAAATCCGTAGTGTTTTATCATTGCGGCAGTGTCAACGGGTATTTCATATTTGTAGTCAGCAAAATCAAACCCAAACCAGTTATAAATTTACTTAAAATACAGGAAAGCGATTCTATGCAGCGGAAAAGAATGAGGGAAAAATTCTTAAAAAAAACCGTATTAGTCGATTTGTAAATTCAGATTAACAAAAATAAATTGAACTTATGGATGAAAAACTTCAAATGTTCAACTTATAAACCATATTTTGAATGTGAAGGTTTCCCTTGAAAGAAATTCCGAAGAAATTTCTTTAACCAGTTTCATTTGTTTTAATTTTTTCAATCATTCGTTGGTTACAAATTTTAGAGAAAAAGCCGTCCTTGTCGGCGTAAGTCGTCCCCCTGAAGTCCTCAAGTGGCAAGTTACTGATTACCTCAATGAATTAGAGCAACTGGCTTCAACAGCCGGTGCTGTCGTGCTCCAAAAGTTGATTCAAGAAAGAGCGGCACTTGATCCCGTTTTTTATATCGGGAAAGGGAAAGTTCATGAATTAGCCGATTATGTTAAGAGCGAAGATGTGGACTTGGTCATATTTGATGAAGACCTTTCGCCCGTTCAAATCCGAAATCTTGAGAAAATGCTCATGTGCAAAATTCTTGATCGCACGGCACTCATCCTTCAAATCTTTGCGATTCATGCTAAATCGGCACAAGCAAAATTGCAAGTAGAATTAGCACAACTTGAATATTTTCTTCCCCGTCTCACCGGGCAGTGGACTCACCTTTCAAAACAAAAAGGAGGTATCGGAACAAAGGGACCGGGAGAAACCCAAATTGAAACAGACCGTCGCTTGGTTTGGCAACGAATTTCAACCCTCAAGCGCAAACTGGCCGAAATCGATCGTCAGCACGAAACCCGCACAGAATGGCGCGAAAACATGATTCGTATTGCCCTTGTGGGATATACCAATGCCGGTAAATCTACTCTCATGAATATGATTTGCCCTAAAGCCAATGTTCATGCAGAGGATAAACTCTTTGCAACGCTTGATACCACCACACGAAGGCTTGTACTGAAACCCAATAAACACGCGTTGATTTCAGATACCGTAGGCTTTATCCGTAAGCTTCCCCACGGCTTGGTTGAAAGCTTTAAATCAACCCTAAGTGAAGTGAGAAATGCTGATATTCTTCTTCATATCGTTGATACCTCGCACACGAATTATACCGAGCAAATGGAAATTGTCGATCACACTTTAGCCGATATCGGGGCAGACCATAAAACGGTTATTCATGTCTTTAATAAACTTGATTTGCTCCCGCCGGATTTTGACTTCTCAACCATTCGCAGCAGATATCCAAATAGTGTTTTCGTTTCAGGGGAGCGAGGAATAAATCTCAGTGGGTTGAAAGATCGAATCGCTGAAGTAATGGAAACAGAATTCAAAACCCGAACAGCAAGAATTCATATTTCGAATTACAAATTTATCAGTTACTTGCACGATACTGGAGAAATCCTTTCTAAATCCTACGAAGGCGAAACCGTGGTCATCGCATTCAGAATTCCAAAGAAAATTCTAAAGCACATTGATGGCTTGCTTGAAAAGTATGCGATTAAAGAAGAGCAAGAGGGATAATCGGCTAACCCGTGAATCGTTTCAATTTCATAGGCTATCAAAATGAATATCCGGCAGTAATCTTGAAATTGAAAATGACCGGAGAATCCGACGGCCCAAAAGCAACAAAGCGCGTCATTGGAATTCCCGTCGAGCTTTCTCCATTTGAAAATGGAATCACGTATCCCACGCCAAACTGTGCTGTCAAAATTAAATGTGGTGAACTGGCGCGGTTTGGTAAAGCTCCGCCGATAAGTCGTAACGCATACCCTAAACCACCAAGAGGCATAAACGCCCAAGTGTTTGTTTGAACAATCGAATTAAAGCTCCCTGAATTCCACGATACCCGACCGATACCGAGATCTCCGAAAGCATAAATTCCTTGCGCTTCATTATTCAAAAAGTATCGGGTATGAATACCACATAAAATTTGAGAGACCGCATTGGTATCACGCTCCGAAGTTGATGTCGAGGTAATTTCCGCGTGGAAACCAAAGGCAAATAAAGCATCGTCAGGCTGATAGGTAAAGTCTGCACCAAAGAGTGCGGGCAATTGTGAACTTTGATCTCCAGAAATAATTGGTTGAATAAATGATACCCCAATGGTATAGCGAGTCACGCTTGTAAGCTTTGGAGAGTCTGAATTTTTTTGAGAGAAAGCAAACCGTGGGGCAAAAAATGAAAATGCAAGTAAGATAAAAATTGCAAAAAATTTGAATGAGATTTTCATGAATGGCGAATGAGTTAATCAAATGCTGTAAAACTAAATCCTGCAGAAAGTCGAAAATACACGAGAAATGGTTTTGAAGAAGGGCCAAAGGAAACGGCATCTTCAACCTTAATCCCGACGGTGTTCTTTGAAGACCCAATTGAATAAACAGTACCGATTCCCACAATAACATTCAGCATAAAGTGATTGCGAAGGGCTCGCACGGCATTAGTTCCAGTAACCAATCGAAATCCATACCCCAGTCCAAGACTTGGCATTAAGAGAAGAGAGTTCTCAATTTGTGGAAGAAGTGGATTTGGCGAAGGCGCTTTCCAATCCATATCACCGAGCGTAAGGTCAAAAAATGTAAATAAACCCGTGGCTTCATTCATCAAGTAATATCGCCCCGCGATTCCTGCTTGAAGAAGCTTTATATAGCCTGAGTCAATCACACTGGCCGATTCAGAATTCAAGTCAATGTGGGCAGAAATCATCCATAACCCATATTTATCGCCAAAGCCATATTCAATTCCAAAAAGCGAGGGAAATACATTTTTTCGATTTTCCGAAACAATCGGCTGATGAAACGATAGGGAAACCAAATGATTAGGCACTACCCTCAAAGGCTCTGCTTTCTTTTCATCGAAAGTCAGTTGAGGCTGGAGGGGCACTTGAGCCAAAAGAAAAAAGCAAGTAATGGGAAGAAGAAGGAAAAGTAAACAAAAAAGGGCTGCGTGGTTCCAAATTTGATATTGAAAACCCTGTTTTAGCAAAGGGATTTTGCGCGGGCTATTTCTTTTCAAGTTGCAGCGCAAATATGTGTTGAGAATAGAGTTTCGAACTGTCTAAAATATTAAATCCGAGCGTCATCGCGAATTCAGAAAAGTTGACATGAGAGTGAAAATAAATTGGCGTGCCCCAAAGTTTTCGTAAGCGATTCCCGAAATTTTCGGGTGAAAGTGTAAGTATCACAACGGCTTGTGGCTTAGAAACTCGTCTAATTTCATTCAGTAATATTTTTGGATTCTGAAAATACTCAGCTAAGCCGATTGAAAATACTAAGTCAAAGTAAGAATCATCAAATGGAATGGAAGCTGCATCGGCATGATGAAATGAGATTCGTTCGGGTTGATCAGCTTGGTAGGTTTCTTTTGCATAACGAAGCATTTCATCCGAGAGATCAATGGCAGAAATTGTTTGAGAAAGTGAAAGAAGAATTGGAAGGGAATCACCTCTTCCGGTTCCAAGATCTAAAGCGCGTTGAAAATGAAAATTCTTAAAGGGAAGTAAAAGATTTTGAAGTGCGTTTTTTTCGGCTTCGTACACCCAAGAAAAAGGGGGAATTCGCGTTCGGAGATGATAACTCTTTGCACGAATTCCCCAGTTGTGATTAGTTGTTGCGGCTTCGCTCACGCTTCGGGTAATATTTTTTTGATTGTTGCCTTCACAAGAGTGCGTGATGTTGATTTGCGCTTATCGGTTACTACTTTGGTTTTGTATCTCCCATCATAACCGCCCTGAGCAATAAACGCCTCGCGCATGATTTTCTTTTGGAGTTTTTTATCAAACTCTGCACGGGTCGTTTTGCTTTTACTTGCACTTTTTTTACGCACAACTTTTGGCATAGCACTTACTTTTCAAGTTGAACCGAAACATCTAAAATTTTCTTTTCGCGTAAAATCTTCAATTTTAGGATTTCTCCTGCTCGCATCTCACGAATGGCAGCAATAACATCTTGTTCGCTTTTGATTTTAACACCGTTGGCTTCAAGTATCACATCGCCGGCTTTAACGCCCGCTTTCTCTCCGGGAGATTTCTTTTCTACATTAGAAACAACAACGGCCGAGTTGGATTCAAGATCAAACAGTTTTGCGAGACCGGCATCAATCATTTGAACACTAATTCCCGTTCGGAATGAACGCTCAATTTTTCCCTTCGCTCGAAGTTCGCCAATGATTTGTTGTACACGCTTGGCCGGAATTGAAAATCCGATTCCAATACTGCCTGAGCCACCGCCGGTATAAATAAAGGTATTTACACCAATAACCTCTCCATTTGCATTGATCAGCGGCCCGCCGGAATTCCCGCTGTTAATTGCTGCATCGGTCTGAATCATCCCACGATAAGAACGGTTATCAACATCAGGAAAGTTTAATCCAATAGAGGAAACCACGCCGACGGTTACCGTTGGTTTATCATTAATATCAAAAAGCCCAAATGGATTTCCAATAGCAATCGCCCATTCACCAACCATCACCTCATCAGAATTGGCAAAGGTAAGAAAGGGATGCTCGCCATCTACTTTAAGAAGCGCCAAATCGGTGATTTCATCAATCCCGACAATTGTGGCCTGTAGTTGCTTGCCTTCCGTTGTGGTTACAACGACTTTTGAAGCATTATTGACCACATGCGAATTTGTGACGATATAGCCGTCTTTCGTAATAAAAAAGCCCGATCCTAAACTCTTCACTTCCTGCTTGAACTTTCGATTGGGTCGGTTCATATAAGGGCTGAAAAACGGATCATTAAAAAATAAACTGAACGGATCACGAACGACATATTCGCGAACTTCGGTCACATTAATCCCAACGACAGCAGGGCTTGCATAAGCAACTGCTGTTGTGATTGCATTCTTTCGCGAAGTAAGAATATTCATTTGTGCATCGCCATTGCTTTCAGGCTTGGCAGGCTGAGTGGAACTATTCAATGCATTTTGATTGGGAACTTGGGCATAAAGCGACCCGGAATCTTGCATGCGTTGAGTGCTATCGGGTGTAGAGCCGGAGTCACAACCCAATAAAAAGAAAATGAAAAAAAGATTCAGAGAAAGTAAATATGAATGCGCTTTTGTGAAGTATTTCATCGTAAGAAATTTGTGAATTCAAACTGATATCAAATTGGAATAAAAAGTACAAAAAGAAAAAAAATTGACGAAGCATTTAAAGGTATTAATCCTCCGCCAACGGTGATTCATTTTGCAAACCGCTTTACGCAAATTGCCGATTGAAGGTTTCTTTTGGCGAGAGGTGAGAGGCAGAAGAAGCCCTACGAAAACGAATAAATGTGGAATAAATATGGTATTTAAGGAGATAGTATCCTTTAGAATGAATTGCAAATTTCGGAAAGGCGTGAAACACAGCGCAAATATTTTTTTGCGTAGGCGGATTGATAGAACTCTTCCGGAAATAAAGAAGGCAAGGGCAAATTGCCTGATGTGAAAATTGAAACCTCGTGATCGTAGCATTTATCGATGAAATAAACGAAACGAAGCGCATCGTATTGATGTGAAATTTGGTCCATTTCTTTAATGAAAATGCCAGCATGAGCTTCAGCCAATTGAATACAGTGCATCGGGTGAAATCGGCGCAGATGGTCTAAGAGCGCACTTAAGCTTAAAATGATGGCGTGTTTAGAATTCAAGGGTTTGAAGGAATTGAAGCAAGACTCGATATCTTCGCAATTCCAGCGTGAACCGAGTTCTAAGGGATTAGAACGATATTCCATTTGATCCACCCCTTGTTTGCGAAATTTATGCAACCGAAAATCCAGTCCATCAATCGGAATTACCTTAAACCGTGAAGCCATCTCTTTGATTTCTCGCTGAAAATTTCGTGCGTCGAATCGCCCCTCGCCCAGCCGATATGGAGGCGTATTGGAAGTTGCCGCAAAAATTCCTCCTCGTGCAATAACCCGCTCTAAAAAGCCGAGCGACATTGTGGTATTTCCCGGGTCGTCTAATTCGAATTCATCAATACAGATTAAATCATATTGAGCGAATTCTTCTACGAGAGCCTCAAGTCCTTGAAGCCCAACCAAGTAAACCAATTCTGTAAATGAGAGATAAGCCTTTTTACCCTCTGCCGCATGAAAAAGCGAGGCCAAAAGATGGGTTTTCCCGACCCCAAAAATCCCATCCAGATATAGCCCTTGAAGCGAAGCGGGGGACGGCTTGCGACTCAGCCATCCAAAATACTTTTCACTTTGGCGTTTTCTTTTGGCGTGTTCTCTGAATTCAGTCAAAAATTTTTTTAATGAAGCAACCGCCTCGGCTTGCGATAGGAAATTCGGATCTGTGATGTAACCATCAAGCGTGGCCTTTTCAAAATGCGGTGGTGGAATAAAATGCTGCTTCAAATACTGATAATTCAGCGGGGCTTGAAGCAACGCCCATTCAGCAATGACCGAGTCTTGTCGTTTCTCAGAAAATGAATTCAGCTCTTTTGACATACTTAAAAATGAGCTGCAAATTTAATTGATCGCACCGATTGAAAAAGAAATTGAACGATTATTCAGCCGCGAGAGCCAAAGTCATTATCATCACCTTTTCAACGCCGCCTTTTTTGAGGGTTTCCGCAGCAGATACAAGCGTCGAACCGGTTGTTAGAACATCGTCCACCAAAATGACACGCTTATGAGCCAATTGCGATGAGCGAATTCGAAAAACGTCAGTCATATTTCTTTTCCGATCTGCAGCATCAAAGCCTGTTTGCGTTTCGGTATAACGGGTTCGGTAAAGGAGCTCGTTTACTTCTAAGCCAAACCGACGCGCGACGCCGACTGCAATTGACTCTGCTTGGTTATATCCGCGTTCGATTTGTCTTAATCGATGAAGCGGTAGGGCCACAACCGAGTCATAAGGAACCGGTTGCTCATCTTCCATCCTTTCCCTGATAAACATCTCGGCTAAAACTTCTCCCATCGCTTCTGCCACGCCAGAAATACCTTCATATTTAAATGCATGAATGACGCGTTGCAATTTGCCTTGTTTATGAAACTGAAACCCTACGAAGGCATCATCAAACGGAACCAAACCCACAAAATGCTTTTTCGCTCGATCGAATACACGTTTTCGTGACTCACCGGGCAAATCCATTCGATCAAGGTCTTGAAAGCAATATTGACAAAGGTAATTTTTATAAAGTGCGTTGACATCAGTTGGCAAGATTCTTTCGCAGACAATACAAAGCCTTGGGCAGAGAATGGAGAGAAAGTTGGAAGAAAGATGCCGAGAAGAATTGATTCGAAATCGCTTCGGGTTTGACTGAGAGGACATAGAACTTCGGTGGCTAAAATGTTTTACTCCGGAACTACATAGACTTTTGCATCTACAAATACGTCAAAAAGCCCACGATCAATTTGGCCACGATCTACAAATTCTTTTCGCAAAATATCGAGAGCGCGTTCAACAGGAACTGCCGGTTTATACGGGCGGTCGCGAGCGGTGAGTGCATCATAGATATCGGCAATAGACATCATTTGCGATTGAATTAAAATGCTTTGTCCTGCAAGCCGCTGCGGGTAACCGGTGCCATCGAGCTTTTCGTGGTGGCCGTAGGCTATTTCAGGGACATTTCGCAAATCGTTAGTCCAAGGAATTTGTTTAAGAAAGCGGTAAGTATAAACCACATGCGATTCAATTTCTTTCCGTTCACTATCATCCAAACTTCCTTTGGGAATCGAAAGACGGCGAACTTCCTCATCGGTAAGGCAGGGGTGGCTGAAATCTTCAAACGAATATTCTTTTTGACGAATTTGTTGAAGCATCCCAAAGCCTTCACTTTTTAGAACTGTGGGTTCATTGGTTTTGATAATAAAATCAAGGTAACTATCAAGCTGAGCCAGTTCATCGGCCGATTGCTTATCCAATGCAGCAAGTTCGGCGTAGCCTTCTTCGCGCCCCTTTTCCAAGAGAATTTGGAGTTTCTTTTTGGTAATATTTCCTTCGATTGAGCGACGAAGAATTTCAAAACGATTTTTGATTTGAATGATTTCGGTTTCGTAAAGTTTCTTTGATTTTATCAAGACATTTTCGCGAACGCCGATTTTGCCAAAGTCATGCAAAAGTGAGGCATATTTAATTTCCCGAATTTCCTTGGCAGAAAACTTCAGGTCTTTGAATGTTCCGGTTTCAATTTTATTCAGAGTTTCCGCAAGCCCAACAGTAAAAAGGGCAACCCGCTCGGAGTGACCGGAGGTCGTGGGGTCTCGCGATTCGATGGCCGTCACTGAGGCTTTAATAAATCCTTCGAAAAGCGTTTGAATGCTGTCATATAACTGCCGATTTTCATACGCCACGGCGGCTTGAGAGGCAAGGGAATAAATTAAGTTTTCATCTTTCTTGGAAAAAGGAATGAAAAGGTGATCGGCCTCATCGGGTGCACCAAGCTTTGCGCCTTCAACCGATTTTTTGTTCATGAGTTGAATAACCCCAATCGTTTCTTGCTCTCGGTTAAGCATTGGGACAACGAGCATTGATTTGGTGCGATAGTTGATAACCTGATCAAACCCTCGCCCACCAAACGAATATGGAACCCCCGGGGAAAGGAAATACACATCGGGTAAATTGATAGGATTATGAGATAAAGCGGCATAACCGGCAATGCTGTTGGGCGTAATCGGCATTGTCATTTCCTTAAAAGGAACTTCGCGGCTGAAGTTTTTGGCGTGCCGGAATCGAAACTGTTTATTGTAAAAAAAGTTCGCTTTATCAAACTGAGTATCCTGTTTCTCTTCAACGAGATAAAGACTTGCGCCATCGGCACCCGTCAGTTCCATACTAATGGTCAGAATGATATCCAAAAGCCGTGTGATGTCTTGCTCAACCGAAAGCGCGATTCCGATTTCATTTAATTTTTTCATTTCATCGCGCTGCTCTGAAAACTCCCGGCTCAATTCATCAAATTGATGTTTTTCTTCAAAATAAACTTCCGTGCGCCGAAGCATAAGAGAGATTTCATTGGCACTGACCGGCATTTCAAGTACATCAACCACTTCATTGGTTCCCAAAAGCTTTGAAATGAAGGCATCGCCATCCAACTCTTCTCTTGAAGCAATAACAACAATTGCCAACTGTCTTTCAAGATGAAACGGAAGAATTCGTTTTGAACGGTGAAAGGTTAGGGCATCAACCAAAAGCAAAACACGGGCGTTTTGACCGGTATGTTTTGAGCGGGCAAGGAAATCTGAAAGTTCGTTTGGAGCGAGATAATGAAATTTCTCTGCATAAATCGATAGGCCTGAACGGAAGATATTTCGATCAAGCCCAACTTGATCGATAATTAGAATTTTACTTTCAGTACTCATAAGTAAAGCTTGTTAATGAGCCATTGCAGGGCGCTTTGCCTCACCGTTTGAGGGTTTCGGTTTCGCGTTTAGAATTCGAGTTTCATCAACTTCATCGATCAGTTCAGGCTGCATGAATTTTTTAGCATATTCTTTATATACGCCTGAGGTCACAAAGAGGTCTAAAAGCTCAGGGTCAAGATGGTGTTCTTCTTTCATTTTGGCCATAATATTCATTGATTCGCTGAGCGTTTTGCCTTTTTTATACGGACGGTCAACCGCGGTTAAGGCTTCAAAAACATCGGCAATTGCCATAATTCTTGCGGGAATTGACATTTGATCTTTGGTAAGCCCTTTCGGATAACCGGTACCATCCATTTTTTCGTGATGCCCTCCGGCATATTCCGGAACCCGTAAAAGATTACGTGGGAAAGGCAGTTTTTCGAGCATTTCAATGGTTACAACAATGTGGTCATTGATAATCTTCCGCTCTTCATTCGAAAGTGTTCCGCGGCGAATCGAAAGATTATACACTTCTTCTTCAGTGAGCAAAGTGGTTTCAGTGCCATTCATTTTAATTTTGCGAGCACCGATGGACTTAATTCGAGCGATTTTTTCATCACTTAAAAATTCGCCGCCAATATTGACTTCCTCAATAAATTTCGAATCCTCTTCAATCGATTTCAAAGTCGCCTGATACTCGGCATCAATCTGATCGTGAGATTTGCCGTTTCGCTGGAGTGCCGTCAAGTAATCAATTTGGGCATCTCTTTTCAAAACCTCAAATCTGGCTTTGACAGTATTGATTCGGTCGTAAATGGTTTCAAGTTTGGTAGCTTTATCCATTACATGCACAGGCGTTACGACTTTTCCGCAATCATGTAGCCACGCCGCGATATGCAATTCGTACCACTGTTCTGAGGTGAGTGAAAATTCCTTAAATGGTTCAGAGGTTGATTCCACCGCCGCTTTGGCAAGCATTTCGGTAAGAATCGGGACACGGTTACAATGGCCACCGGTATAAGCCGACTTTTTATCAATCGCCTCTGCAATAAGACGAATAAAAGACTCAAGAAGAATTTTATGAGATTCAAATAGAATTTGATTTTCAAGCGTAACCGCTGCTTGTGAGGCCAGAGAGGAAATAAGCCGTTCATCTTTTCTTGTAAATGGAATCACGATGGAATCGGCTTCCTCCGGCGTATTCAGTTTAAGAGAGGCATCTTTCTTCTTATTAATCAATTGAATGACCCCAATAACTTCTTTTTGATGGTTCAACATCGGCACGACAAGCATCGATTTTGTGCGATAGTTAATTGCGCTATCAAACCCTCTTCCGCCAAATGAAAACTCAGAGCCTTGTGGAATAAAATACACATCCGGTAAATTGAGCGTTTCAGCCGAGAGTGCGGTATAACCTGCGATGCTGTTTCTCGTAATCGGAAAAGTCATTTCCTTAAATGGAACTTCGCGGCTGAAATTTTTGGCATGCTTAAAGCGAAACTGCTTATTGGTAAAGTAGTTGGTAGGGTCAGGTTGAACACCTTGCTTATCCTCAACGATATACATACTGCCCGCGTCTGCATTGGTGAATTCCATACTCACCGTCAGTATCATATCCAATAGCTTCACCACATCTTGCTCAACCGAAAGCGCAATCCCAAGATCGTTGAGTTTTTTTAGTTCATTTCTCTGCTCGAGTGAATCAAGGCTCAAAAGATCAAAACGATGCTGATTTTGAAAGTGGAGCTCTGCCCGCCGAAGGATGATTGAGAATGAATTTGGGCTTATTGGTGCCTCAACAACATCAATCACTTCGTTTGACCCCAAAACCTCGGTGCAATCAAACTCAGTTTCTAATTCGTGATGTGACGCAATAACAACAATCGCAATGTTTTTTTCCAATTGGAAAGGAACCAGCCGTTTAGCACGGTGAAAAGTAAACGGATCAACAAGAAGTAAGAATTTCGAATCACTTAAGGAATCTGAATGGAGCGTTTCTTCCAAAAAATGCTTGCACTCAAGCGGGGAATGATACTCAAAAACATGATTCAAGAGAATCAAACCGTGTTGCAATACGGCATTATCAAGCCCAACTTGATCGAGAATATGAATTTTATTTGTCATCGGAATCAACTTTTTCTATTAAATAATTGATAACCCTCATTCGATAGTGCATTAAGCCAAAGGTGCTTAAAATCAGAGCACGCATTCGCCTATATCATCTATTGGGTTATAAAAAAACCGGATAGAAAAAAGTGTTAAAATGAATGTTACTTTTTGGAATATAAATATTCCAACAGAATCCAAACGCATATTATTTGAACCCAAACACTGCCCATTTTGATATGAGAAATCGATATTTGTAATAGTGAAGCGATTGTATATTGCGCCCCAAATTTGAAGATTAGGTTATGAATTCGTCATCACTTTCCCGTCTATTCAAGTCCTTTCAAGAGTTGACCATCGCCGTTATTGGGGATGTTATGCTCGATAAATACATTTTTGGGAAGGTTTCCAGAATTTCTCCTGAGGCACCGGTTCCGATTATCGATGTCTCTTCGCAAAGTTATCGTTTAGGCGGTGCCGCCAATGTCGCGATTAATATTCATGCTTTAGGTGCAAAAGCAATGTTGATTGGTGTCATAGGTAAAGACGATGAAGCCCAGCTTCTAAAACAGGAATTGGAAAGCTCGGGTTTAACCGGTGAGTTTTTGGTGACCGACGAAGCTCGGCCAACAACCTGCAAAACCCGTGTAATCGCTCAAAATCATCATATTGTCCGAATTGACTCTGAGGAACGAAAAGGAATTTCACAAAAAGTGGAAACTTTGATTCTTACTCACCTCAAAGAAAATTCCAAAGGCTTGCACGCCATTATTTTGGAAGACTACAACAAAGGCGTTTTGACACCGTCTCTCATCACAAAGGTTATCACATTTGCCAAAAAGAATGATATTCCCATTGCCGTAGATCCTAAACATGATAACTTTTTTGCTTATCAAGGCGTGACAGTATTTAAGCCCAACTTAAAAGAAACCTCCGATGCTTTAGGGATTAAATTTTCGAATACCGATGAAAACATTGCAAAAGCTTGCAAACTCTTGCAAGCCAAAACAAAAGCCAAAGCAATTGTACTGACGCGAAGCGAAAAGGGCGTAACAGTTTTTGAAAAATCACCGATTCACATTC
Source organism: Chloroherpetonaceae bacterium (assembly GCA_033763895.1). NCBI lineage: Bacteria > Pseudomonadati > Chlorobiota > Chlorobiia > Chlorobiales > Chloroherpetonaceae > Chloroherpetonaceae bacterium. The sequence continues at coordinate 120,442 of JANRJQ010000008.1, read as the reverse complement.
CGACTATGGCGTTGGAAGTTGCGGATGTTTCTGGCGCAGGCGATACCGTTATCGGTGTGCTTTCTACCGGGCTTGCTGCGGGTATGCCAATTCTTCAAGCAACTCGAATGGCAAATATCGCAGCGGGCATCGTGTGTGCCGAAGTAGGGGCTGTTGCGGTTGATAAAGAAAAGCTTTATAACGATTGTCTTAAGCATCTATAACAACGCCGTAGGAAAAACTTATCCCTTCATAGAAGATAACCTTTGCTTTTCTTACAGCCTTTCAAAACAGATTCTTCAAAGCAACCGAATTTCAAAAATGAACCAAGATTCTTTGATTTGCTCTCAAGGATTTAAGAAGTCTCTTTATGTGGCGGTTATGATTATCTCGATCATGCATCCGGTTTCAAAACTTCAGGCATTTGCAAAAACCTCCGTTTATCGATTCAATGAAGAGGAAGAAACATTGGTGAAAAAAAAGCCATTAAAGTTTTTTAGCCAAAAAGAAAAGTTGAATCAAGCCTCTTTTTCGCAACATGAGACAAAAGAAGCGCTTCAAATAGAAATGAACCGCGTTGCCTTGGGGTATGCGTTAGAAAGCGAAAAAGACGGAGAACTAAAGCTCCGCTCGCCGTTTTTAGCCGCAGTCTTTTCGGCGGTTGTGCCGGGGCTGGGCGAACTTTATGCAGAAAGCTATTGGAAAGCCGCGATGTTTATTGCCATTGAAGGATTTCTCTGGTACCGTCATATCAGCTTACTGAATGAAGGACATCGTGCGGAACAAAATTTTGTGGCGATTGCCAACGACCGCTGGAGCCCTCTTCGTTATGCCGAACGGTTAAAGACAATTTATGCTTCCGATTCTCGCTTAGCCTCAAACGGCAAACCGCTTTCTGAATTAGCAGCCACAATGGATTTAACTGCGATTGCTCAAAAGGATTTTCGAACGCTCAATCAGTTTGAGCGACTTGCGCTCTATTCCAACGGGAATGCACTCTCCCATACCTTGCCTTCTTTTGGTTCCCAACAGTATTATGAACTTATTGGCAAATACGACAATTTTTTTATTGGGTGGGATGATTATGACGAGTCACGTTTAAGCGCGAATTTCGCCGTGTATGAAGGGCTATTTGGACAAGAGTACGCTCAAATTCGTCAAAATGCCAATGACATCTTAAGTTCGGCCTCCACATTCATAAGCATCATTATTCTAAATCACGTCTTAAGCCTTGCTGATGCAATATGGAGCACAGCCGAGTACAACAAATCGGTTAGAGCCTATTTTCAAATGTCTCAAAATCCAATGACGGGGTATTTGCAACCGGAAGCCCGGGTTTCAATTGACTTTTAAAGATTTTCTTTTGAAGGTTCGTTTGGAGGCAATAGATTAGTCAAAAACCATTCAACCTGAAAAAAAATTGGATATCGAGAATCAGAACGAAAAGATTGAGCCGGCGCTTTATGTCGTTGCTACGCCAATCGGAAATCTCGAAGACATTACCCTCCGTGCAATCAAAACCCTCAAATCCGTCACTCTAATTGCGTGTGAAGATACCCGTGAAAGTTTAAAGCTTCTTCGTCACTTCGGTATCGAGGGCAAGGCTCTGGTGAGTTATCATAATTTTAATGAGCGCGGAGCATCAGAAAGAATTTTAACACATATTGAAAACGGCGAAGCAGCGGCACTCATCAGCGACGCCGGCACCCCGTCAATTTCTGACCCCGGCTTTATTCTTATTCGCGAAGCCCACAAACGAAATCTCCGTGTCATTCCGATTCCGGGAGTCTCAGCAGCGGTTGCGGCACTTTCGGCATGCCCTATCCCGTGCAATCGATTCACATTCGAGGGATTTTTGCCCCACAAAAAGGGTCGGCAAACACGTTTGCAATTGCTTGCAGGGTTAGAATCAGCTATTGTTTTTTATGAATCTCCGCATCGTGTGATGCGACTTTTGGAGGAAATCGACCGTTTTTTTGGGAATCGTGATGTGATGATTGCAAGAGAACTGACCAAAAAATTCGAGGAAATCCGCATCGGTAAAGCAAGCGAATTAGCCTCTGCAATTTCGTCCAAAAAAACGCTGGGCGAATTTGTGTTGATTGTTGCCGGAAAAAATGATAATGAAATGGACACTTCAGAATCGCTTGGTATGAAGACAGAAGAAGACATTGACGAATAAACCGCAATCTAATCTGTTATGAACATTATTAAAGGTTCGGCTGAAATGCAACAATTTTCGCGAAATGAGAGGCGAAGGGGCAAAACGATTGGGTTTGTGCCAACAATGGGTGCATTGCATCAAGGGCACTTAAGTTTGATTAGCCTCGCTAAGACTCGCGCGAACCTTGTTGTATTGTCGATTTTTGTAAACCCGTTACAATTCGGCAAGAATGAAGATTTTTCAAAATACCCACGCCCGATAGAGAAAGATACCGCGCTTGCTGAAAATGCAGGAGTCGATGTTCTTTTTTTGCCGGAAGCAAGCGACTTTTACGCAGAGTCTCACCAAACCTTTGTCTCAGTTGAAGGCCTCACGGAGCGTTTTGAGGGCGCCATTCGACCCGGTCATTTTCGCGGGGTTTCAACCGTTGTGATGAAACTTTTTGGAACGGTGATGCCTGAAGTTGCGGTGTTCGGAAAAAAGGATGCACAGCAATTTGCGGTGATCAAAAGAATGACCGAAGATTTAAATCTTGATATTGAAATTCTTGGCGGGGAAATAGTGCGCGAACCGAATGGGCTGGCGATGAGTTCAAGAAATATGTATTTAACTGAGGAGTCACGGCAACAAGCGGGGGTCATCTCGAAGGCGATTTTCAACGCAAAGCATTCAATTGATTCCGGAGAGCGAGATATGGAAAAGTTGCTCCTTGCGGTAGAAAGCGAATTGAAAACTTTCTCGAAACTGACAATTGATTATCTCGACATTGTTCGATTAAACGATTTCCAAACGCCCGAAAAGTTAGAAAAGGGTGTAGAATATGTTTTGCTGGTTACGGTCAGAGTTGAAGGGGTGAGGCTATTGGACAATCTTTTCTTTACCGCCTAACCAATCGTTTAGTTTTCCTTTAAATGGAAGTAATCAAGGAAGTTTTAGAAGTGCTTCTGCGACAGAGATTCCACTGATTGCACCACCCTCGACCCTTGGCGCATAAAAGGCATCTCCGGCTAAAGCGAGCGGGGGATCCGAGTTTAAAATTTCGTAGGGGGCATGATAAAATGTTGATGCAAAGGCGTAGCGCCAGCGCTTAAGCTCGTAACGCAATACACTCCCATTCACATAAGGTTTTATTGCTGAAAGCAGTTCATTCGCTATTTCTTCATCCGGCGTTTCCCAAAAATTCAAAGCAAATTCTCCGCTTGATTGTACGGTAATACAAGGTGAAGGAGAAATTCCTTTCATATAATTATCGGCTATCCACTTAATTTTAGGGTCGGTGGTAAACCAAATCCCACCGGGAGAAGGTATTTGACTTGTTTCATTCATTGATACCAATAGCGAAAAGCAGGCTTGATAAGTGATTCGTTGCAGCTCTTCACGATGAATGGGGTCAAGTTCAAAATTTGCAGTTTGAAGGAGAGCCAAAGATTGCGGTAAAGGCGGCGTAAGAATTAAGGCATCTGCCGAAAGAGTCAGGCCGCTTTCAGTTTCAACTTGCCAAGAATGCTTATTTCGAGAAACAAAAACAACTTGTTCAGAGGTTCTCACATCAAGGAATTTCGCAAAATGCTTTGCAACTGCGGTCATCCCTTGAGGGGCAATGTATCGCGGGTTATCGCTCATAAATGAGTTCGCGGTTCCTGAGTGGAATTCACGCGTCCAAACTCGAATAATTCCCAATTCCAGAAGTTCATCAATAAACTTTTGGAAACGCGAGTCGTGGGCGGTAAAATATTGGGCGCCGTGGTCAAAGATCCTTTCATCCATCCGCCGTGTTGCAAGCCTTCCACCGACACCACGGCCTTTATCAATAAGGGTAACTTGAATACCGTTTTTTTGCAAAACCGTGCCGGCCAAAAGACCGCTTATTCCCGCTCCAACGATAATAACAGAAGAAATTGGCACAGGATTAAATAAAAAATATTCTCAAGAATTTCTTTTTCATTAAGATAAACTTATTTCAAACCCTTCCAATAAAACGGGATATTTTTTGATGCTTTTTCGTGGAAAAATGTAGGGATTCGAATATTCAACTCGAGCAACCAACCCCAAGGGTGAAAAAGTTTTCCGTTTAAGTGTGTTTTTCTCTAAATTCGCGCGGCTTTTGAGGAGGTTCTTGGATTGACACCTCTAAAGTTTTGAAATAGGATAATCGAAGTCTATTGGCTTGTAAAAAAACTTGGCAATGAATACTTCAATCCGGTTAGGTTTTTACGATTTATTTTATTTTTCACAGATTAATAAATATTGTATGAAAACAAAAGTGAGTAAACTCGTTTTGCTTGTGATGATGGCAATTTCAACTTCACAAGTCCAAGCGCAGCTACGCGGTGCAGAATGGGGATTTGGCTTTTTTGGTGGGATGAACTTCCCAACAATCGATTATCCTTATAAAACCGGTGCAGCGTTTGGCGTTCAAGGCAAGTATTTTATTACCCCTGAAATCAATGTAAGGCTACGTGCTGAAGGGTTGTATCTTTCTGAAAGAGAAGAAACATACACCGGTTTTGGTCGCTTAGGATTAGGTGATCAGATAGCGCTCGTTGGAAATCTTGGCATTCAGTATAATTTTTTTCTTGACGAAACTGTCAACCCGTATGCGCATGTGGGGGCTTCATTTTTATTCCCCGGTTCACCCACAATTTCAAGAAATGGCGGCGAATTGGTAGAAAACACCCGCTTTATCGATCGGTCTATGAGTTTGGGTCTGAGCGGTGGTGCCGGTTTTGAATTCTTTTTGAATAAAAAGGTCAGCTTTGATGCGAACCTGACTTACACCTATTTGCTTTCTGACCGAATGGAAGCGGCTCCCTATAGTGGAACATTTGTTGGCGGTTTCCCGACTCTGACTGATAAGCAAAACGAGAGCAATGATATGTATTTCACGCTCACTTTAGGAATGAATTTCTACTTTGGTGAAAATTCAAGTACTGCCGAAGCACCTAAAGAAATGACCCCCGTACCAATTGCCGCCGTTTTGCCTCCGGCTGTGATTCAGTCGTTCACTGCATCGCCTTCGTCGCTGGTTCGAGGAAAACAAACTTCCGCAACGCTTTCTTGGGAAGTCACCGGTGCCGATACGGCGATGATTGCTGAACTTGGGGGTGTATCCACAAAAGGATCGAAAGAAGTGCCTGTAACAGAGAACAAAACCTTTACAATTTCTGCAACCGGAAAAGACGGGAAGCCCGTAACCAAAACAGTTTCAGTTGAGGTTAAAGAACCGGTTTCCGTTACAAAATTCACCGTTTATCCGAAAATTGTCGCTCGTGGTGAAGGGACACAGGTAAAATTGCAATGGGAATCCAAAAATGCCGAATCCGTTTCAATATCGGGTGTTGGAACAGTTTCTGCTTCAGGGTATAAGTATGTTACAGTTGATGAAACCACAACCTTTACGCTTACTGCCACAGGGGGCGGCGGGCCGGTAACACTTTCTGAAGAGGTAAAGGCGAAAGATATCGCAAATATCGAATCCGGCGAAACCCTAACCATTAAGGTGGAATTTGCAACGGGAAGTGCAAAAATTGAAAAGGCATTTTTGCCAAAATTGGATAGCATTGCACTTAAAATGTATGTTCGAAAAGAATTGAAGTTGGAAATCTCCGGCCATACCGATAACACAGGCCCGGCAAAAAGGGGGAATGAAACGGACGAGCAAAATGCAAAGCGTGGTATGGAATTAAACGCAAAGCTTTCATTAGACCGCGCTAAAGCAGTTAAAGACTATTTGGTTCGAAAGAAAGTAGATTCAAGTCGATTACAGATTCGAGGAGCGGGTCAAGATGAACCGATTGATGACAATAACACTGAGGAAGGGCGTGCAAGAAATCGACGCATCGAATTCAAGGCCTTGTAAATGAGTTCACGTGATTCAATGTTTAAAAACCTCGCTCCGGCGAGGTTTTTTCATTTTATTGAAATAGATTACAATATTATTTATCCGCTTTCTTATACATTTCTTCTCAGGCAACTCGTTTTCATGTTTTTTTTAACTTAAACAGAAATAACGATGCCTATTCAAATAAAGTCTTCTCAAATTTTTTCGTTAAGGAAGTTCTTTTATCTCATTGTTCTCCTAATTCCTTCAACTTCATTTCTTTTTGCACAAGAAAAAGGGAGCAGTTCGGGTTTAGAAAACACGGAATGGAAAGTAGGGAATCCGGTAATGGCGCGTTGGCTTACCGAGCCATTTTTTTATCCGGCAGTTATCGATGAAATTGCTGACGGGAAAGTTCATGTTAAGTATTTAGATGGCGACATCGCGTGGGTTACTTATAAAGATTTGATGCCGCTTAGAGTAGATATTGGCACTCGGGTAAATGCACGTTGGCAAAATGGCAAAGTTTACTATTGGGGGAAAATCGCCAAGATAAATAACGACGGCCAAATTTATATTGAATATGACGATGGCGATAAAGAATGGACAACCATCAAGGTGATTCGAATTCAACCGTAGGATCTCAAAATCTGCCATTTTGAAGCCTCGCTCCGGCGAGGTTTTTTTATCTCCACGAAAGTAACTTCAGGCTTGGTCAACGCATAATTTTTTTTACTTTTGCCCACAAACTTTAACGGTGATAAAAGAACAATGAACGAAGTTTTTATTCTCTCTGCAAAACGTACCCCTATTGGCAGCCTTATGGGAAGCCTTTCTACTAAAACGGCCCCGGAATTAGGATCTCTTGCTATAAAAGCGGCCATTGAGGCTTCAGCGCTTTCACCGAGTGATATTGAAGAATGTGTAATGGGGAACGTTCTCACTGCTGGGGTAGGACAAGCACCGGCACGGCAGGCAATGAAATTTGCCGGTGTGCCCGATTCTTCCGTTGCCACAACTGTAAATAAAGTTTGTGGTTCGGGGCTTAAAGCAACGATGCTTCTGGCTCAAAATATTCAATTGGGCGAGGTTGCCATTGGCGTAAGCGGGGGAATGGAATCAATGTCGAATGCGCCATATTTGTTGCCAAAAGCACGAAACGGATATCGCTATGGCAATGCCGAAGTGTTAGACAGCATTCAATACGATGGCTTAACTGATGTGTATAACAAAGTTTTGATGGGTAATGCAGCCGATCTATGCGCCAAAGAATGCCAAATCTCTCGTGAAGCGCAAGATGAATTTACCGTTATGAGTTATGAACGCGCCAGAAAAGCACAATCGGAGGGTAAATTTGCTTCGCAATTAACCGCGGTCTCGTGGGAGGAAAAAGGAAAGACCGTGACGATTATTGAAGATGATGAACCCAAAAACTTTAAGCCTGACAAAATTCCCCAATTAAAGCCTGCTTTTTCGAAAGATGGAACAGTAACACCCGCGAATTCTTCTAAAATAAATGACGGCGCATCTGCAACCGTATTGGCCTCAGGTGAAGCCGTTCGCACGCGAGGATTAAAACCACTTGCAAAGATTATTGCCTTTACAGCGGCAGCAAAAGACCCGATTCGATTTACAACCGCACCGATTGATGCAATGGAAAAGCTCTTCAAAAAAACAGGGCTTACGCCGAAAGAGATTGACCTTTTCGAAATCAATGAAGCTTTTGCTGTTGTAACTATGGCAGCACAAAAAAGTTTTGGCATAGATCATACGAAAGTCAATATCAACGGTGGGGCAGTTGCTTTAGGTCATCCTATCGGTGCATCAGGAAATCGAATTTTGGTGACGTTGGTTCATGCGCTTCATGAGCGAGGGTTAAAGCGCGGTATCGCGGCAATTTGTATCGGCGGCGGCGAAGCCTGTGCAATGCTCATTGAAACCGTGTAATAAAATTCCAATTTAGACTTCTTCCAAATAGCGAAAACAAGCGAAATAAAGCGTTTTTTAGAACGTTTATGAACGAATTTTTTTTAATATTCGCGTCGTAAATCTCTAGAACATAAAAGTTTATGAGAATCTCTCTCGCATCCAAAGCCAGAGAATAAAGGAGTTTTTTTTCTTGTTATCAATCATCAATCAATCCTAGGAGGAATAAAAATGGCTCTCAAGATTACTGAAGAATGCATCAATTGTGGTGCATGCGAACCAGAATGTCCAAATACCGCTATCTATGAAGGCGGAAAAAACTGGTCACTTTACGGCGAAACCTACGAACCGCTTTCTGACAGCATCTATTACATTGTGCCGGATAAGTGCACAGAGTGTGTAGGTTTTCACGAAGAACCGCAATGTGCAGCAGTTTGCCCGGTTGACTGCTGCGTTGCCGATGAAAACTTCCCTGAAACACAGGAAGAACTTTTGGCCAAAAAAGATGCACTCGAAGCCGACAAGAAGTAAATTATTTTTTTTCAAAAACAGCCTCGCAAGAGGCTGTTTTTGTTTCTAAGAAAAGGTGAATTCTTCAAGCTCTTTATCCAATCATAAACCCTATTTCTTCGATTCCCTGAATTCTTTTGGTGTTTTACCGGTCCAACGCTTAAAAGAGCGAGTGAAAATACTTGACTCAGCGTAGCCTAAAAGAAAGGCAATTTCAGAAAACGAATATTTCGGATTTTGCACATAAGCCAAAGCGATTTCCTTCCGCGTTTCTTCTAAAATATCCTGAAAAGTAAAGCCAAGTTCTTGCAATTCGCGCTGAAGAGAACGAGTGCTTTTTTTAAGTTTTCGAGCAACAAGCTCAAGGTGAGGGAATTCAGATTGAAATAATTGGTTTAAGCAGTGTTGAACTTCTAAAACCAAAATCGGGAGATTTTTTTGAGTAACAAGTAACCTCGATGCTTCTTGATTTAAAAGGTCATAGAGATGTCGATTATAGGTAATCACTGGAAGCTCTAAATCCTGATTGCGAAAACGAATACAGTTTGATTTTGCCCCAAAGTCAATGTTTGATTGAAAAATTGATTCGTATGATTCTATCTCCTTGGGAAATGAAGTGGTGAATGAAATATAGGTTGGAATAATTTTTTTTGAAGTCAATTTTCTTACTGCATTCATCGTGAAGCTCATTGTTCCTTCAACCGCATGTTTCGCTCCGAAACAGGATTCAAATTGAGGAATAGGAGTAAGGGTTAAAGCGGTGTGTTCTCCATTTTTAATTAGTTCAATATGAATCAGATTGCTGAAGAGTGAATAATATTCTGATGCGCGGAGTAAGGCGGTGTAGAGAGTCGGGCTGTTTTGCATTAAGAACCCAACAAGGCCAGCACTGGAAAAATCCGCTGCAATACCTGAGTGCAAACCGAGAAGAGTATCTCCGGTAAAAGCCACTGATTCCCTCCACGTTAAATCTGCCAAGGCAAGGGGAAATCGATAATCATCGTTGTGTAAATCATTCAGAGAGATGCCAAGGGATTGCGTCAACTTTTCAATCGGAGTGCCTTTTGAGGCTGCAAAGAAAAGGATATCGCGGATGATGGCAGAAGATATGTCCATAATGTCGTGATAAGTCAAAGAAATGGTACAAAGTGTCAAGTTACAAAAGTGGGTTCATCGGTAGTTTTGAATCGTAAGGAAGTAACGTCTTTTAAAACGAATCAATAATAATCATGACTCTTGTAACGAAATCAAAAATAACAGGAATATTTTTCATCTTTTTTTCCCTCATTCTTTTTGCGGGTTTCACAATGTTGGAAATTGAATTTTCCTATCCCGATATTCTCCGAAAAGGCGCAAAGGAGACATTAAAGGTTTACCACCAAAATGAATTTAAAATTCAACTATGGTGGTACTTGATGACAATGGGTTCAATTGCATTTACATTTGGAACACTCTTGTTTCAAAGCATTCTCAATGAAAGGGGAATCAAGAATTGGGAGTTCCTAAGCGGCATTGGGTTGTTATCGGGGTTATTCAATACGCTTGGTTTTATGCGATGGGTGTTTTTAGTCCCAATGTTGGCAAAGGAATACATGATGCCAATGGTTACGGAAACAAAACAAGAATCCATTGAAATTCTTTTTGAAGCTTTTCATACTTACTTCGGTTTCAGTATTGGAGAGCACTTAGGGTTTTTAACTCTTGGGGTTTATGGGATAGTTTTTGCCAACAAAATTCGATCAGGTGAGTTTGATTTTTTACCGAAATGGATGTCGTGGCCTGCTTATTTGGGTGCCATAGGGACGCTTATTGGAATTCTTGAAGCGTTTGGAATTGAATGGGCGTCGATTTCAGTGCAACTGGGAAGCACGGTCTTCATTCTTTGGATGCTTGGGGTGGGGGTATTTTTAATGCTTGTGAAAGAGGAAAATTCAGAGTTGGAGAAAAGCCGAGTTCAAAACAAGGTTCCAAGAGCGTTGATGGTTTCCTTCATTCTTTTATCAAGTTTCCTCTTCAATGAAAAGAGTTTTGCGCAAACAGAAAGCCAGAGCAGTACAGAAGAAAATGCATACATCCCTGACCGTGAACTTGGGTTTAACTTTTTTAGAAATCCCTCTATTGGCGCTGAATATCGGATATCCGCAATCTCATTTCACATCGGATTTTACCCCACGATTATCAGCACCAACAGCGAAAACGAAAATGAGAGTACCACTTTTATTCGTGTTGGAATTACAGGCTGGCTGCCCGTGACATCGGATCGTAAATTCGCGCTTTACAGCGGGATTTCTTATGTATTTGGACTCTCAAAGCAATATGAAGGAGAAAGTGGATTTATGTTTGAAACAGGCACCCGTTATTTTCTTTGGAAAGGCTTGAATGTCCGGTTAGGTGCTTCGGTTCTTGTAGCGCCCGGTCATCAACCAAAATTGCGCCCGAACCCCGGCGTTGGGTATAGTTTTTTCTTCTAGAAGATTGCTTGAAACGACGGGGCGGATGAATTTTTTTGCCAATTGAGCCGCCCCGTTTAACTTAAGCGGTTTTCTATCACTAAAAACATTCAAGCGATGAGTTTAGGCCGCATTCAAGCGAATTTGCAAGCCACTTCTGCAAAAAATCTTTCCCCAAAATTCGAATTTCATATTTCCAAAAAAGCGAGAGATACTTACCAATTCGATGAATCGTTTTTTTCGATCAAAGGAACCGTAATTGCTGAAAACTTTCAAACCACTCTTAAGCTCGCTGAATCGATTAACACATATCGTAAAGCGCAAGCTCTTCCCGAAACAGCTTTGGTCAGAACTGCGGAACTTCATGCAATGGGCTTGCTACATGAAGTGCTTCACTTTGTCATTGGGCTATATAAAGAAGATGTGAACCCAAAGGCGATGGAAAATTGCGAAAAGGCAATTCTCTCAACACTTGGCGATGAAAGCGGGGAGAGGCTCTTTCGCCGCTTTGCCTCCGATTTTCCTTCTCTTCAAGTGTATCGCGGTGAACTTACAGCAAACGATTACTTAAGCCATAGCTCGGAGGGTGTGCCCAATCGTGAATTGAACCTCGAAGAAATGTTGCTGCTTTGGGTAGAAAATCAAAACCCTGCCTATCGAATGATTCGCGACCTTATCGACGATAACGAACTTTTGCTTGAAACAGAATACTCGAAATCTATCAAAACGGCTGACGCCTTTTTTGACCAGCAACCACCTTTTGGACCGGATTCTCAACCGCTTCTTAAAATGCTTCTTGCGCCGGCACTTGCCTCTCCCGATAATATTATGGGTCAATTGCAATTTGTGCTTCAGAAGTGGGAACAGTTGATTGCAAGAACGCCGCTTCAAAAGAAACTTCTGCTTTCAACGGATTATATCCGCGAAGAAGGAAAATATTTTTGGATGATTTCCGCAGCGGCAGATGATAAGGCCAAGATGCCTGAAGAAATTCGCGGCGTGGAATTTTGGGGCTGGGGCGAAAAACCAACGCCTCAAGTCGCTGATTATGCAGACCCGCTTTACGGCAGCGCACCGGAGCGTTATACCAAAGATGAAAACTGGATGCCACGATTGGTTCTCATAGCGAAGTCAACCTATGTTTGGCTTGATCAGCTCTCAAAGCAATACGGGAGGCCGATTATAAGGCTTGATCAAATACCTGATGAAGAGCTTGAACGGCTTTCACGCTATGGATTTACCGGCCTCTGGTTCATTGGAATTTGGGAACGCAGTTACGCTTCCAAAAAAATAAAAAATATCAACGGTAACCCTGAAGCCGTTGCTTCGGCGTATTCACTTGATTCATACGAAATCGCTGAGGAATTAGGCGGTGTTTCAGCCTATGAAAATCTGAAAACCCGTGCTGCAAAATTTGGAGTTCGTTTAGCAAGCGATATGGTACCAAATCATATGGGGCTTGACTCTTCGTGGGTCATCAATCATCCTGAATGGTTTCTTTCCACAGACTATCCTCCTTTTCCTAACTATACTTTCAACGGGACTGACCTTTCAAAAGACCCTCGCATCGGAATATTTCTTGAAGATGGCTACTGGAGAAAAACAGACGCCTCGGTGGTTTTTGCTCGGCTCGATCGATGGACGGGTGATGTGAAGTTTATTTATCACGGCAACGATGGCACCGGATTGCCTTGGAACGATACTGCACAACTGAACTTTTTGAAAGAAGAAGTGCGAGAAGTTGTCATTCAAACCATTTTGAAAGTGGCAAAAATGTTTCCCGTAATCAGGTTTGATGCCGCAATGGTGCTTGCGAAGATTCATGTCGAGCGGCTTTGGTTCCCCGAACCCGGTAAAGGTGGTGCAATCCCTTCTCGCTCGGCATTTGCAATGACAAAAGAGGAATTCGACCGCCTAATGCCCGAAGAATTTTGGCGCGAGGTGGTGGATCGGGTGCAAAAAGAAGCTCCGGATACGCTTCTGCTCGCCGAAGCTTTTTGGATGCTTGAAGGATATTTTGTGCGTACACTGGGAATGCACCGCGTCTATAACAGTGCATTTATGCACATGTTCAAAAAAGAAGAGAATAAAGAGTACCGATATCTCATTAAAAACACCCTTGAGTTTGACCCGCGAATTCTTCAGCGGTATGTCAATTTTATGAATAACCCTGATGAAGAAACTGCTGTCAATCAATTTGGAAAGGATGATAAATATTTTGGTGTTTGTGTGATGATGGCGACTCTTCCGGGCTTACCGATGTTCGGGCACGGGCAAATTGAGGGCTTTTCGGAAAAGTATGGAATGGAATACAAAAAGGCGTATTACAATGAAATTCCGGATGAACACCTGATTAGGCGGCACGAAAGAGAAATCTTCCCACTGCTAAAAAAGCGATACCTCTTTGCCAATGTTGATAACTACCACCTCTATGACTTTTATGACGAAGGGATTGTCAATGAAAACGTTTTCGCTTTCAGCAACCGATATGGCGAAGAGCGGGCGTTGGTTTTTTTCAATAACAAGTATGATTCTACATCGGGATGGATAAAAACATCGGCCGGGTTTCTTCACGGTGGAAAAGTCATTCAACGAGAATTGGGAGAGGGTTTAGGGCTCTCACATAATAACAATCAATTTGCTGTTTTTCGGGATCAAGTTTCGGGTCTTGAATATATCCGTTCCATTAAAGAACTCTGGGCAAAGGGAATGTTTGTTGAACTTGGCGGTTTCAAAAGTCATGTGTTTTTAGATTGGCGAGAAGTGGTGCCCTCAAAATTGCGCCCTTATGACGAATTGGAGCATTTGCTCGGAGGTAGAGGGGTTCCTTCAATTGAAGAGGCGGTCCTAGAAATTAGTTTAAGGCCGGTTCATGAATCGGTTCAAGAGATTCTTTCTCCTAAACTGTTGATGAAGGTAATTCAAAATGCAACATCTTTTAAAAGTGACAAAGAAACAGTCCTAACATTAAACACCCACTTCGAGAAACTTGCCAAGGCCATCGCAGAAGTTTCGCACGCTCCACTGCAATCCAAAGAGGCAGGAATGTTACTTGAAAAGAAATTAATAACCCTATCAGAAATCCTGAAGGCTGAAAATGGAGGAGACTTCACGGCACTCGTAAATACCTTTTTCCCCAAAGAAAATAAGTCAGGAGAAGGTTGGCGAGTTTTCTATGCGGCACTTGTGATGCATGAAGTATCACTGCTTCATAAGGGAGAAAGGAAGAATTTGGCACGCGAGTGGCACTTAATAAAGCTATCACGCCGATTTTTCAGCGAATGCGGGGCTGATGAAGGCCGTGCCAATTATGAAGCGGCGCTCGCTGCCGTCTTTTCGGAAATGCTGTTAACTGCACCTGTTTCACTTTATGACTCCATACTCACGGCACTTTCAACCAACGAATTAAAAGCGTTGATTGGCTCAAATCTGCATAATGGTATTGTTTGGTTTAATAAAGAAGCCGCGGAGTACCATCTAAAGTGGATAATGGTAATGGCGGCACTTCAATTGGGAAGATCACTTTCTATTTTGGAACTGAAACAAGTGGAGTCTTTAATTGCCCAAAGCGAGTTTCAATTGGCGAGATTCATTCAACTTCTCACAGAGTTAAACTTAAAAGAAGCGAAATCGGTGAATGAAAAAGTCAGTGTTGCACAAGTTGAAACGAAGAAACCGAAGCCGATACAAGTTATCACAGCAGATGTAAAGCCGGAAAAAAAGGCAGTTTCAAAGAAGGGTAAGACAGTGAAATCCTTGAAAGTCAGTCAAGCTTCGCAAAGCAAAGCGGCAACGCCCGCAAAGAAAAAAACGGAGCAAAAACCTTTCGCTAAAAAGGTGAGTACCGTGCCGAAAAAATCAAGTTCAAAATCGTCAAGCGTGAAATCGAAGAAAACAGTCGTTCAGGAATCTCCGAAACCGGTAGCAAAAAAGAAGGTGATGTCATTGAAAGTGAATCAAGCGACGAAAAGCAAAAGCAAGTCTAAATTGACTACATCAAAAACCAAAAGCACAAGTAATTCTCAACCAGTGAAGAAAGTTGCTATGGCGAAAGCCAAAACAAAAAGTGATGTGAAGGGATCCGCTAAAAGCGTTTCAAAAAAAGCGGTAAGCGTGAAAAAGGTTTCCACGAAAACAAGCCAAAAAAAGAAGTCCTCTTCAAAAGCCAAATAAGCGATGATGGCAACCTTTCATTAGAAGCGTGAGGTTGCCATCTGATTTTTCTAATTCACGACAAACCAATTTTGAAATGATTTTTTTGCATCGTGCCGTGCGTGCACTCTTATTGATCTCAATTCTGTTTTTTGCTTCTTGTAAAACGGAATCGGTAATTCAAACAGATAAAAATCAGTTGACGATTGAAGTGGGAAAGTTTATTTCGAGCGAAACCGGAATTGTGCCTGAAAGTGAAAACGCCTCACCTTTTCGACCGTTGCCATATGCACCGCCCAGTATAACGCGCAATGCCAAAGGTTCTCCGACAAATGCCTATTGGCAGCAAAGAGCCGACTATACTATCGATGCTGAACTCGATACTTCCAAGCACCGTGTAAAAGGAAAAATGAAACTTCGATACTTCAATTTTTCTCCCGATGCCTTGGGTTACCTTTGGCTTCAGCTTGATCAAAACCAGCTTCAACCCAACGGAAGGGTGAAACTTGCCCTGCCTGAACCTGAGGATTTGGAAGGGCTTTTTTCACGAAAAGAATTTGAATTCGAAGGTGGTTTAACACTGACGAACCTTGAAATTCAATCATTCCCAAAAAAGAAATTGCCGGAAAATCCCGAAGTGAATGTTCCACTCAAGGCACGGTCAAGATTTCCGAGAGCGTTACCGAAGGCCCTTTCATCCAAAGAAATGCTAGCGATGGAGTCTTTTAAGGACACAGTGCAAGTAGGAAAATACAGGCCGGGCTATTACATCAACGACACAATGCTTCGGGTCGATCTAAAGACAGAACTAAGTTCAAACGATTCGTTAGAAATCGTAATGGAGTGGGAATACCCGATTCAGCTTACCGGCCGGACAGGAAGGGAAGAATTAAGCGGCGGATGGGTCTATCAAATTGCTCAGTGGTATCCTCGGATGTGCGTTTATGACGATGTAAATGGGTGGAACACGCAGCAATACTTTGGTGCCGGTGAATTCTATACCGAATTTGGAAACTTTGATGTTAGGCTCACAGTGCCAGCCACACATATTTGCCTTGCAACCGGAACTTTGCAAAACCCAAGCGAGGTGCTCACCCCGCTTGTTCAAAGCCGATTGAAAGAGGCAAAGCAATCTGAAAAGACCGTTGTCATTGTTGGTGAAAGTGAACTTGCGACATCCGCTGTGAGGCCCAAGCTTAACGGCTTGCTCACTTGGAGATACACCGCTAAAAATGTAAGAGATTTTGCTTGGGCAAGTTCAGCTGCATTCATTTGGGATGCCGCGGCAGCGAAGATCATTGATGGTGCACGAGAACGATCGATTCTCGCAGCGTCGCTTTATCCTAAGGAAGCCGCCAAGATTTGGAAAAACTCGACTCAAATGGTTCGTGAATCGCTCATTCATCTTTCTCGATGGATGCCGTACCCGTATGAAACAATGATTAATGTCAATGGGGCTGTTCCCGGCGGAATGGAATATCCGATGATCATCTTTTGTCGTGAGCGCTTCAATGATTTTTTCCTTTACAGTGTAACCCTTCATGAAATTGGTCATACGTGGTTTCCAATGGTGGTTCAAAATGATGAGCGGCGTTATGCTTGGATGGATGAAGGCTTGAATTCATTTTTAGAGCACTATGGAACCGTGGAAAAGTATCCAGAGTTGATGGCGCAAGTCTCGAAAGGGCGAGCCATTGTACCGTATATGCTCTCCGAAAATCATCAACCGCTTTTAACACATCCGGAAGAAATATTGGATTTAGGCGCCAACGCATATGATAAAGCGTCGCTTTCATTGATTACTCTTCGGGAAGAAGTTCTTGGCCCAGAAAAATTCGATTTTGCCTTTAAGGAGTTTATTGAACAATGGAAGTACAAACATCCACAACCGACAGATTTTTTCAGAACAATGGAAAATGCGGCAGGCGAAGATTTGGCTTGGTTTTGGAGAGGATGGTATTATACAACCGCATTATTAGATCAGTCGATTGATACCGTCATGCAAAGCGATTCGCTCGGTAAGTATTATGTGCAAATTGAATTGCGCAATCTCCGGACAATGGTGATGCCTGTGAAAATGGAACTCACTTTTGAGGACGGCACTACAGCGCGAAAAGACTTGCCGGTAGAAATTTGGTTTAAGGGGAACCGATTTCTTTCAGGATTTTTTATTCCAAAAAAAATCAAATCGATACTCCTTGATCCCGAAAAGAAATTCCCGGATATCAATCCTGAAAACAATCTGTGGAATTCAAAGGGTAATAATATTCCTTGAATGATTTGATTTCTTCTTTTGCAAGTGTAGGGAGAGAATTCTTGAAATTAGATTCATTTAATTCCTTCGGCTGCTTTAAATTCACGGCGACTTTTTGAAACGCTCATAACCAATTCATTTATCAATGTCGGTTACACCTGTTATGGAAGGCTCATCAGAGCAATTAAGTGGAGAAATTCAAAAGAATATTAAAACGGTTGGTATTCTAACATCTGGGGGAGATTGCTCCGGACTCAATGCCACCCTGCGAGCAGCCGTAAAAACGCTTCTTGCTGATTATGGCGTCAAGGTTATTGGCTATCGCGATGGGTTTCGAGGAATGATTGAAAATGAATATCGAGAGCTTACGAATAAAGATGTTTCTGGAATTCTTTCTATTGGAGGAACCATATTGGGTACATCCAATAAAGCGAACCCTTTTCGCCAGTATCAGCCCGAAACCGGCGATTTCAAAGATGTATCGAAAAGGGTTGTTGAAGACGCGCACAAATTAGGAATTGATGCACTCATTGCCATCGGCGGAGATGGCACAATGTCGATGGCGGCACGATTTACAGAAATGGGATTGCCAACCGTAGGGATTCCGAAAACCATCGATAATGATTTGATGGCCACCGATTTAACCTTCGGGTTTTATACAGCGGTTCAAATCGTTTGTGAGTCAATTGATCGTATTAATACCACCGCGATGTCGCATCATCGGGTAATGGTGATTGAAGTGATGGGTCGTTATGCGGGTTGGATCGCGCTTTACGGCGGAATGGCCGGTGGCGCTGATGTCATTCTCTTACCCGAAATCCCATATGATATCGAAAAGGTGGTTGAAGTATGCAAAAACAGAAATAAACAAGGACAAGGCTTTACAATCATTGTCATTGCAGAAGGCGCAAAAGCCACGGATGGAAAACTGGTGGTTCAAAAAATGGTGAAGGAAAGCTTCGATCAATTGCGTTTGGGAGGTGTCGGTCATCGCTTGGCGGCCGAATTGGAAGAGTTTCTAAAGGACATTGAAGTACGGGTTACAATCCTTGGCCACTTACAGCGCGGCGGCACACCAACGGCGTTCGACCGGATTCTTTCAACACGCTTTGGTTCTTACGCCGCTCATATGGTGATGCGCGGTGAATTCGCGAAAATGGTTGCTTTGCGTGGCGCACAAATGGTGGCCGTTCCAATCTCGGAAGTAGCCGGAAAAAATAAATTTGTACCACCCACACACGACCTCATTCGCTCCGGAAAATCATTGGGTATTTCATTCGGAGATTAATTGATTTCCCCCATTTTCCCTCTCTCTAACATCGCCACTTCCTCCTACATCTTCACACATAAGCACTTCAATTCATAGCCTGCTTCATACAACTATAAAATTGCAGCAGATTCAAGCATTCGTTTTTTTAAAAATATTTGTGAAAACTTGTTTATTAAGGAAAACTTTAATAAAATTGCGGTCACTTTTATTAAATTAAATCTTAATAATAACTTATAAGCGAATATGAAACAGAAACTTTTCATTTTGGCAGTCCTCCTTTTCACCTCCGTCTTTGTTGTGGCTCAGAACCGCAGTCCGCTTTCGTCCGATAGCGCCATCGCACGCTTAAAAGCGGGCAACAAGCGATTTATGGAAGGCAAAACCATTCATCCGCGTCAAAACCCGGAGCGAATTCGCGAAGTCGCCAAAGGCCAAAAGCCTTTTGCCATCATTGTGGGCTGTGCCGATAGCCGCGTTCCAAACGAAATCATTTTCGACGAAGGTTTAGGCGATTTATTCATTGTTCGCACTGCGGGTCAGGTTTCGGCCGGGGCTTCGTATGGCAGTATCGAATTCGCTGAGGCGGTTCTTGGTGCAAATTTGATTGTGGTTCTTGGCCATACCGAGTGCGGGGCTGTAAATGCAGCGTGCAATTACAAAAATGCCGTGCCCGGAAACATTATCACCTTAGTGAATGCGATTAAACCCGCTGCGCTCAAAATTGAAAATGAACTCAAAGCAGGGCGTATCAAACAGCCCGATGTCCTGAATGCAACGGTGAGAGAAAACGTACGGATGCAAGTTGAGCAGCTTCGCCAATTGGAACCCATTCTTGCAGAATCAATGCGTTCAGGACGATCGAAGATTGTAGGGGCAGTGTATAACCTCGCAACGGGTGAAGTGGAATTTTTACCCGAAACCTTGAAATAACCACAATCACATAAACTATGGAATTACAAGCTTTATTAGTTGCCCTGCTTTCGCCGATGGTTTTAGCCTTTGTGCTGGGTATTGTGGCAACAATGATTAAAAGCGATCTAAAATTTCCGGAAGAACTCTACACTTCGCTAACCATTTATCTTCTAATTGCCATTGGGATTAAGGGTGGATATAAGCTTTCGATTACACCGTTTCAGGAAATTGTATTTCCAGCGATTGCAGCATTGATTCTGGGAATCGTGATCCCGATTTGGTCGTATCAGTTGCTTCGCCACTTAGGGAAATTTGAAATCGCCGATGCCGCAGCTTTGGCAGCACATTACGGCTCTGTTTCTGCCGTAACTTTTGCAGAAGCCCTTGCCTTTCATGATAATCTTAAAGCAGCATTTCTTCAGCAAAACCCTGCGATGACCGATGAGATGCTCAAAGCAAGTGGTGCACTCTATGAAGGCTTTATGCCCGGGCTCTTAACTATTATGGAGTTTCCGGCGATTATCATTGCGATACTCACAGCGAGAATTGCTTTGAAAAAAACGGATGGAAAAAGTCAAAGTGTAGACGCATCACTTACTTCAGTGCTTAAAGAGTTAATTGCTGGGAAAAGTAATTATCTGATGATCGGTTTTCTGATCATCGGGCTTGCCTGTGGGAAACGTGGATGGGAGCAAGTTTCACCGTTTTTCGATTTACCGTTTCGTGGCATTCTTACGCTCTTTCTTTTGGAAGCTGGGCTTGTTGCCGGGCGCAGGTTTAGCGATTTGAAAAAAGTCGGCCCGTTTATTTTTGGCTTTGGGATTGTGATGCCCATTCTTCACGCAATGCTCGGTATTTACTTAGGAAAACTTGCGGGGCTAAGCTTAGGTGGTGCAACTATCCTTGGTGTGCTTGCTGCTAGCGCTTCCTACATTGCCGCACCTGCGGCCTGCCGTGTAGCGTTACCGCAAGCCTCGCCAACGCTTTATCTGACCGCCTCTTTAGCGATAACCTTCCCATTCAACATCATCGTTGGGTTGCCGCTGTATCATTACTTTGCAAAATTACTTTATCATGTGTAGGAGGAGAAATGAAAACGGTTAAGCTAAAGTGCATTACCATTATTGCCGAAGACACGCTTCAAAGTTCACTTACAAATGAACTTTCTGTTCTCGGTGTGAAAGGTTACACCATCGAAAAGGCAACTGGAAAAGGGGAAGCAATGGAACGAATGAGTGAGTGGGAAGGAGAAAATATTCGCTTGGAAGTATTGGTTGGAGAGGCAATGGCGGAAAAAATTGTTGAAAAACTTTCACAAGACTATTTCAACCGTTACAGTCTCATTGCTTATCTCACTGATGCTGAGGTGATTCGCGGAGAAAAATTTCTATGACAAATTGCATTTGGAAAAGCGAATTTTTTTGATTTTTCAACAAAACTCAGGGAAAAATTCTTTACAAAAAGCCTGCAAAAACCAAGCGGGCTTTTTGTTTTATATTCGCCGCTTAACCAAAGAAGTGAAAGAAGAGTTATGACCGATATCTACATGCTACGCGAATTAGAGCAAATCAAAGCCATTGCGGATCCTTTAAGGCTAAAGATTTTAAATGTCCTGAGCGAGCAAAGCATGACAACAAAACAAGTGGCAGAATACTTAGGCGAGAACGTGAATAAACTGTATCATCACGTTGAAACCCTCGAATCCGCCGGACTCATTAAACTCACACACACGAAACAAAACCGCGGAACGCTTGAAAAGTATTATCAAGCTATAGCCAAGCATTTCACCCTCTCTCCCGTTCTTTTTGAAGTAAGGCTCGATACCGATGAAGAGAAATCAAAAAGTTCTGAACTGACATTCTCTTCGGCCTTGCAAGCCACACTTTCTGAGCTCAAAGAGAGCTTGAATAAAAAATTGATTAAAAGCAGTGGTTCGCATCCCTTTTTTCGGCGCCTGCAAATTCGCACTTCAAAAGAGAAAGCCACAAAACTTCAAGCACAATTTGAGGCGTGGATTGAAGAATGTGAAAAATCAAATCAGAAGAATGGCGAACAGACGTTTGGAATCACCGCCACATTTTATCCAATTGCCGAAACAACAAAGAAATGATAGAGTGGCTATATCAGGTTGATGTTGGGCTGTTTCGATTTCTCAACGAAACCCTCTCGAATCCCTTTTGGGATACGCTCTTGGTGTATCTCACAACATTGAAGAAATCGTGGTGGATTGCTGCGGGTGTTGCACTCTTCACGGTTTACCGAAGAAAGTGGGATGGTGTGGTAATTGTTCTTCTTGCTGTGATTTCCATTGCCATTGCCGATCAAATCGCTTCCGGTTTCTTTAAGCCGCTCGTTGCACGAACCCGCCCCTGTTTTGCGCTTGAAAATGTTCGGCTTTTGGTCGATCAATCTCGCTCATTTTCTTTTGCCTCCTCTCACGCCGCGAATACAATGGCAGTATTCACCATCATTTTCTTTTTCTTTTGGAAGACAAGCGAGCAGCAAAGAAATATTGATCGAGCCTTTGTGTGGACACTCGGGGTTTATACCCTGCTTGTAGGTTGGTCAAGAATTTATGTGGGGGTTCATTATCCAAGCGATGTGTTGGGTGGGTTTGTGATTGGCATTTTTGCTGCAATGGTGAGCTACGGTGTTTATAGTTATATCATGAAAAATTGGGTACTGTTTCGACGCCAAAAGGCTTCGCCGCAGAAAAACTGAAAAGGGAACGATTGAATGAGGGAGAAAAATCTCATCTTCATTTTTGTGGATGGGCTTGGGCTTGGTTCTGCTTCTGAAACAAATCCACTCTCCGTGTTTCCAATGAAACGGCTCAAGGCTTTAACCGGAACCGAATTTGTAACACCACTTGCGAAATCAACCCTTCACGATTTTCTTCTTCTCCCAATCGACGCCGGACTTGATGTGGCCGGTGCTGGTCAAAGCGGCACAGGGCAGTTTTCGATTTATACCGGAATCAATGGGGCAGAGCGGTTTGGAAGGCACTTCGGCCCACATCTGCCTTCAAGCTTAAAGCCGCTCCTAAGTGAATTCAATCCCTTCACGTGCCTAAACGAACTTGGGTTAAAAACGATATACCTGAATGCATATCCAAACATCTTTATTGAAACATGCCTGAAACTTCGGCAGATAGGAAAAATTCGTTCCTCAGTTCTCTTTGAAGCCGCAGCTTTGGCTGGTCAAGCCTTTTTTTCTGTGCCGGAATTGAAGGCGGGTAGAGCCGTTTCGGGAGATATTACAGGCGCGTGGTGGAAAAAAAATCTTGAACACGGAAATCCCGAGATCGAAGAAATCTCACCTGAAGAAGCCGCGAGAAATGCGATGAACTGTGCAAAAGATGGTACGGCTGTTTTTTTCGAATTCTTTCTCCCCGACCTTGCCGGGCACGCCCGCGTAAAGCTTCCCTCATCTGAAATTATTCGGCGGCTTGAAGGATTTTTATGCGAAATCATTTCACAAATCGACCCTCGCCATACACTTCTTGTTCTAACCAGCGATCACGGAAATTTTGAAGACCTTTCCACCGAACAGCATACACTAAACCCCGTTCCGCTTTTGGTGTATGGAAATGAGAGCGATTCTTTTAGAAGCGTTCACGCCATTCATCAACTCTTCCCAAAAGTTATGCAATGGCTTTCTGAAAAATGATGTTGGTGAAAAGATGAATTGAGATGTGAAAAAGAAACCGGTTGAATCGAAGAAAAATTATCCTTCTTTATTCCGCATAAAATCAGCCGTGCGAGCAAAGGAGCCCAAGAGTTCGAACTTGAGTGATTCATCTGCCACAACTTCATTCAGTGCTTTTTGCATACAATAAAGCCATTCATCGCGCTCCTTCTCTCCGATAGGAAAGGGAAGATGCCTTGCCCGCAAACGCGGATGACCGAAGCGGTCGGTATAGAGCGGCGGCCCGCCTGTCCAACCCGAAAGGAAATAGAAAAATTTTTCTGTGGATTCATGCAGCGAAAAAGGATGCAGGGCGCGAATGGTTTTCGCGTTTGGGTCTGTATCCATAATTCGGTAAAAAGTCTCGGCGAGTTCGCGAACCTTAGCTTCACCGCCAAGCCGCTCATAGTGTGTCGTCATCAGAAGGAACGGAGAATGGTATTATGAAGAAAATGCTTGTTATCTCGCTGAGGGTAATCGGTAGTGTAATGCAGCCCGCGCGATTCTCGCCGTTTCATTGCTGCTTCCACAACCAACTTTGCCACTTTGATAATGTTGCGCAGTTCAATCAGTTCCGATGAAACTTTGGTTTTTTTGTAGAATGCCTCGGTCTCATCTTTCAAAAATTCAATCCGCCGCCGAGCGCGTTCGAGCCGCAAGTCACTACGGACAATTCCCACATAATCGTTCATCACCTGCTGAACTTCTTTGCGGTTATGAGAAATGAGAATCCACTCTTCGGGGCTTTCGGTGCCGCTTTCATCCCAATCGGGAAAATCAACGGAATTTTTAACGGTATCAAAATTGACAATGATATCTCGGTAGGCTCGGTGTGAAAAGACAAGCGCTTCCAAAAGCGAGTTACTTGCCAATCGGTTGGCGCCGTGAACGCCGGTTGAAGAAACCTCGCCGCACGCGTAAAGCCGCTGAATGGTGCTTGCGCCTTTCAAGTCTGTTGCTACGCCGCCGCAGAAGTAATGTGCCGCGGGGACAACGGGTATCATTTCACGCGCGATATCAATTCCAAAGGAAAGACACTTTTCATAAATGTTAGGAAAGTGCTCTTTGATGTCATGTTCGGTTTTATGGGTGATATCCAAATACACGAATTCATCGCCGGTGCGCTTGAGTTCTGAATCGATTGCGCGGGCAACGATATCGCGGGGTGCGAGCGATTCGCGCGCATCATATTTTTTCATAAATGAATCGCCGTTCTTTGTTCGCAAAATGCCGCCAAATCCGCGAACTGCCTCGGAGATAAGAAACGATTTGGCTTTGGGATGATAAAGCGTAGTGGGGTGAAACTGAACGAACTCCATATTGTGAATTTCCGCTCCGGCGCGGTAGGCCATTGCAACGCCATCGCCGGTGGCAATATCGGGGTTGGTGGTGTGCAAATACACATGACCTGCACCGCCGGTGGCAAGCATTGTAAATCGTGCAAGAATTTTTTTGAAAGAACCGGTTTGGCTGTCGAGCGCGAAAACGCCGTAACAATTAATGTCATTGGTTTTCTTCCCTAAGTGGTGCTCTGTAATTAGTTCAATCGCGGCATGATGCTCTAGCACGGTGATGCGTGGGTTTTCCGCAACGCGTGCAAGCAACGCCCTTTCAACTTCCTTTCCGGTAAGATCAGCCGCGTGCACAATTCGATAAGCCGAGTGTCCGCCTTCCTTCACAAGGTGTAGTGCCCCCGATTCCCGAGTGAATTCAACCCCAAGCTCGATGAGCTTGCGCACATGCTCCGGCCCTTCTTTCACGAGAATCTCGACCGTTGCGCTGTTGCAAAGTCCGGCGCCGGCATCGTGCGTATCAGCAATGTGCGATTCGAAGGAGTCTTCAGGCGTAAGCACGGCCGCGATTCCCCCTTGTGCCCAGTTGGTATTGGAATCGGAGCGTTCTTTTTTGGTGATAATGGTAACATCGGCAAATTCGGAGCACTTCAGCGCAAAGAAAAGCCCTGCAATCCCGCTGCCGATGACGAGAATATCGGTTTTGATGGTTTCAGTCATACTTCAAAAATTCATTGAGGGGCAATGTATGAAAAGGCGGGGAAATGCGATGCACTGAAAGTGAAGGAATAGGGTAAATAAATTAATAATGATAAATCGCCATTGAGGAAGAATACCTTTGGGCGTTGGATGCTTCCACCAAGTTCTGTAGGTTGGGGAGCTACGCCTTGGTACCGCTATTACTTCTCCGGCCAAGAAAACGAAGGCGAGGGCAAAATCTGGAACTTTAGAGCGAGACTTTACAACACCGACTTCAACCGTTTCTATGCCTTAAACTCAAAGGGTTAGCAATTCTCATCTTATGCCCTCTGAATAAATATCACCTGAGGGTTGTCGATAAAGTAGATAAATAAGTAGGCATAATTTGAAGATTTCATAATTGAATCGGATTTAAGAGATTTATTCCTTCAATATTCTTAAAATCAGAAGTGTTTCTCGTAATCAATACGAAATCATAAACTAAAGCAGTTGCAGCGATTATAGCATCTGGGAGTTTAATCCTAATACTTTTCCTTAGTTCGATTGTTCTTAAAATAATTGAGTCATTTAGGGGGATAATTTTTGACCCATCAATAAATGAATTCATAATCAATTCATCATTTATGGAAAAAAAATTAAAACTTAAGGCTACTATTTGTGTAACAACTGAAAGAGAAGGCTCTTCATTTGAAATTGAAGTCAAAAATAACCTTGCATTTTCAGGAAAAGAACCTGCGAGAAATTGAATCACGATATTGGTATCCCAAAGGTATAGCATTACTTCAGTTCACGGTTGAATCTTTCCTCCCACTCATTTCGAGAATCAGCAACATGTTTCAATAATGCTTCACCAGCCTCAGGGGAAAGAGTACCGGCAAGCTCAGAGATCTTTCGCTTGGGTTTCTGTTCCAAGTCAACCAAATTTTTTAAATCTTCATGTTTTTGAATAATGGTTATCCATTCTTCAATTGGAACGAAAACGCCTGTGTTTAACCCGTCTTTACCCTTAATGATTTGTATTGCCATAGTTTTAGAGAATTTTTAATGGTGAGATAAACAAAGTACAAAATAATCAAAGCGATTATAAAATCTTATCAAAAATTCTGCGCTTTTGGGCGAATGTTTGTAAGAAAAGGTTATTATATCTTTCAAAATAACGAACCGGGTGGCAAATTATGGAACTTAAGAATGCGGCTATACAATACAGACTTCAACCGTTTCTATGCCTTAGATATCAAGGGCAAGCAATTCAAACTTAAATTCAAAAATCCCAATTCATTTCTCGTTTCATTTGGCTTCCACTTTGGCGGAGAGGTGGAATCATGCGCCATCTTACGCTTTTTACCAGCAAAATGAACACGCAGTTTTAAATGACTTTTAGGCTAAAAATAAGCAGTGTTTAACCTTAAATCATTTTGTTTTAAGGCTAAAAACAATTTGTTTTAAGGTTATAAATTTTTTGTTTTTAAGCTTAAAACGATTTTCGGAAGCCTTATTTATTGCTTTAGAAAGCCTTTGAAAACAACTCTCAGCCTCCTTTATGAAAGCGCGATATGCACGAAAGTCTCGATGGATGAATGAGATTCGCTAAGAAGAGGTGAAGCGAAGGAAAACAACGGCGATGGGCGAGCGAAGGGGCTAATATAGGTTAGGAAACAAAAATTTAATCTTGAATGTCATTGCTCTCCTCTACCTTATGGAATAGAGTTGAATTCATCATACCCAAACATTTATGCAACGCGTACTTATCCTTGGCGGATACGGCAATGTCGGCATTCGCTTAGCGGATTTGCTCTTAGAACATACCTCGATGCTTGTCATCTTAGCGGCAAGAAACAAAATTAAAATTGAGGCAGCCGTCGCGGCGCTCTCTGCAAAGCATCGCGGTAATCGAGTGGATTGTGTGGTTGTGGATGCGTCTGATACAAAAAAATTAATGCGCTTGCTGGTTCAGGTGGATATGGTTGTGGTTGCCTCAAGCACAATGGATAATGACCCGCAAATCGCGAAGGCTGCTTTAGAAGCAAACATCGATTATTTTGATCTCAATTTATCTGCGACAGAAAAGATAAAAGGCCTAAGAAAGCTTGCCCCACGAATTCAACAAAGCGGCAGATGCTTTATCACCGATTGCGGGTTTCATCCCGGAATTCCCTCCGCAATGGTGCGGTTTATCGCCAACGAATTTTCAAAATTGGAAAAGGCCAATGTGGCAAGTTTAATCAAACTCAATAGCAACAACAATCAAATCACGGAAAGCGCCGCGCGTGAATTGGCTGAAGAATTGGATGACTTTCACCCATCGTACTTTGAAAAGAAAAAGTGGAAGGAAAGTTGGAGTCATTCGATACGGGTGGATTTTGGAAAAAAATTCGGACATCGCCGCTGTGCCCCGCTTAAGTTAGAGGAAATGTGGCCACTGCCCGTATTGATTCCGAGCTTGGAAGAAACAGGGTTTTACATTGCAGGATTTAATTGGATTTCAGATTTTCTTGTTTTGCCTGTGAGTGTCGCGGCGGTTAAAGTTGGGCACGCCCAAGTTTTTAATCCGATAGGAAAATTGCTTCGGTGGAGTTTCGATCAATTTGCTCGCCCGCCTTACGGAGTGATGTTAAAGCTCATTGCTTCGGGAATTCGAAACGATAAGCCCGCGAAAATCACGATGTCCCTTTTCCACGAAGATGGTTATGCCATTACCGCTGCATCGGTTGCTTCTTGCATTATTCAATACCTCGAAGGTAAACGCGAACCCGGCTTGCATTTTCAAGGCCTTTATATCGAACCCGTGACTTTCTTTAGCGACTTAGGGAAGATGGGGGTTCAATTTGAAGTTGAAGAGAATGCCGGCAAAAAGTAACCCTTCAATGCCTGATTCTGCTTTCCGTTCTTAACCCATTTCAAGACTCTCATCATTATCATTTCTCATTTCGATTCAATCACTTGCAAAAAATCAAGATCTATTTAAGGTTGGCAATTTGAATAGAGGGGTATCAAAAACTTTGGGCAGGTCAGTCAAAATCTGTAAAGAAGGAAGAAATGCGTTTAGACGGTGATAAATCTCGAAGGGTTTAATCGCATTTAGGAAAAATATTATTGAACAACTTTTTTGTGATTTTCATCAATGAATTCAAAATCACATTAAACAAAATAAGGCTCTCAACACTCCAATAGGCGTCTTTCATTACTTAACATAAAATCAATATGAAACGCCAAATTGTACACTCCGTCTTAAAACACACTTTTATTTTTCTGGTTTTTGCATTATCACTAAGCTCCTGCAAAGAGAATGGCCTTGAAACCGCCGGCGTAGAAGAAGCCGATGCTGCGGACGCAGTTGCTGCAAGCTTAGGTGATGGCGATGCAACCAACGGTTTGGCAGCGCAAATGAGCGACGCCGTCATTCTCTCAGAACCGGCATCAAGCGAAACCCTGAAAAGCATCGAAATCCCTTCAGTTGAATTCAGCAATTTTGACACCACCATTTCAAAGGTCAAAAACACAGGTACACGAACCTATAATTATCAATTTTCTTATGCCTACGCCTTAAACACGCCCCCAACTTCCGCAACCTTCACCTATTCAATGAAAGGCACTTACGACTTGCCGCGTGTTTCTTCAAACGATAGTGCAAACGCAAGCCTCACAATCGGCGGCATTCTCCCTACCGCAACGGCTTTTAGTGTGAACGGAACCTACACCAGAAATGGCAGTCAAACTTCAAAGGTGCGTCAAAAAGCAGTGTTTACAAGCACGATTTCCTTAACGGTTTCTAACCTGCAAGTCAGCCGAGCAACCAAACGCATTCTTAGCGGCACCGCATCGGGCACAATTGCTGTTGCACTTTCAACAGGAAGTTCGGCCACTTACACGGTATCAATAACCTTCTTAGGCAATCAAGCCGCAACGGTTGTCGTCAATGGAAAGTCCTATTCGGTCAATCTTACAAATGGTGAAACTGCGGAATAAACAGCCTTAAAGCGATCTAATTGTATCAAATATCAGGCGTGAGGGATTCGCGCCTGATTTTTTGCACCGAAGTAAACTTGAAAAAAATGAATCAAGAGTTACAAAGAAGAAATGCATCAATCGATGGAATTCGTGCGATCGCAGTGATAATGGTGGTCGTAACGCACTGCATTGGAGGGAAAAATGCTGAAAACATTTTTGAAATGACAATTCTGCGGCTCATTTCGGGAGGTTCAAGCATTTTTCTTTTTGTTTCCGGATTTCTATTTCAAAAAGGGTCGGAATCAGAGTTTAATTTTTTAACATTCCTAACCAAACGCGCAAAAACAATTTTAATTCCCTATGCCGTTTTAACTGGTGTGTTTTTATCGCTTTATTTTATTTTCGAGAAACTTCCGCCTTATGTCCGGCATTTTACAGAAGAAAAGGCTAATTACTCTTTGTTTGAATGGATAGAACTTTACTTCAATTACTTATGGACAGGAAGAATTGCCATTCCTTATTGGTTTATTCCCACCATTTTTATCTTTTTTTTACTATCGCCACTGTTTATTCGATTTAGTCGGATTGATTTAAAGTGGCAGATTTCGATTCTCGTTATATTATTCATTGTTTCAGGATTCTCGCAAAAATCGTTCGATAATATTTCGCCAATTCATTCTTCCATTACATTCAGCGTTTTTTATTTGATGGGAATATTAGCTGCGAAGTATGAAATGAAAATTCTAAATATGCCAAAAAAAGCTTTGATTTATTTTGGCATTTCGGCAACCCTTCTTTCATTCATACAAGTAAACCTCTTTCAAACCCACTTGAATTTGCATAAGGAGTCATTTTTGACCCTTAACGGGTTTGATCTTTTTTATTTGAAAGAAGGTTTCATCATCATTTTTTTGTGGGTATTATTTACGAAATGGGTAACCAAGGTGAGTGCTCCGTTAAAATTTATTTCTGAAAGAAGCCTTCCCATATTTTTTCTGCATCAATGGGTGATTATGATTTTAGAAAAAGCCGTTGGATATGAATCGCTTGCCATTAGCAATAATACCTTCATACTTATCGTATTCACGTTTGCCTATAGTTTTCTCTTTGTAGAAATTGCAAAAGCGTACTTCCCGAGCCGAAGCAAATTACTCTTTGGTTACTAATAACATTATAATTGAGAGTTTGATGAACATTTATGAAAAAGGAAAATTGGGTTGAGTACTTTTTTATTAGTGCACTTTTGGCGATTAGTTTAAGACCGTTTCTGAATGGAAATCTCCTTTCATCCTATCTGTTTGTAAGAAACGTGCTATATGAATTTCCGTTTCAAAAAACCCATTTTTTGGGCTTTTGCGAGGAGTTTCTTGGTGTGATTGGTGCCATTTTGATTTTTAGGGTGATTCAAATTCAGGAAATTTATTCACCACAAACACTTCGCACCATTTTTCTTTGGAATAGCATCAGTTTTTTATTATTCCTTTATTCTAAAGTTAATTTCACCCAATGGCAAATTTCAGAAGGAATGGATTGGAGTAAGTTGGAATTTTTGGGTTTTGTTTTCATTCATTTAAGTATTTTTCTTTTGGTAAG
This sequence comes from Chloroherpetonaceae bacterium, assembly GCA_033763895.1. Taxonomy (NCBI): domain Bacteria; kingdom Pseudomonadati; phylum Chlorobiota; class Chlorobiia; order Chlorobiales; family Chloroherpetonaceae; species Chloroherpetonaceae bacterium. The sequence goes on along the minus strand of JANRJQ010000008.1, from coordinate 89,786 downwards.
AAAAACAAATCGAATGAAATCAAATGAAAAATGAAGCCAAAACCCCCGATGCCTACATCGAAAGCTTACCTGAAGACCGAAAAGCCGCGATTTCAAAGCTTCGCAAAACAGTGAAAGAGGCTCTTCCGAAAGGTTTTGAGGAAGTGATGCAATATGGCATGATTAGTTATGTCGTTCCACACACGATTTTCCCTGACGGCTACCACACCAACCCCAAAGACCCGCTCCCATTTATTTCTATTGCGTCTCAGAAAAGCCATATCGCGCTTTATCATATGGCGCTTTATAGCGATGAATCCCTTCTCAAATGGTTTCAAGAGGAGTATGCGAAATCGGTCTCTTCAAAATTAGATATGGGGAAAAGCTGCCTTCGATTCAAAAAGCCCGACGCCATTCCCTATGACTTGATCAAATCACTTGCTACAAAAATTACCGTTTCAACTTGGGTAGAACGCTATCAATCTTCAATTCAAAAACAAGAAAGCACAAAGAAGAAAAAGTGATGTTGGTAAAACCCTAATCAGGGAAGGCTGACTTCACCCATTGCCATTCGGTCAACCTTCAGCAACGCCGCTTGAATCCGCGGCCCCCGGCTTTGAAGCGGGTCAATGCCGCGTATAAGTTCCACTCTTAAACTGTAAAGCGCTTCTCGTTCATATCTTTCCCGATTTTTGACTAAATCAAGTTTCGATTCTTCCTCCTCGGCTTGCTGCTTCGAATTAAATATTCCATTTAACTCGCTGCATTGATGGCAAACGCCCATTTTGCTGATGAGTGCGCATTTGTGCTCGAAAATTTCCATCAATTTTTTTCTCCCACCTTGAAGCAAATATTTCACTTTACCTTCCGATTTCTCCAAAATCAAACACATTTCTGCAAGTGAAAAATCATAAACATCCTTCAAAATCACAGCGATTTGTTCGTCTAATGGAAGTGTTTTAGAAAGGCAAGTAAAACATGCATCAATATGCTCGGTGAGTTCATACTTTTCAGCAGGATTCTCCTTCAATGTGTTAAGAACTGAATCCATTACCTCCGAGTTGCTCAGTGCTAAAGCCTTTGCGCGTTGCTTCACATCCGGCACCCAACGGGCTCGCGTAGAAAGAAGATTCAACGCCAAATTCGTTGCGATTTGGAACACCCACGATTTCAGTGCCGCTTCCCCACGGTATGTGGAAATATGATCGAAGGCGCGAAGAAAAGTGTCGTGAACCAAATCTTCGGCATCATCAAAATTGGCTGTAAGCCGAAAGATGTAACTTCTGAGCTGTGGACGAAAGGCGTCGAATAAAAAATGAAAGGCGTGGATGTTACCATCCATTGCGCCTTTCAATGCCTCTTCATGACTATGAAATTGGCTATTCATTGTTTCAAGCGGTGTAAAAAAACTGTTCAGAAATTATTTTTTCGTTTTGAACTTCAAATAAGGCTAATTCTTCCCAAAATGTTGGCGATTGCCCTTTATAAGTAATTTGCCAAGTGATGCCAATTGCAAAATAACGCCCACCATAAATCGGTTCAGAACATCGAACAGAGTTAATAACTTCTATCCCGCTTCGCCACTTTGCTTCTTTTTCGCCAAGTGCCTGAATTCCAATTAAGGCTTCGCTACCGGGTTCTATGCTTTTGCAATTTGGATGGTACAAGCTTTGCCGAGCACCACTAAAATCTTGTTTTTCAATCAAGTTGACAAGTTTCTTTGCGATATGATTCATCCTTGCTCCTTAATTTTTTTGTTTAATTACCGGCAGATACAATGTTTTGGGGCGTTTTTCTGGGGTGCACATATCGTTGTCCGGTGGTCTTAAGCCAAAGTAAAGTCGGCCTTCGCTGTCAAGCGAAAGCAAATCATGATCTTCATTGCACGCCTTTACGGGTTTCCATAATGAGCAACCCGTTTCAGAAATATCCTTTTCGATGTTTGGCAATAATCCGCAGCTCGAAAGGCCAAAGGCTTCAGCCAATTTAGGGTCTGATGTTTTAAGTGTCACCCACTTTTTATCTTCATAAAAAATGGCATTGAAGGTATTCGGGAGTGAAGAATTGGGCTCAATGACTTTATAGAAACCCACGGTTCGGAAAACGAACACCGGATTTTTTAAAAGTGAATCCAAGGCAAGAGTGAAATGAAGTGTCCAGTGCCCATTGTTAAAAGTAAAAACACTTTTGCCGTAAGTGCCTCTCCCCCAGTCCACAGCAATTTGGTCGGAATAAGTCCCGTGCAGGGTTTCAAGTTTATGTTTTAATGGTTGAGAATTGGTCTGTGCAAAAGCACTTCCACTAAGAACGAGCATAAACAATATGCCTCGAATGGCTAATCTTAAATTCGTTTTCATACATCAAGAAGTTGTGTTACAAGGTTCTCAGAACTTGAGAACACATTTAAGACAAACTTCCCCAGCAAAACGGATGAGAAAAGTGAAAAAATTATCAAAATACACTAATCATACTTCAGGTAGAGCGTCTCGTATTGTTGATAATAGGACAATAGCGAGTTTTCAAAAAACACCAAATCACTTATCATTATAGCCAATACGGCCTTATCTTCTTTTGATGAAGAATACAAAGAGTTATAAAGCTTATCAGCAATTTTTTTTTCGAGATAATAATAATTATCGGTTTCACTTTGAATTTTTGATAGGAGTTCAAATCGAGCAAGTTCTATGGTAAGAAGATTCACTGAAACCAAAGACTTCCAAAAGATTGATCGAATAGTAGGAGTTTTAAATCCCTTTAGAGTTTGAATAATGTCAATAACCTTTACATTTGTTGCAGAATTATATTTAGATAACGAATCAATTAACAAATTATGAAGGGTTAATTGGTGTTTTATCTCAATTGAATTATTACGATGTTCCTCCAAAATAGCAACCAATATTTTTTCTTGATAAGTCATTAATTCCTTTTGTTTCTGATAATTACTTCCTGCTAAACCAATAAAAACACCTAGCAGTGTAGGAATTATTATTGAAAAAAAATGTTTAAAAAGGGTAAGGAGTTTATGCGTTTGTTTTGGTTGATCTTGATTCATGAAGGCTAAAGATAAATTCGAATAATTTTAATTTTGCGCAAATAAACAGATAGTAAATTACTGGCAAGTAAAGAAAAAATAAAAACAAAGAAAAACTTAATTATTGGGTGTAAAGAAAAAAATGTAAATAAAAATTGAAACCAAATTAAAAAAACAAAATGAATTAAGTATAATAAGTATGCATTATTATTCAAAAATTCAATAAATTGATTTGATGAGTTGAAATACTTCTTGGTGATAGTAAGGAACGTTAAACAGGAAAATAAACAACTCAGTAGGTAAATAGAAAAATAAACTAACCAAGCAATAAGTTCAGGAAGGATGTTGTTGAGAACCAAGGATCGTAAAAACCCGAAGTAATCATTTAATGTAAGAAGAGAATAAAAAAATATTGAAACTGCTAGCCAAATAAAAGAATTTTTGACGAGAAAGGAATTTATCGAAAAAAGATTATTATTAAAATCAATTTTTCCAAGATATATCCCTAAAGCAAAAAATAAGAAGTACTGTAAAATTCGTGGTAATTGAAAATCTAACGGACCATACCCAATCCAAGTTCCTATACCAACTGACATTGCTAAGGGTACAAAAGAGATGTAAATGAGTAGAAAGAAAATAAAAAGGGAAAACAAGATACGCTTGTTATTTAAAGGATAGCCAATGGAGTTATAACTAGATGGAAGAAAAGGAAAAAACTTGTAAGTAAGGGCAAAAATAAAGTTAAATACAAAAAGAACCCATATAAACCACGGAGGTCCAGAAGGCCAATCTTGTTGTGAAAAAAAATCAAATATATGTGAGATAAAGTCATAAGAATTTGTGGCTACAATATAAGGAGGAAAATAAGCAATCCACATAAAAAAAGTACTGAAAATAAATGGAATGGCTAAGCGGTAAAATCGGTCTTTCAGAAAGTCATAAAAACCCTTTTTTATAAAGCTTTGATTCAAAAAAAAACCGCCTATCAAAAACATCAAGGACATGAAAAAGATATCATTAAAATTTTCAAAGATATCTAAAGCTAATGATCGTTGAGTGTCAACAATTGGATGAGTTGAATTAATATACCTAGTTGAGTCAAATTTAGCAAAAGTTGTGTATGAAAGTGAAGCGTGATGGGCAACCACTAAAATTGTAATAGCTGTTCTTAGATTATTAATCCATTCAGTCCTTTCTTTCATGTTTTATAAACTATTAAGGTTAGAATTCTTTTCGATAATGTCATTAATTTTTGAAATAATTAAAAACTTTTCTTTTTCTGATTTACAGAGTACTAAAGATTTTTCATAACTAATCAATGCATTGTTGATGTCATTTTTCATTAAGTACAATTCTCCGATAACAGAAAAGAGAAAATGAGAGTCTTTAAGGTTAGAAGTAGTTTCATCGGAAAAAATAGACTTTAGAGCATAATCCGGCCCATATACTTCACCATAGACTACGGCACGATTCAAGGCGACAATCGGAGATGGTTCCAACGAATAAAGCATATCGTATAAATGTATGAGTTGATTCCAATCAGTTTTTTCATAGGTCTCTGCTTTGATATGTTCTAAAGCAATGGAGGATTCAATATGAAATTTACTAATATTATTTCCATACAATGATTTTCTATAAAAATTGAGACCTAAAGAAATCATTGATTGGTCCCATCGAGATCTATTTTGATGTTTTAATAAAATGATATTTCCTGTCTCATCTAATCGGCTCTTCGTTCGAGAATAATGAAAGAGCATCAGAGAAAGCAAAGCGTATGTTTCCGGAATAGAAGTACTTTCGATATGCAAGAGCATCGCAGTAAGTCTTATCGCTTCATCCATAAGCTCCTCCCTGATTATAGAGCTTGAAATACTTGAATTATATCCTTCATTAAAGAGTAAGTATAAAGACATTAAAACCGTTTGCGTTTTCTCCGTTACTTCAGGTTCAGATAATGGGTTGAATGATATTTTAGTTTCTCTGAGCATCTCTTTTGCCCTAGTAAGTCTTTTTTCTACAGCAATTGGGGAAATTAAAAAGGCATTTGCAATTTCTTTGTTGTTAAACCCACAGAGCACCTTTAAAATGATTGCGATTTGTGACTCTTGCGGTAAATCTGGATTTGCACAAACAAACATCATCTTAATTTCTTCATCCAAAAAATAATCATGTTCAAAAAGCGGATGAGGATTAGATTGAGTTGAGCGTTCTTCAATTAAGTCAGATAATGCTGCGCTCAATTGAATGTGTTTTTTATCTCTACGAATAACATCAAGGGCTTTGTTTTTCGCTACCGTAAAAAGCCAACCACTTGGGTTATCCGGTACGCCCTTAAAACGCCATTCTTTTAGAGCCTGTAGCAAAGTTTCTTGTACCACATCTTCGGCTAAGTCGAAATGATCATTCCCTAAGATTGAAGTAAGCACTGAGACCATCTTCGCAGACTCGCGTCTGAAAAGATGGTCAGTGATTTCATTAATCTTAGTACCTTTTAAGAAGGAATCCACTTCTGTTACTGTTGGTTAACGATCATTATTTCTCTGATTTCAACGCTCCCATCCGCGGATTTCAAAGTTGGACAGTCTTTGGCCAACTCTGTTGCTTCTTCAAGCGATGCAGCATTGATAATTAAATATCCACCAACGATTTCTTTACTTTCCATAAACGGGCCGTCAGTGATTTTTTTAATTGTCCCACGTATCACTTTCCCAAATGGCAACAAGGGTTCTCCACCAAGTAATTTTCCCTCTGCTGCAAGTTTGCCCATCCATTTGCCCCATTCTTCTAAAGAGGCTTGCATATCTTTTGGAGAAAGAGAAGCAAAGGCTTCATCATTCATTTTTAAGTCGCGAAATAAAAGCATGTATTTATTCATATAGATTTTGTTTTAAGATTTAGAACGATGGAACAATCCTATTTTTTCATTTCAATGTACTTTTTTAGGTTTTTTAATCCTTTTTCATTGGTTACAGAAATCTTTTCTGAAAGCGAAACTAATTTAGAGATAATGTTGGAAGGAAATGGGAGTTGAGTCCTAAATGTTTGTGTCACTAATGTGCCGTTTCCTTTTACATCAAATCGATAATCAAACGAAGGTTTTGATTCAAAAGGTTTTGTTATTTCACAAGTGAATGCAATGCTTTCGTTTTGGTTTAACTCCGTTAGCCGTTGAATTCCTTCACTTGTTTCATTGACGCCAACCCAACGATAGTGAGCTCCAATTTTTCCATCTTCACCAATAATCTCATACTGTTGATGAGGATCATTTTCTAAAAATGGTGACCATTTTGGAAAAAGATTTAATTGAGACACTGTAAAGAAAACCTGCTCTCTTGGTGCATCTATGTAAATTTTTCTTGAAATGACGATTGAGTTTGGTGAAACCAATGAAAGAAGGAAAATGATTAACCCAAATGAGAGGATAACCAAACCTGAAATTTTCATTATTAAAATCATAACTTTTCTCCTTTTTTGTTGATAAATGTAGAACTTTATGCTCTACACTCTCAAGACGAAGAGGATAGTTTGATTCGGACTCATTCAAAAAGATTTTTTTGTAAAAAAATAGTTTAACAAACCTTTTTGATTTTGAAACCTACACTCCCAAACGATTTGCAAGCTCGGCTAAATTCGATTCAACCGAATTTTCGGTTCTGATTTCATAAAATGGAATGGCGTAATCTCTACCCGAAAGCACAGCGGGCATCATACGATTATGTTTGTCTTTGATAAGTTCGGTGAGTTTGCAAACCATCCGCTGAGCGAGCGTAATGTCGTTATTATTGGGTCGGGCGCCGCGCACATCTCTCGAAAAGGGTTCGCAAATCACCCGTTGACGCGTCTGAAGGCCTGCCGCAAGCAATTGATCACGGAAGTATTCAGCCGCGTTTCCTTGATATCCTTTTGACTTTCGTTCGTCTGCCTTATATCCTTCAGCCACAACAATCACCGTTGAGGTTCTATTTTTAAGTGCTTGAGAAAGCTTTACAGGGTCATAATTCGATTGTGGAAGAACAGCCAAATGAGCCCCCGCGCCTAAGCATGAGTGCAAGGCGTGGTAACCGCCGGCGGCACCCATCAATTCAATGATGTAGCATCGGTGATGCGTGCGCGCGTCGGCCATATAGCATCGAATTTTTTCTGCCCCAACTTCCACACCGGTATGTTGCCCAATGCACTCGGTGCCGATAATATCGCTATCAATCGTCACCGGAATAAAGAAAGTTTGAACGGTTTCGGGTAAAAGTTGGCTCAGCCGATCAATTCCCTTGAAAGTGCCGTTTCCACCAATACCGATAAGCACTTTTACTTTGCGTTGAATCAAGTTCTCTGCTGCTTTGCGGATATTTTCGTCGTGCTTGAAATCGCCGTAACGCTCTGTGCGAAAGTCGGCCCCGCGTGCTTCGCGAAGCGGTGGAGAAAAAATCACGCCCGGAATTCGCTCCAATTGTTTGTATAGCCCCATACTGTAAACCAAGTAGCGATAATCGTCTTGTTGCCCACTGACAAGCGACTTAAAGCCTTCTTTGGCTATAAATACACGGCGACCGGCTTGCTCAAGAAACTCAGTCAAAAAAGCCGTAACCGGATTATAACCCGGTGCGCAGCCTCCGTCTTGAACCAAGAGCACATCCATTTCGCGGTAAATCATTTCTTCTTCGTGAGAGCGAACGGTCATAAAATCGCAGACTTCTCGGTAGAAATTGGCATATACTTCTAATGGCAACCCTTGCCCATTCGTTAAAGCATCGGAGGAAATTGAATAAATGGTGGTTGGTTGAACTGCCTTAACCGAATATTGATGGTGGCGACCCTGAAACATTGATTCCTCGCCAAATACTTCGCGCTCGGTATAAAAGAAAATGGTATGATGATGCCGCTCGTGGGCAAGCTTTCCACTTTCGACAATGAAAAGCTCCTTTCCGGTTTCACCTTCATGAAAAACATACTCACCTTCTGCGTATTCAAACCGGAGCATCAACTTTCCGATTGAAAGCAAGTCGGTATCTGAAAATCGTTTAAATATCGGAAGGCTTTTGAGGAGCGTGAGCGTCTCGTGAGATTCGGCTGAAAAGGATACTTCTTTCGGCATACTGCAGATTTGATTGGTGAATGACATTTCGTTATGAGCACTTCATTTGAAGCCGCTCTTCGAACAGAGGTCAAAATAACATTCCTTTTTGAGAGTTCTGCTTATGAGTCGCGAGCCAAAACAATTTTCTATTTCTTTACTGGGGTTAAAATTCGACGCCTTTACATCTTTCAATCAATCATCCATACTTGAAAACGCTTATCTCCTCAAGATTATTCGTCAATCATAACTCTTTGTTGAATTCTGATAACTGAATTTTATTATATTCTCATGAAACTAATTTTACATAACGTTAACCTAAACAAAAATGTCTATGGACGTAGGCAGCGCAGTACCCAATGGTGCTGTGGCTGATTTGCATATGCATACCACTTGTTCGGACGGGGCACTGATGCCATTGGAATTGGTAGAGAAGGCTTATCACGCCGGGCTTCATACCATTAGCATCACCGATCATGATAATTTCGCCGCAATTGATATTGCGCTTGAACGCACGCGGGAGCTTGGAATGGAATTGGTTCCGGGCGTTGAAGTGAGCACTTCGCATGAAGGGCGCGATATACATGTCTTAGGATATTATATCGATTATCATCATTCGCCGCTTGTCGATTACCTCGCGTATTGCCGAAAAGAACGCTTGAAGCGTGCCGATCGAATTGTAGAAAATTTAAAGCGCGAAAGCATCAATATCACGGTTGAGCAAATTTTGAAAAAAGCCGGAAACGGCTCGGTCGGAAGACCTCATATTGCCGCTGTGCTTCAAGAGCAAGGGTATGTTCAAAGTTTTAATGAAGCTTTTAACCGCTATATCGGAACGCACTGTGAGTCCTATGAAAAGGGGATTGAGACAGCGCCAGCTGAAGTGATTCGTTTAATTAATGAAGCAGGTGGACTTTCGGTGCTGGCACATCCCGGTCGGTTTGTACCGGATGATACAGTGCGTTACCTCATCGATGAGGGGCTTGATGGAATGGAAATTGTTCATCCCTCTCACAACGAAGAGAGGCGTGAGTTTTACCGTGCAATTGCAAACGAGTATTTTCTGGTAATGACCGGCGGCGCTGATTATCACGGTGTTAAGCCTCAAGATGATGAAAATTTTGGTAAGCTTACGGTGCCATACAGTTGGGTACAAAAATTGAAAAACAGGCTTTGTATTGCGTAAAGATTTCAAGAGAAACGAATAAAAATTTCAAAAACCTTGAAAGAGAAACTTAAGCGGTTATTTGCTTCAATAAGCGTTGAAGAACATTTATAAGGATATATTCAATCATTACTTTTCCAATTAACTTAAGCGAAATCGGCATTGCCGCTAAGCAAAAAACCTATGTCAACAGTTGTTCTCAATCAAATCGAAAAAGTTTACGAAGGCGGTGTCAAAGCCGTGCATGCGGTCAATCTCGAAATTGCCGATAAAGAATTTGTGGTGTTGGTAGGGCCGTCAGGATGCGGCAAATCAACCACTTTAAGAATGATCGCTGGGTTAGAAGAAATTTCTGGTGGTGATTTACTGATAGATGGCGTTCGAATGAACGATGTGCCACCAAAGGACAGAGATATCGCAATGGTGTTTCAAAATTATGCTCTTTACCCGCACATGACTGTATTTGAAAATATGGCGTTCGGGCTTGAATTGAGAAAATATCCTAAAGAAGAAATAAAAACCCGAGTCGATGAAGCTGCCCGTATTTTGGGTCTTGATAAATACTTGGATCGCAAGCCGAAAGCGCTCTCAGGCGGTCAAAGGCAACGCGTTGCCGTCGGACGCGCCATTGTCCGCAAACCCAAAGTCTTCCTTTTCGATGAACCCCTCTCCAATCTCGACGCCAAAATGCGCGTCGAAACCCGAACCAACATCTCGCGGCTTCATAAAATGCTTGGCGCAACGATGGTTTATGTCACACACGACCAAGTTGAAGCAATGACAATGGCCGATAGAATCGTGGTCATGAAGGATGGACGTGTTCAACAAATCGATACACCACTTAATTTGTATAATCATCCGGTCAATAAATTTGTAGCAGGCTTTATCGGAAGTCCGGCAATGAATTTTGTTGATGGCATGATTGTCGATACCGGCGGCGTGGGTTTCAAAGATAAAAACGGGAAGATGGAATTTACACTTCCTCAAGAAGTGGCGGCAAAAGTCAAGCAAATGGTCGGTAAAGAAGTTGTAATGGGAATTCGGCCGGAAGACATTTATGACGCAGGCTTTTCTCAAAGGGCTTCAAATGTTGTAAAAGCGAAATTGCCGATTGATGTTGTGGAGCCGATGGGAAATGAAACCTTTATTTATTATGCCCTCCAAAGCTCGCAAATGAATAATATGTTTGTCAGCCGTGTCGATATGAGACATGTTCCAAAGGTTGGCGAAGAATTTGAATTTGCAATGGATGTTTCAAAAATTCTTTTCTTTGATAAGCAAACCGAAGTCACGCTTAATTAAAAATCAAGCAAAGCGTACAAAAGTTCAGCATTTTTGCGGAAGTTTTGGAAACCAAATAATATCAGGTTTTTTTTCACGCGTCAAATCAGAGATTAAGAAATAAAACAACCTTTTATGCACGTCGAGTATCACAAATGGTATAGTCACCGCGTTCACCGCGATATGGAATTGCTCGTTTACGGCCACACCGGTGTTCCCGTTTTGGTATTGCCAACTTCATACGCCCGTTTCTATGAATGGAAAGACCAAGGGATGATGAATACGTTGGGCGATAAGATTGATAATGGTCATTTGCAATTTTACCTTATCGATTCACTTGCAGGTGCCACTTGGTATAATTACAATGCGCACCCCGATACCCGAATGTGGTATCATAATCAATGGGAACAATATGTGATGCATGAAGTTTATCCCTTTATGCGATATAAAAATTGGAATACCTTTACCATTTTAACCGGCGCAAGTTTTGGTGCTTTTTTAGCTGTCAATTTTGCTTTGAAACATCCCGAGTATGTCAATAAAGTTGTAGCAATGGCAGGCGGCTATGAGACAGATTTCTTTGGAGGTTATCACAGCAGCGATATTTATTTCAATTCGCCTTTAGAGTACATTCCGAATATGCACGATCATTACACCCTTGAGCGAATCCGAGGCATTGATTGGAAATTGGTAACAAGCACGTGGGATATTGAAGAATGCCGCGAAACCACAATCCAGCTTTCTCATAAAATGTGGAGCAAAGGCATCTGGAATCAGCGTGATATTTGGAACGATGCCCCTCACGATTGGCCGTCGTGGCACCGAATGGTAAGGGTGTATTTGTAGTTGATCATTATTTAATTCTTAATTGTTAGAAAACGGAATCCTGTTGCATTACGGGATTTCGTTTTTTTGCTTAAAAAATATTATAAAGAAAGCCCCAAGCCCCGCAGGGGCGAAATCATCATTAAACCCCGTGTGTTCACAATTTTAGGAGCTGTTTTATTAAAAAATCTTTTTTTGGTATTTTTGCTAAGTTTCGCCCGAAAAGGAGACGGGCATTTAATCAAAAAAATGAAGTAAAAAGGAGTAATCTATGGCGTTACACATCACAGATGATTGTATTACTTGCGGCGCTTGTGAGCCGGAGTGCCCAAATACAGCAATTTACGAACCGGGTTATGAATGGAAGCTTGGTGGAGAAAAGCATGCGGCACTTTCCAATGATCATTATTATATCACCCCGGCGAAATGCACAGAGTGTGTAGGGTTTCATGAAGAATCTCAATGTGCGGCGGTTTGCCCTGTTGACGCTTGTGTGAAAGACCCAAATTTTCCGGAAACCAAAGAGGCCCTCTTAGCCAAAAAAGAATCGCTCAATGGTGGGAAATAAAGCATTTCTTATACGTTAATCTAAAAGCCCGGATAAAGGGCTTTTTTTATTAGCGCTTCGGGCGGCTGAAAATTAATGAAGAATAATGGTGGAGCTTTAATTATGTGAAAACGACTTGTAAAATAAAGAAATTGGCGTATATTTGCCCCCTTATTTTTGGAGAATATCTAGGGAACCCAGTCCGCTTAAAAAAAGCGTGCTCCCGGGCAAAATTTTTTGAATCAACGGCTTAACTACGATTACTATGTCTAAAGTTTGTGTTTTAACCGGAAAAAAGCACATGTACGGAAACACCGTTTCACATGCAAACAATCACAGCAGAACCCGTTTCGAACCGAATTTGCAAGAAAAGCGAATTTGGCTTGAAGATGAAAAAAAATGGGTTCGCGTGCGCCTATCAACCCGTGCAATCAAGAACATCAGCAAAAACGGAACAGCTGAACTTGCGGCCTATTTAAGATCTGAAGGAAAACTCTAAGGGATACTTTACGAGTTTCTTTTTTCAAGTCAAATCATAACAGAATAAAAAAAGATTCCGATGGTTTCAAGGAGATCATCGGAATCTTTTTATCTTTCGAGATAACGGGTTTTATTATGGCATTATCTCAAACAAAAGAAAAAGAGGTCATCATTTATACCGACGGCGCCTGTAGCGGAAATCCGGGCGAGGGCGGTTGGGGAGCAATTCTGATTTACAACGGAACTCAACGAGAAATTTCTGGGTATGTCAAGGAAACCACCAACAACCGAATGGAGATGATGGCTGCCATAATGGCGCTCTCCGAGCTAAAGGAACGCTGCAGTGTTCACCTTCACACCGATTCGAATTACATTGTTCAAGCCTTTAACGAAGGCTGGCTTCAAGGCTGGAAGTCGCGCGGTTGGAAAACCGCAAAAAAATCTCCCGTTCTCAATCAAGACCTTTGGAAACAGCTGGAGTCGCTGACCGAAAAGCACACGGTGACTTTTGTAAAAGTGAAAGGGCATAGTGACGACGAACTTAATAACCGCGCGGATTTCCTTGCAACCTCTGCAATTTCAAACCATCGAAACTGATTCATTTCAAATAGAAGTAACATGCCTGAAGACTTACAAACGCCACCACCACTTGACCCAAGCAGTGACCCAATGGGAGGAATGCTGCCGAAAAAAAATCGGTATGGCGTTCTGATTTTTGTATCTATAATTTCAATGCTTTTTATGGGCGTTGCACTTCGAATCAATTGGGAATTAGAGCGCTTGCCTTGTGAATCCATTTCTCCGGCAATGTACCAAAGCCTTGATCGGTTACCTAAAGGCGTCAATCTCATCGTTTTTTTAAGCCTTCATGATATTCGGAAAACGGTGTTTTGGAAAGAGATTATTCCGGATTCGATTAAAGATTCGCGTGCCACTTTGGGGGAAGCATCGTTGGATTCGCTTGCGAAATCGCTTGATTTTGTGCTTCTGCGCGATCTTGATACACTAATTTATGCTGCTGAGGCAAGGGAAGGGTATGAGCCGGATTTCCTTTTGCTTGTAAGCGGTCGTTTACCGATTGAAAAGCTATCGCTCCTACTCACTGGATTTTCACAAAAAGATACACTTCAAAAAACTTGGAGTGACCCACGGATTACAAGGCTTAAGCCACGGCTTTTCGCTGCAATTACAGATGAAGGGCGGCTGCTTGTTTCAAGTAAAACGCGCTTTGCGGAAGAGTACCTTTCAGGAAACAAAAGTTTTTGGGAAAGTGATACTCTCTTGCGACCGCTTGTTGAAACGGCTCGCTATAAATCGCAAATGTGGTTGGTCGGCGGTGTGGCAGAGTGGAGCCTTGCGGCACTTCGCGGGCTGACAAGCAGCAATCAATCGCTTGCTGAAACCGGAAATATTGCCAAAATTCAAAAGATGGTGATTTCAATGAGGTTTGGCGATGGAGTTGAAGGGCAAACGGAATGGATTTATCGAAATCGAACGAGTGCTTTTTTTGCGGGAGGTCTTATTAATATTGCCATAGGTGTTGCAAAACTCTTTAGCTCTCGAACCACACCTGCGCAAAAAGAGCTTTTAGAGCGAATTGTTGTGAAGCAAAATTTAGAAGCCTTGGCATTTGATATTTCTTTGACCAATAAACTCATCAATGATTTGCAAAGTCAAAAGGAAGATATCACGCCTCTTGCAACTGAAACCAAGTAATTGGCGTGATTCAATAATGATGAAATGAATTCGATATGACATTGAACTTTAGATATTTCACTCTCGTGATGATGGTGATATTTGCCGCAAGTTGCAGCGAGCAGGCTGTAATTCTTTCGGAAAATCAAGAAGCGCCGGACTTTGCTCTAAAATCGGACAATGGGAATACAGTAACCCTTTCACAATTTAAGGGGAAATCGGCTGTTGTCCTTTATTTCTACCCTAAAGACGGGACTCCGGGTTGTACAAAAGAAGCGTGTTCATTTCGGGATAAAATGGATGCTTTTGAGGCAACTGGAATTGAGGTGATTGGAATCAGCACCGATGATATTGAATCACATGAAGAATTCAGGAAAAATGAGAAACTTAATTTCACTTTGGTTTCGGATGAAAGCAAGGAAGTGAGTAAAAGGTATGGGGTTTTGGGATCAATTGGATTAGCGAAGCGTGTGACTTTTTTGATTGATCGAGAGGGCATAATTCGAAAAGTATTTCAGGAAGTAAAACCGGAAAGTCATGCAGAGGAAGTGATGTCGGCGGCAAAAGCATTAGGGCTTGCAATTGAATAATGTGATTCGTTAAAGGCAATGAAAAAGTGGGTATTTGAAAATGGGCATTATCAGTTGAAAGAGATTGATGTGCCCGTGCTTCACGATAATGAAGTAGAAATTACCGTTAAAGCTGCAGGGTTAAATTATGCCGATATCAAAATTCTTCGTGCTCAGATAGCCGGCCACTCACTTGAACGAGGTACGCGAAAAGCGCAAGAAGCGGGTTCGGAAGTTTCTGGGGTGGTAAGCAGGACTGGCCGCGATGCTTTCCGATTTGGAATTGGAGAGCGCGTATTCGCAGTCAATCATTGGGGAGGGGCATTTGCAGAAAAAATGATTGTTCCGGAATATGCGATTCAGCGAATTCCGATTGGGATGAGTTTTACTGAAGCCGCCGGGTTCGGTGTGGCTGCTCAAACCGCTTATAATCTTTTGCATATTCAGGGAGTGAAGGAATTGCATCATCAAAATGCCGTCTGCCTTGTTCATGCAGCGGCTGGGGCAACCGGTACAGCCGTGGTTCAAATGGCAAAGCATTTTGGGTTTCGAGTGCTGGCATTGGTGGGGAAAGCAGAAAAAAAAGCGTGGTTTTTAGAAAAGTTAAAACTTGAACCACCGGAGTGGTGTGTGGTCTCGGGGCGGGCTCAAAAAGAGGACGAAATTCATCAGTGTGCCGGAGATCGTGGTGTATCTCTTGTATTTGATGGAAACGGGGGAAGTGAATTTTCACAAAACTTCCGATACCTGCGGCTTTTTGGAAAGGTTGTACTCTACGGAAATTCTGCCGGAGATATTCCGCCATTTAACCCTTATGAATTGGTTTTTCATTCCCATCAAATTTTAGGCTTTTCGATGCGGGCCGCAACCGCAGACCCGCCTTGGTTTGAATCGGTATATCAAAGTCTTTTTGAGCTTTATCGAAAAGGAAACTATCAACCCATTATGGGAAAGACTTTTGCTTTTCAAGAATTACCGGCAGCATTGAAATACATCGAAAGCGGTGAAAGTTGCGGAAAGATTACCCTATCAACCGAACTAAAATCTTCCTGAATTGAATCCTAGATCATCACAAAGCTTCGCATTGCCCTTCATTCGGCCTTTACCTTCGAGAGCAAGAATGGGGATTCTTTTTGTTTTTGATGTCATTATTGCAATTGCTTTTTGTTCAAACGTCACACAAGCGCAGATTGAAAAAGCGCCCACGCAATATGTTTTTCAATCGTGGCAGAGTGAAAATGGTTTGCCTTCGGGGGTGCTTTCCATTCTTCAATCCAAGGAAGGCTTTTTATACTTCGGGACATACGAGGGTGTGTTTGTGTTTGATGGAATTAAATTTGCCAAACTTCAAACCAAGTATGGTGAAACGCTCAAAGGGTATGTGGTTCGGAAGATTATGCAAGATTCATTTGGGAATCTATGGCTGGGAACGACTGGAAACGGCCTTATTTTAGTGACCCCTGAACGCTTTGTGACTTTCACAACCAAAGAAGGTTTGCCTGATAACAATATCTCCGCCATTTATGAAACGAGTGACACGGCGCTTTGGGTTGGAACACGCAAAGGGCTTGCGAAAGTGATGCTTTTCCCAAAACCAAAGCTTCCTGAATTAGCTCCCCTAAATTCTGATTCACTTCTTTCACGTTTTCAAGGGATGGAAGTTCGTGCGCTAGCCGAGAATCGGGATTCGCTTTCGCAGAAACGTATTTTTTGGATAGGAACAGATTTTAAGGGCCTTTACGGAATCTGTAGAGGTGAGGCCAATGCAGAGCGCTTTCATTTCACTGAAGCTTTGGGGCTTCAAAGCAATACCATTTCTGTTCTTCATGTTGGAAGAGTTGGCGAATTGTGGATTGGCGGATTGAAGGGACTGTCAAGTTTTTTGAAAGGACGATTAACCAATTATGATGCTTTTCCGAATGGACCGCAGCGAAATGCCATTTTAGATGTGGAAACTGCGGCCGATGGTGATGTTTGGGTTGGCACGACAGACGGCGTTCACAGGCTTTCATTGAAAATTGCGGCTCAAGGTCATGCCTACGGGTTTACTCACTTTGGAGAGTCAGAAGGGCTGTCAAGTTCAGAGATCACGGATATCGCGCAGGATAGTGAAAAAAATATTTGGGTCGGAACAGCGCGTGCCGGTGCAAATAAAATAACGGATGGCAGTATCACGACAATCACCACAAGAGAAGGACTTGCGGGAAATAGTATTTACGCCATATTACCGGGATCAAATGGTGAAATGTGGATTGGCGCGTATGGTGGGCTTCAAAAAGTGATGCCGAGCGGTGAGATTGTTCGATTTAATAGTGATGTAGGACTGCCAACAGATGTCATTCGTGCACTTGCAAAACAGAAAAACGGCGACTTTTGGGTTGGCACATTTGGCCGCGGACTTTACAAGCGGGTGGGTAATCGGTTCAAAGCGTATGATACTGATCAAGGACTTCCGAGCAAAGCGATACGCTCAATCGTTGAAAATACAGCAGGCCAATTATTGGTAGGCACACGGCGAGGAATTGCAATCTATAATCCTCTGCGTGACGCCTTTGAACTGCTTTCGAATTCTAAGTTGCAATCAGTTTCTATTAATTCACTTTCAGTTGGTAAGTCAGGGGTGTGGGTTTCAAGTGATGGTGCCGGGGTTTGGTTGCTGAAAGACAGTGTTGCGATACAGTTTGATGAGTCTCAAGGGCTTTCTTCTGAATTTATCTTTACGATTCATGAAGATGCGAAAGGAATTGTTTGGATTGGCACAAAGGATGGGCTCTTTTGTTTACGAGAGGGGGAAATTGAAAATTTATCGCAACGGAATCCTCTTTTATCGACACCGGTGTTTCAAATCCTTGAAGATGACGATGGAATGTTATGGTTAGGAACAGTTCAAGGCATTATGCGTGTGAAGAAATCAGTGTTGAATTTGCCTGAAGCGGAGTTGGATGTTCGGCAATTTGGAAAGGCGGATGGGATGAGAACCGATGCGTGCACAGTTCCTGCAACTGGGGCGGTCGGTGCGAATGGGGTATTGTGGTTTCCGACCAATCGTGGGGTATCGCTTATTCAACCGAAAAACTTAAAGGATCTTCCTGAACCGGCAGTTGCCCGAGTGATCGAAATTCAATCTGAAACGAAAAGAATTGTATTACCCAGAGAGCATCAGGAAAGAGATTTCGACGCAGGGACAAATCGGATTCGATTTATGTTTACCTCTGTAACTTTTTACTCTCCGGAAAAAATTAAATTTCGTTACAAATTAAATGGCTTCGATGATAAATGGATTGAATCCGGAACATTGCGAGAGGCCACTTATACCAATCTTTCGCCGGGCGATTATTCATTTCTTGTAAAAGCCTCGAATAGTGAAGGGCGCTGGCCGGATACCTATCAAACCATTTCAATATCAATTAAGCCATTCATATATGAGTCTGCGTGGTTTAAGGCATTGATGATTGTAATCGGAGTGTTGGCTGTATTTGGGTTTGTACGGTTTCGAACGATTGCTCTTGAAGCCGGAAAAAAAGAATTGGAAAAACTGGTTGAAGAAAGAACGAGAAGTGAGCGAGAAGAAAAGCGGAAAGCGGAGCTTGCTCGGAGTGAAGCGGAACAAGAGAGAGAAAAAGCGCTTGAAGCGGATAAACTTAAAACAGAGCTTTTGGGGATTGCGGCTCACGACTTAAAAAATCCTTTGCAAAGTATCGGTGGATTTGCGGCACTGATTATTGAGAAACTTGAAGGCGTGGAGTCGGTAGAAGCGAATAAAGTAATGGAATTGCGAGCGATGGTCTCAGCAATCAAACGGTCATCGGATCGCATGTTTTTGATTGTGACTGATCTTTTACAAACTGCAGCGAGTGATACAGGTGTAATGTCCATTTCGCCGGCTGAAACAAATGTCAGCCGACTTCTAGAACAAGCGATTGAAAGCTCATCGGCTCAAGCAGCGGCTAAGGAGCAACGCATCTCAACCCATATTGAGCAAAACTTGGTTTCAGAAATTGACTCTGAGCGGATTTACGCGGCTTTCGATAACTTGATTTCAAATGCCATAAAATATTCACCGGTTGGCAAACCCATTTACATCAGTTTAAAGATGGTTTCGCCACCGTCTAAACTGTTAAAGGAGAAAGCGGCAGTTCAGCTCAAGGTTCAAGATGAAGGGTTGGGACTTTCTGAAACTGATTTCGGAAGGCTCTTCAAACGATTTCAGAGGCTTTCGGCAAAGCCCACCGGCGGAGAAAGTTCTACCGGACTTGGTTTATCGATTGCAAAGAAAATCATTGATATGCACGAAGGAATAATTTGGGCTGAATCTGAAGGAAGCGGAAAAGGAACCACTTTTTATATTGAGTTGCCCTTGAAGAAATAAATCTACTTAACTTAATTCAAAGCTCATTCACAAATCGCACAATACGTTCATCAACAATGATATCCCTCGGTCGAACTTTTGAACGAAGCATAATGCCATTCAATGTTCGGCAACGGCTCAATGCCACATAAAGTTGCCCGTGGGCGAAAGCGCCTCGCCCCATATCAATCACCACGCGGTCAAATGTTTTTCCCTGACTTTTATGAATCGTAACCGCCCACGCCAAGCGTAAAGGAAATTGAATAAACTTCCCAGCGGATTGCGATGAAATCTGTTTGGTTTTAGAATTGAAATCATACTTCAAAATTTCCCACTCCACACGTTCAGCCGTTACAATTTTTCGGATACCATCGGTTTCAATTTCAACCTTCACCGATTCCGATAAAACTTCCTTCACCTTTCCAATCGTCCCGTTCACCCAGCGCTTCGAGGGATCGTTTTTCAAAAACATCACCTGTGCATTTTTTTTCAATACAAGCGTTTCTTCTGCAGGAAAAAATTTCTTGTCGAATCGTCCATCAATCGCTGCTGTAAAGCGAGACTCATTCTCCCTTAATTGCAATAGCCTTGAAGTGTTGATTTGAGCCGCTAAATCGTTGGTGGATGTGAGCCAAACATAAAAGTCTTCTGCATCGGGAATGAACTCGGGAAAAAATCGTTGGTTAATCGTCTGCAATGTTTCGTTGGTTGCTGTGTTGCTTCGTATTGCTTGAAGTACTTCAATAAAATGGGGATCTCGTTGGCGAAAGATTTTATTGAGGCGAATTTTTCGAAGGAGCAGGGAGTCAAAAACTTTTGCACTAAAAAAGTAAGGTGTTTCATAATACGACCCGAAAAGTGTCTGTTCTTCTTCGCTCGTAACCACAGGCGGAAGTTGAAATACATCGCCAATCATAATCACCTGAGCCCCGCCAAAGGGAAGTTTTTTATCCCGGCCATTCGTGCGCATAAAGTGATCGATCCCGTCTATAATATCCGCTCGAACCATCGAGATTTCATCAATAATGAGTGTATCAATGGCTTTGTAGAGTTCCGGTTTCTCTGCCTTTTTAATGGCTTGGCCCGTAATAACGCCAATGGGAAATTTGAAGAAGGAATGAATGGTCTGCCCACCAACATTAAGCGCAGCGATTCCGGTTGGCGCCAAAACCACCACATTTTTCACTGTGTTTTCGCGGAAATAAGTGAGCAAAGTCGATTTCCCCGTTCCCGCACTGCCCGTGATAAAAAGACAATCCGTCGTTTTTTCCATTAACCGAAAAGCTTCTGAAAACTCTGGTGTCAGATCGAGCGATGTAAGATCAAGTTGCGATGGACTGCTCATTTAGGTTGAAGGATTTTAAAAACTGATGGAAAAATGTAGGAAAATTAAATGTAAGTTAAATCAAAAGGGAGTTCATTTATGAACTCCCTTCAAAAAAAAGTTATACAAAAAGTTATACCGGCTCTTCTTCTGCTTTTTTGAAAAGCGTCTTCATTTGAAGCGTCTCCGCTCCGGAATTTGCATTAGAGAGATAGGAGTAAATTGCAGGAACAACATATAGTGTTAATATGGTCGCAAAAGTCATTCCACCCACAACAGCAATCCCCATTGACATTCGGCTCTCCGAGCCTGCTCCTAAGGCAAGTGCAATCGGCAAGAAGCCAAGAATGGTTGAAAGACTTGTCATTAAAATGGGGCGGAAGCGCGACGCCGCTGCATCCTCAATGGCTTCACGCATTGTCAGCCCTTCTTCCTTTCGTTGATTTGCAAATTCAACAATCAAAATCCCGTTTTTCGTCACCAACCCAATAAGCATAATGATTCCGATTTGACTGAAGACATTGAGTGTTTGATTAAATAGCCAAAGGGTAAGCAGCGATCCGGCGAGTGCAAGTGGAACTGTGAATAGAATGATAAACGGATCTCGGAAACTTTCAAATTGACCCGCAAGGACAAGGTAAATTAAAATTAATGCGAGAAGGAAAGCAAAAGCGAGGCTTGAAGAGCTTTCCGCAAAGTCTTTCGATACACCTGCAAGTGAAGTGGTAAACGAATCGTCCAAAATTTCTTTTGAAACTTCATCCATTGCAGCGATTCCCTCACCAATCGTTCGACCCGGGGCAAGCCCTGCCGAAACGGTTGCAGAAACATAGCGATTAAATCGAAAGAGTTGTGGCGGCGAAGCGCGCTCCGAAAGTGATACCAAGTTGTCAAGCTGTATCAAGTTGCCTTGCGAACTTCGCACATAAAGTGACCTTAAATCAAGCGGGTCATTGCGATCTTGACGGTCAAATTGGCCGATGACTTGATACTGCTTGCCATTCATTATAAAGTAGCCAAAGCGCTGCCCGCTTAATGCCAATTGAAGCGTAAGCCCTATATCAGCCACAGAAACACCCATTGTTCGCGCTTTATCTCGGTTGATTTCAACATATAGCTCCGGCTTTGTAAATCGCAAATTGACATCCACCACCTGAAATTCTTGGCGAAGAGAAGCTTGTGCCAAAAACTTTGGTAATACTTCTTTCAGTTTTGTGATATTCGGGGCTTGAATCACATACTGCACCGGTAAGCCACCGCGGCTTCCGCCAATCGACTGCTCTTGAATCACAAACGAACGAGCACCGGATTCGCTTTGTGCTAGAGGCTGAATCGATTCAGCAATTTGTTGTTGCGTTTGAGTTCTCTTCTCAGGATCAGTAAGAATAAAACGGGTCATACCCGTATTGACGCCGCCCCCGCCAAAGCGCGGCGCGGTAACCGTTACAATGGCTTGAGACTGTTCGCCAAAAGCAGCATCGACCTTCGCATAAAGGCTCATCAAAAAATTATCCATATACTCAAATGAAGCCCCTTCAGGCGCTGTGGACATAATTCGAATGGAACTGCGATCTTCTATCGGCGCAAGTTCCGTCTTTAAAACGCCACCAACTCCAACAATAATGGCAATTGAAATAATGACAATCACAAGCCCGACATATCTGTGCTTCATAAATGAATTCAGGGAGCGGGCATAGCCCGATGTAAGGGCTGAAAAGAATGGCTCCGTAAAATCATAAAACCAATTGTTTGAAGAATGCTTTTTGAGCAATCGGCTGCTGAGCATTGGTGTGAGCGTCAGCGCCACAAAAGCAGATATGATTACCGAACCCGCAACAACCAAACCAAACTCCCTAAACAATCTTCCGGTTAATCCTTGCAAAAAAATTACTGGCAAAAACACCGCTGCAAGTACAACCGTTGTTGAAACAACGGCAAAAAAAATCTCTTTCGAACCGCGAATCGCCGCTTCAATCGGGTTCATACCCGCTTCAATCTTCGTGTAGATATTTTCCAATACAACAATCGCATCATCAACCACAAGTCCGATGGCCAGCACAATTCCAAGCAGTGTTAAAACATTTATCGAAAAGCCTGCAATGAAAATGATAAAGAATGTACCAACGAGCGAAATTGGAATTGCAAGAACCGGAATTAATGTTGAGCGCCAGTCGCGAAGGAATGCAAAGATGATCAAGACAACAAGTCCAAACGCGATAAAAATGGTTTCTTCAACTTCGCTAATTGAAGCGCGAATAAACTTTGTAACATCGAAGCCAATCCCAAGCTTAATGTCAGAAGGCAGCTCTTTTTGAATTTGATCTACCCGTTTATAGAATTCATCCACAATGGCAATGTTATTGGCACCGGGCTGTGGAACAATGACAAGCCCAAGCATTGGAATACCATCGCGCCTTAAAGCAAAGCGTTCATTTTCAGGATACATTTCCGCGCGGCCAACATCCTTAAAGCGTATCACGCGACCTTCGGATTGGCGGATAATCATGTCGTTAAAATCCGACACCGTTTCAAGCCTTCCCATTGTGCGAATAGAAAGCTCCATTGTGTTGCCTTCAATTCTTCCTGAGGGTAGTTCAACATTTTCGATGTTCAGTGCATTACGTACATCCGAGGGCGTGAGACCGTAGGCAGCGAGCTTTGCCGGATTCATCCAAAGCCGCATTGAGTATCGCTTTTCACCCCAAATTTGAATTTCGCTGACGCCTTGAATTGTTTGCAACCGCTCTCGAAAAACATTTCTAGCAATCTCGGTCAAATCAAGCAGATTGCGGGTTTGCGATTGAATTGAAAGAAAGACAATGGGGTCGGAATTGGCGTCAGCCTTAGTGACAACAGGTGGGTCAACTTCCGGCGGTAAACTTCGAATCGCTCTTGAAACTCTATCCCGGACATCATTGGCAGCAGTTTCGAGATCAACATCCAAATTAAATTCGACCGTGATATTACTGCGCCCATCTTGACTTGAAGATGTGAGTGAGCGAATTCCGGGTGCACCGTTAATCGATTCCTCGAGCGGCTCCGTAATTTGAGACTCCACCACATCGGCATTGGCGCCTGTATATCCCGTCGAAACCGTAATAACCGGCGGGTCAACCGCTGGATACTCGCGAACTCCCAAATAGAAAAACCCAATAACCCCAAAAAGAATGATGACAAGCGACATTACAATCGAAAGCACCGGACGACGAATGCTGACCGAGGATAAACTCATAGGCTCATGATTTCAAACAGTTACAAAAAACTCGAAAATATAGTAATGTTAACGGCTAAGTTTTCTTTTGAAGTATAGCGGCAAAAAAGCCGTCAGTATCATCTTTGTGAGGAGAAAGCCGCATATAAGAGTCGCCAGAAAAACGCTTGGCGAGAGACTCCGAATCAAACGATAATTTAATCGTAGAAATTGCCTCCGAGGGGCTTAAAAGTGTAAAATCTTGGTTTGCTTTAAGAAAAGATTCAACAACCGATTCATTCTCTTTTTGAAACAATGAACAAGTGGCATAAACCACCCGCCCACCCGGCTTTAAGAATGAAGAAAATCGGGTCAGGATTTGCAACTGCTCGATAGGGAGAGTCTCTAATGAACTTTGCTTTAAGCGAAGCTTCATGTCCGGATTGCGACGCAGTGTCCCCGATCCGGTGCAAGGGGCGTCAATCAAAACAGAATCAAGTGTTCCTCGATGCTTTTTTTCAAACATATCAAAAGCATCGGGCGATTCAATCACTTCAATATTTTGTGCCCCTGAACGCCGAATCCGATCGCGAATATTACCAAAGCGCGATTCAAATTTATCGTAGGCAAATACTTTACCCCGCCCTCCCATCAATGCCGCAAGATGAAGCGTCTTGCCGCCCCCACCGGCACAAGCATCAAGCACTTTCGTTTGTGGCTTAGGATTTAAGAGCAGCGAAATCAGTTGACTTCCTTCATCCTGAATTTCGACCATCCCACTCTTGAATGCCCTTGTTGCAAAAATGGGCTGCCGCTTCTTGATGATGAGTGAGAAAGGAGAAAACTTGCCTAATTCCGATTCAATATCCTCAGCAAATAAGGCCTGCTGCGCTTCTTCACGGGTGCATTTGAGCGTATTTGCGCGCAAAATAAGCGGCGCTTCATGATTGAGTGATTCAAGCAAAGCTTCTAATTCATTTTTTCCAAACGAAGCAGCGAATTCACGCGTCATCCATTCTGTAAATCCATAGGCAGTAGCGAGGCGTTCAATTGTAGGTTCGTCAGCAGGTTTTTTCTTTCTTGCAAGGTGAGAAATATCAAGAAGGGTTTGAACGGAAAGTTGAAGCAAGGGTTGAAATAGCACTGCAAGTTCCTCATCCGTTGCTTGGTCAAGTTTTGCAAAGTGAATCAGAACACGAAGCGGTACGGCAAGATGAGGGTCAATTTGAAGAAAAGCGGTGATTTCATTTGAGAGTTTCTCAAGAGTTGGCTCAAATCGTAAAATGGCATAAACATGCTCGCTAATGAAACGGCGATCTTTTGCGCCCAAATGTTTATGACCTCTCATATAAAATGTCATAATCGCATCTGCAGGTTTCGAAGAGCCGCTCACCAATTGATAAGCCTCAAGCGTATGAGAAATCAAAAATGCATTCATGTAGTAAATTATTTTTTACGCTTAAGTCTATTCGTATTGAATTGTAATTTCACCCGAAGCATGTTCTTCAAGATGGGTGGCAAGCGTTCCTTTCTTAAGCCGCTTGTAATCTTCCGGATAATGCCGTTTTGGAATATTGGCTTCATGTAAACCGGATTCGCTGCAAGTAAAGAGCGAGACATGAGGTTTATAAACTCTCGGCATTCCGAGTATGGTTTGGCGCGTTGTATCCTTAGGCATATTACCCATTTCAACAAGCGAATGCGAATCCCGAAATTTTTCAAGGACCAAAAAACTGAATGGAAGCGACCTTAAGTCAATTTCAAAAGCCTCTGAAAATTTCCTCCAAAACGCGGTTGTAAATGCTTCTGAAGGCACTTCGGCAAATTGATGGCACCAATGCCGTTCGTTCCCTTCAGCCAACGCGCCGCAAAATGCGTGGTGGGTGCAAGGAGCTATGATTGTCATTTTATCACGTAAAATATTACGAACCGATGACAGCCTACGGCTTGTTTCTTTATCTCCAGATTCAACCCAAATCACCTGTTCAGCGTTCTGAATTTGTGAGATTAATGACGATTCCTCATTGGCACTGAGTTCGCTCAGAAGATGACTCAAAAGCAAGGTATAGCCACTTTTAGGAAGCTCATCTTGAATAATGAAATGAGGGAATTTTTCTTTAAAGTTTTTCTTTGAAAATGAACTTGAAAGTGATGAACGATCAAAGAAGCTAAATGAAGGTTTTTGTTCAGGGCTTTGTTGAAAAAAGAGCGAAGAATTGAATGACTCGGCCATCGCCTCCGAAGCCGCTCCGCTTCCACATCCCCAATCAAGAAAGTGCGAGGTTTTGGGTTGCCAATGAAGGGCGCGAAGCCGTCTTAAAACAGCGTTCCATTTCCATTTGATGCGCTGGCCAAAGGTACGGTGATAATCTGAGAGAAGTTTTTCGCTTGTCCAATAATCATTTTTCCCTGCACGCTGTAAGAGAAAAGCGTTTCGAAGCTCGTGAAGTTTTGCAAAGTCAAGTGAATCGGGAGTAGGGGCGTCAGAATTAGGCTGTTGCATTACTTAAAAAAGGTGTGAGTCGCATAAAAAAAGACAAGCGGTGATACGAAACATAAAACATCGAAGCGATCAAAAAAGCCGCCGTGACCCGGAATTAAAGTTGAAGAATCCTTCATGCCGCTATCGCGCTTAAACATCGATTCGATTAAATCTCCTAAAGGTCCAAAAAAGCCGATGATGATTCCGACAATGATAAGATGGTAAAGGGGAATATTCGGTAAGTACTTTGAAAACCAAATTGCCACGCCAATACTTGCTGCAAAACCAGCATAAAAGCCTTCCCACGTTTTCTTCGGGCTGTGTTTCTCGAAGAGTTTTTGCTTTATCATTTTCCCCCCAAAAAACCGTCCTCCAAAATAGCCGAAGGTATCTGCAGCCCACACCGAAAAGAGAATCAATAGAACGAAATCCCCCTTTTCATCAAAGGCCCGCAAAGGAATCAAAAGCCCAAAGGCAAGTATAATGTAAATCAATGAAAGGGCTGTAGCCCCTAAGTTATGAAGCGCAGAGCCTTTCGAGCGAAAGAGTTCTATGGCAGAAAAAATCATAAGAATCACTGCAAGAAGAGCGCTTTGATCGGCAAAGGGTTGAAAAAAATTATAAAGGAGAAGTGTGGCTGAAGGGAAAAGAATCGCTTTCAATGGGAAACTTTGTTTGACCTCAAACATTTCAGAAAGCTCATAAAGTGAGAGCAATGCAAATGCACTCACGGAAATAAAAAACCACCATCCCCCGGCTTTGACTGAAAGAACAATTAGAGGCACAAAAATAAGGGCTACAATAACCCGTTGAAGTAAATTACTCACCCGTTATCTCCTTGATCTTGCGATTCACTCTCGAATGAAAGAATTAATGCCATCGCACGTTCTTGATGTTCTAAAGGAACATAAACGGTAAAATGCTCACTCATCACCAAGTGAAGCATTTGGTCGCGCTTTGAAAAGACTTGCGCTGGAATTTCAAAATCATTTAAGTAGCCACGAACCAATGTCGCGATTTGCTCTGTTGGTGAAGTGAAAACATCAATCCAACCGTTGATTTGCTGCATGTTGATTTCATTCGTTTGTAAATAGCACGCCTAAAATACGTGAGTTCTGATTTATTGTGATTGTTTTAATGGGATTTGTCGTGGTAGCGAATCGAGCGACCAACGCTTTCCGGTGTATGCGAGGTAAAGCTTTTCTGCCCTTTTTGTTTCTTGGTTTATGGCATCATGCTGTTGATGAAAAATCGTTGAAAGCGAATCCGCATGTAAAATAAAACGAACCACCGAATCCGGATGATCAGAATTTGGTTTCAAATTTTGAATCTCAGATGTTATAACCGAAAAGAGTTGTGTTCCCTCTCGAAGTTCATTTAAGGATGTCAAAAGCGAATCAAGAAGGGATTGCTTTGTATTGCCAAAGGCATTTGAACCTGTGGATTCAATCCCTTTTGAAAGCGCGCTTTCTGCAATTCTAAAATAGCGAAGTCGCGCATAGCCATAGACTTGTAATTTCTGAACCGTGTCTTGTAAGGCAAGGTAAATTGTATATGTTTCACGATCAATCACACGGTTCGAACGCCCGCAGGAAAATGACAAAAGTGTGAAACCAATGAATGTCAAAAGGAATGAAATTCTCACGGTTGTGTTTTAATATTTTTTCAATGTGAACTTAACTGATACGATGAATATTTCATTCATTTGACGAAACCAAGCGTTTACTTTCTATAAAGAAGGGTAACAAAATCGTAATTTTCTTTTACTTACCGAATACTGAATTTGAAATACTCATGTTAATACCACAATCCAAAATTGATGAAATTAAACAAGCGTCGGATATTGTCGATGTTATTTCAGATTATGTGGCGCTTCAGCCGGCAGGGAAACGGTATAAAGCAAAGTCTCCATTTAAGCCCACCGAACGAACACCGTCATTTTTTGTCAATCCGGAACTACAAATCTTTAAGTGTTTTTCAACCGGTATCGGAGGTGATGTATTCACCTTCGTGATGAAGTTAGAGCGAATGACCTATATCGAAGCCGTGAAGCATTTAGCAAAACGTGCTCGAATCGATTTATCAAAATTTGAAAAATCCGATCAAGCAGCCAATCAAGAAAACACCGATCACGATGTTCTCACTTGGGCTGCAAAATGTTTCCACCGTGCACTAAGCGAACCCGAAGGAAAAATTGCGTTAGACTATTTTCTCGAGCGTGGGCTAAGCAAAGATACAATTTCTGCCTTTGGACTCGGCTACTCTCGTGATTCTTGGGATTGGCTCATTCATCAAGCAGAACGTGAAAAAATTCCCTTCGAGAAACTCAAAACATTAGGCCTTGTTGCCTTTAGCGATAAGGCAGAAAAGTATTACGATGTTTTTCGGGCAAGAGCGATGTTCCCGATTTTTTCCCCCGCGGGGAAGGTTATCGCTTTTGGGGGAAGAATCTTAACAAAGGATAACGAAGTTGCCAAATACATCAATTCGCCGGAAAGCAAGCTCTATGAAAAGTCAAAAGTGCTCTATGCTTATAACTTCGCTAAAGATGACATTCGCCGTAAAAACGAATCAATTTTGGTAGAAGGTTATATGGATGTTTTGGCGATGCATCAGGCAGGGTTCAAAACTGCTGTGGCTTCAAGCGGCACTTCCCTCACAGCCGAGCAATCAAGAATGCTTGGAAGGCTTTCTAAAAACGTACTTTTTATTTATGACGGAGATTCGGCAGGAATTAAAGCAATGCTCCGAGGGATTGATATCCTACTCGAAGAAGGCCTTACTCCGCGAGTTTTACTACTGCCCGATGGGCACGACCCCGATAGCTTCGTAAAAGCCTTTGGCGCAGAGGAACTGAATCGATTTGCCGCCCAAAACAAAAAAAGCTTTCTTGATTTCAAATTGGAGTTTTATCACCGTGAAGGCTACTTCGAGACATCTGAGCGCTCTTCAGAGGCGGTGAAAGAAATTGTCCAAATGATTTTCAAAATTCCGGATGAAATCACACAAGGATTTTATCTCAAAGAAGCTGCTGAAAAAACGGGCGTGCTTTACGGTGCCTTAGAACGTGAGCTTTCAAAGTTAAAGAAGGGCAAAAGCAATCGCGAAAGCCGCTTCCGCCCAAATCGTGGCCCGCTTCAGCCCGGTGCTGAGATTGGTACAATTCGCCGCTACGAGAAATTTTCCCCCGAAGAGAGAGCCGGTGATGCCGGTGCAGAACTCGCGGTCAAAGAAAAATTGCCTTTTTCAGAAATTACCGCGGCAGAAAAATCACTATTAAAATCACTTCTCGAAAGCACTTATCACGGTACGGCAATCCTTGAATTTCTTAGGTTTCATCGAGATCTGTTCCCGTTGCCTCACTCCGATGTCGGAAGGGCAATCGATTTCATTCTTTCACGATTTGCACAAGCAGAAGCCGAAAATCGAATTGATGAGTTTAATGTCGTCACCGAATTGAATCAAGCCGAAGAAGAAGCACTTCGAGACTATCTCACTGGTCTTTTGGTTGAGCCGCCCATAAGCGACCGTTGGCAAACCGACCCGCCACATGTCTATGCCAAGCGATGTCTAAATGAATTTTGGGACGCAGGGCTTAAACTCCTCATCATTCCTTATGATGAACGCATTCACGCAAAAAAAAGAGAAATGGAAGAAGGCGTTCAAAAGGGTTTGGAAAATAGCTTAGAGCAAGAAGGGCAATTGAAAGAATTGGCCTCCCTTATCAAGCAACGAAATGAAGCGCAACAGAAATTTAATGGGGCTTTGAAGTCACTTCTGATTTAGCTTATCAAGTTATTGCCTTAATGAAAGTCTGTGTATTTTCTTTCATCATCAGAGCCCATTTTGAGAATCATCACAAAGATTACTATGAAGTTTATATCAATTTCGCTTCTAAGTATTGCGTGTTTAATCGGAACAGACTTACTTCAGAACTTTAACAAGTCAAGCAGACTTTATGCCCAAACCACCTCGGTTCGAGGGCTCAATGCCGATTCACTCCTCAGCCAATTAAAGACGGATATTGCCGATTCAACCCGCGCAAAAATTTTGAACGATCTCGCCGCGATATATAATCGCAAAAGCCTTTTTGATTCATCGATTTACTTCGCGCAAGAGTCTCAAAAGGTGTCCAAAAAAGTCAATAATTCTATGCTTCTTGGAAGAAGTTTGCAAGAAGAAGCGATTAGCCGCTCCGATAAAGGGGAATATCGAATGGCTGAAAAACTTTACAAAGAGGCGATTGAAGAATATCGATTTAATGGTGGTGAAAAAGGAGAGAGAGGCATTGCCTCAGTTTATATGAACTATGGCTTGCTGCTCACCAATCGTGGAGAATATGTCAAAGCGATGGAAATCTACTTTAACGCACTCAAAATTCGAGATGCCTTACAAGATACTTTCGGAATGGGCGGCATTTTCAATAACCTTGGGTTGATTTATGAAAAACTTGAAAAATATGATGAGGCCTTAGCGTATTACCGAAAAGCGGAGAAGATTGCGCGTCAATTTGACGCTCAAACCCCCCTTGCCGCAACCTTAAACAATATTGGTATCATTTGTGAAAGGCTTCAAAAATATCATGAAGCGATTCAAGTTTATGAAGAAGCACTAAGCATAAAAGAAAAAACCGGAAATAAACGCTCGATTGCGGTTACGATTTCAAACCTTGCCAATTCCTTTCGAGCCTTAAATCAGCTGGATCTCTCTCTTACTTACGATCAAAAGGCAATCAAAATTCAAGAAGAAATTGGCGATAAACGCAGCCTTGCAATCAGTTATCGCGCAATATCAACGACCTACTCAATGCTAGGTCAAATTCAAAAAAGCTATTTCTATGCTCAGCGCTCACGCGAAATAACCGAATCCATCGGGCTTCGAGAGGAATTACCTAAAGTCTATCTCGCCCTCTTCGATTTATCCTCAAAGATTGGCAAACCAGATTCCTCCAACTATTGGATTGGCCGATATGTCGGCATCCGAGATTCCATCTTCAATGAAGGAATGTTTAAACGCACTGAAGAATTAAAGGCACTCTACGAAGCCGAAAAAAAGGAACTTGAAATTTCAGCTCTCACCAACCAAGCAACCATCGCTAAGCTTGAAAAGGAACAAGAACGAATCATTTTTTTAGGCGGCGGGCTTGGGCTTGGGGCAATTATTCTCTTGCTTGGAATCAATGTGCGCCAAAAGAAAAAGGCGGCACTTGAACTCGAAAAACAAAATGCGCTGCTGATTAAACTCAATGAGGAACTCGTGAAAGCCAATCAAGTTAAAAGCAATCTCTTGGCCATTACTTCACACGACTTGAAAAACCCCCTACAGATTATTCTCGGATTAGCCGAGTTGATTCATGACAGTAAAGCAGCCGATGAATCAATAAAAAAATTATCCTCAAAAATTTTGAGCTCGACCGACCGAATGTATAAACTGATTCTTGATTTACTTGATAACGCCGCCCTCGAACAAGGGTACATCGAATTGAAACAAGAACGGGTAAATATCTCCCAATTGCTTGAAGAAATTACCTCAACTTTTGAAGCGAAATGCACCTCAAAAAATCAGGAAATGATAAAGGAAATCGAATCCGGACTAACCTTACAAAGCGATTCAGAAAGGTTGACTCAAGTCTTTGAAAATCTTCTTTCCAATGCCATCAAATACTCTCCAAGCGCTAAGCGCATTTGGATAAAGGCCAAAAGGAGCGCAATGCCTTCCACAAATTCTGAGGCTATTGAAATAAAATTCATCGATGAAGGGCAAGGGTTTTATGAACATGAAAAGGATAAGATTTTTGGGCAGTTTCAAAAACTTTCTGCTCGGCCAACCGCTGGAGAGTCATCAAGCGGGCTTGGACTTTCGATTGTCAAACAATTGGTCGAGAGAATGGGAGGATTAATAGAATCGACATCGGCAGGAAAGGACAAAGGCGCGGAATTCACCATTTACTTCCCGGTGAATTCTTAAATGATCCCAAAAAAAAATTCAAAGAAAATAAAAAGCAAAATCTAAAAAATGAACCTCTACAATCTCTAAAATGAAAACAATACTTATCACTTTCAAGGTATGATAGAGTTCCCAATCACTTTACAATTTTTAGAAAAAAAATAAAAGGCGGAAATGAAAATTAACCTAAACCACCATTTTTCTTCATCATCATTTGGGCCTTTAAGCCGGTAATCATTATGCCGTATTCACCACGCTTTTCGGGCTCGAGTACTTGTAGAGCCTCATAAACCTTCACTGCTTTCGCTAATGCACCTTGCTCTGTAAAAATTTCAGCAAGGCTACGAGTCGGGGTTTTAATTTCATCATCATCATCAAAGGGTTTTCGCTGCTCTTCAATTGGTGTTGGATTTCCCGTTTCATAAACCGGCGGAAGCTTTATCGAAGAAAGGGTTTTTGCCAATTTATCTAAATCTAATTCGGGCGAATAAACACTTGGTGAAATCGGGGGAAGGCTAATGTTAGAAAGCGATTTGGAAAGGTCCTCAAAATTTATACCAGAAAAATTTGGCTGTGAATCATTTTTCGGTGAATCAGCCAAATTGCCCGTAGCCGATATATCGGAGTTTGAATTTGGCACCTCTGGAATTGCAGGAACAGGAATATTTGGTAAAGGAATATTTAATAAGGACTGATTGAACTTTTCTTGATCAAAAAAATTCAAATCATCCTTTTTAACCTCTGGAGCTTGTATTGGCGGAGGGGTAAGATTTTTCAAAGCCTCCATTAGTTTCGAAGTGTCAAACTCGCCTATCGGTGAAGTTGGAAGAGGAATATCTTGTGCATACACGGGTTTCTCAAAATCTGCTAATGGATCCAGTGAGGCGCCCAGCTCTTTTTCGATAAGCTCAAGTGAACTAAGATTCATTGGGTCTTGAAAAGTATTGGAAGAAACAGGGTTGCTTGTCGATTCTGAAGGGATATTCGTTTCAGTTGGGTTTTTTTCAAAACCCGCCATTGGGTCTAACACAATCCCAAGTTCTGCTTCTAAAAGCTTCATTGCTTCAGCCTGCAATTCTTCGGGAGTTTTAATTTCTTGTTTGTCGCTTGGAGAGGAATAGAGAGGCATTTGGGTTTTCAGAGATTTCTCATCGACAAGTGGTTTTTTCGCCGTTGTTTCCAAAACAGATGATTTCACTTCGTTGAAATGACTCGATTTTGGTAAGCCCACATAAGTTTTTTTCCAACTTTTTGAAATGTTTGGCAAGGCCAGTGCCACTTTTTGTAGGTCAAGTATTTTGCCTTTCGGTAAAGAAACGACATCAAACGCTTTATCTTCTTCTATTGGCGCCGGTCGAGCAGCAGGTTGCGATGACGCCATTTCTGCCATTGACGGATCCATTTTCAGAAATTCCCGTATTTCATCGTCGCTGAAGCCAATCAGTGCCTCGCGCAGATGCTGAGGGATTTCAACCGGAGTGGTATTTGCAACTGAAGAATTCAAAGCACTCGAAGGCGGTATCGATTTTGGAAGTTCTTTTTGAAGAAACGGTGAAATCGGTTGCGCGCTCGCCGTTGATTTTGGCGATCCCGTCGATTGAATTCGCCCGGTCAAATTCGATAGTGCTTCGCTAACCTTTGTTGTGTTAATACTAACCCCCGAATTCTCTTGACCCATTGGTGGCTGTGGCTTTTGCTTCGATTGAAGGTCGTAACCGAAATCAATGGATTTTTCAAAAAGTTGAGGTTCAGGGTGAATCGCAGGCTCACTGGGCAAAATCGGCTTTTCATCAATGAATAAATCGCTACTCTCTTCCTTAAGTCCCAGATTTTCTGAAGATCGACTGGTTTCAACTTTAATTAGCTCCGAAGGTGCAACTTCGCTTTGCGGTGCAATCGATAGGGCATGCTCAAAATGACGCCGAGCTCGAATCAAATCTCCGGTCGCGGCATAAGTTTTCCCTAAGATCATATGATAACGGTACGAGTGATCTTCATAAACATCCGCCACCGCACGAAGTCGCGTAATCACTTCCTTAAATTTTCCTTGTAAAAAAAGCACCTCAGCAATACCAATAATTGCAGGGGCTTTAGGCTCTTTCGCCAATCGGCCAAGAAGAACTTTCGTTCGTTGAGCAAGTTCAGCGTCTGTTTTTTGTCTCATAAGGAAGTAGAAAGCCGTGTAAGTGTATTCAATATCCGATTAAATAACTCACGCAAAAATAGATTTTAACGGATTACTTGGGAAAATAGAAAAAGCGCGGATTTTTTC
The DNA here is from genome assembly GCA_033763895.1 of Chloroherpetonaceae bacterium. NCBI lineage: Bacteria > Pseudomonadati > Chlorobiota > Chlorobiia > Chlorobiales > Chloroherpetonaceae > Chloroherpetonaceae bacterium. The sequence continues at coordinate 55,581 of JANRJQ010000008.1, read as the reverse complement.
CGCGCTTTAATTGCGTTTCAATTGCTTTTGAGGACACTTTATTCGGGTTTTAAGTGTGGGAAAAAAATTACGTCTCGAATACTCTCTTGACCCGTAATGAGCATTGTTAATCGGTCAATTCCAATTCCAATACCTGCCGTTGGTGGCATTCCATATTCAAGAGCACGAAGAAAATCTTCATCAACGCCCATTGCCTCTTCATCACCCCGCTCGCGAAGCCCTGCTTGCTCTTCCAAGCGTTGCCTTTGGTCAAGCGGGTCATTGAGTTCTGTATAGGCATTGCAAACTTCCTTTCCGGCAACAATCAATTCAAAGCGCTCAACTAAGCCCGGCTTTGAACGGTGCTTTTTTGTCAAAGGCGACATCTCAATTGGATAGTCCGTAATAAATGTCGGTTGAATCAACTTTGACTCCACAAATTCACCAAAAATTTCATCGATAATTTTTCCACTTCCAATCTTCGGATCAAGCTTCAGGCCTAATTCAGTTGCAATTGCTCGAAGCTCAGTCTCCGTTTTTCCTTCAATCGTTTTACCCGTGTATTTTTCAATCGACTCCGCCATTGTTAATCGAGCAAAGGGTGCTTTCAAATGGATTTTATGTTCACCAACTTGAACCGTTGTTCCTCCGCTAACCGCTTTTGCAACTTCTTCAAAAAGCGTTTCAACAAATCCCATCATCCACACATAATCTTTATAAGCAACATAGAGCTCAAGCATCGTAAACTCAGGGTTATGAAAACGGCTCATTCCTTCATTCCGAAAGTCTTTCGCAAATTCAAAAACACCATCGAAACCACCGACAATCAACCGCTTGAGATAAAGCTCGTTGGCAATACGCAAAAAAAATGTCGAATCAAGAGCGTTATAATGGGTTGTAAACGGGCGGGCAGAGGCTCCTCCGTACATCGATTGCAAAATTGGCGTTTCAACTTCAAGGTAACCGGCGTCCGTCATGACACGCCGCATTGTTTGTATAATGGTTGAACGCTTGCGAAACACTTCACGAACTTGTGGATTAACAATTAAATCGACATAACGCTGTCGGTATCGCATTTCTTTATCGGCAAAAGCATCATAAATCACTTTCTTTCCATCCACATCTTGCTCTTTAGCAACGGGAATCGGACGGAGCGACTTCGCTAGCAAGGCTAACGATTTCGCATGAACCGAAATTTCTCCCATCTTGGTTCTAAATGTAAATCCATCAACCCCTATGACATCACCAATGTCAAGCATCTTAAACATCTTATAGGTTTCTTCACCCACATCATCCTTTTTTACATATACCTGTATTCGGCCGTGCGAATCTTGCAAATGAAAAAAAGCAGCCTTTCCCATATTTCGAATCGTCATGATTCGCCCCGCTATTTTTACATCCCGACTTTCTCCGTCAATAAATGACCCTAAAATTTCAAGAGCATTCGTATTTACTTCATACTTTGGCGGATATGGATTCACGCCCATTTCGCGAAGTTTTTGTAACTCCTCACGGCGGCGAAGCATTTGATCATTTAATTCTTCAAGGTGTGAAACCGGCTGCTGTTGCGACTCCGTCATATTTCTAATTTTTCGATAACCCGATATGTGTTAAAAAAGTCATAAGGTGAAGTAAAAAGAGCACTTTATTTCAAAAAGTTTTTTCCGTTCATTGATTCAAAAACCCATTTTTCTAAAAATCTTCTCTTTCATCAAGAAGTAAATGAAGCATTTTTTCCAACCAACTTAGAGAATATTTCCCCTTTCTCTACGGCCTTTTTGGGCGTTTTCGTCAAATTCATTTTTCATAGAAAAATTAATTCGTAACCAAAAAAAGGAAAACGACTCTGAGTATATTGAATCCTTAAAATAAGGATTAATCGCCGCTTATTCTGAAAAGTTCGTTGTAGTCGTGAAGTATCTGTGCGAACCCATTTGGTTGAAAATGAAAATGAACAAAATGAAAAAATGAATCACCAATGACGACAACAACATCTACCGTTACTGCCGCAATTTCATACGCCGCCGAGCCCCGAGCGATTCGAGTTGCAGTAATTACCGTTAGCGATAGAGCTTATCAAGGTATCTATAAGGATGAATCGGGTCCAAAAGTCGCCGCTGCATTCCCAGCCGATGTTTACGAAGTGGCCATTCAACGAATTGTTCCGGATGAAGCCAATGCCATTTCAAATGAAATTGTTCGATGTGCAGAAATTGAACGAGTGGATGTCATACTAACCACCGGCGGCGCTGGGTGTTCACCTCGTGATGTAACACCAGAAGCCACATTCAAAATTTTACAACGCGAAGTTGTAGGACTTTCAGATGCTATTCGTCTTTCTTATCGTGAAACGCATCCCACCCTCATGCTCTCGCGTGGGGTGAGTGGTATTCGGAATCAATCACTTGTGGTGAATCTTCCCGGAAGCCCTGAGAATGCAAAACTTGCGCTTGAAATTATTTTACCCGCATTGCCACATTTCGTCAAAACAGTTCGTCAGCAACGGCGGCCGCCAAGAAAAACGAGTACAAACAGTCCCGGGGGTGATTCCGGATTTCCAAAACAGACCAAACCAAGGGGGTACAATCGATAATTATTTTTTTTTAAATTATTACAGCTATTAACCCATCTGCTCTTTGAAGTATTTTGCAGTTGAAAAAGAAAAAACTATGAGAATTATTGTCTTTACAGGAAAAGGCGGCGTTGGAAAAACATCGGCCGCCGCGTGCACCGCTCTACGCGCTGCAGAAATGGGTTACAAAACCCTCATTATGTCCACCGACCCGGCACACAGCCTCGGAGATTCACTCGATCGCGAACTCGGGCCATCCCCAATGAATATCACAAAAAATTTGGATGCTCAAGAAGTCAGCGTGTTTAGCGATCTCAATCATAATTGGGAAGTCGTTCGCGCTCACTTTGCCGAACTCATGCGTAATAAAGGAGTCGACGGTGTTTATGCCGAAGAAATCGGAATCCTTCCCGGAATGGAAGAGCTCTTTTCGCTTTCTTACATCAAACAGCACAATGAATCAGGTAAATATGATTTGCTCGTCGTTGACTGCGCGCCAACCGGCGAAACCTTGCGTCTGCTCTCGCTTCCCGAAACCTTTGGATGGGTTATGAAGATGCTCCGCAATGTCGAGCGTTTTGCCGTTAAACCGCTCATTCGGCCGCTTTCAAAAATTTCCAGCAAAACCGAAAAAGTTGTGGCTCCGGCAGCCGTCTTCAGCGCAATCGATAATCTCTTTACCGCAACAGAAGGCATTATTGATCTTTTAGCCGATAACTCGAAATGCACGGTTCGCTTAGTAATGAACCCCGAAAAGATGGTCATCAAAGAATCAATGCGAGCACTGACTTACTTGAACTTGTATGGAATTACCGTCGATAGCGTTATCATCAACCGTGTGCTTCCTCAAGAAAAAGACTCCGGTTACCTCAATGAATGGAAAAAAGTGCAGCATAAATATGTGGATGAAATTCATCATGCGTTTGCACCAATCCCCATCTCAAAAGTGCCGCTGTTCTCTCACGAAGTTGTTGGGCTTGATGCACTACGCTTAATGGCCAATGAAGTCTATAGTACCAATGATCCAATGAAGGTTTTCTTCTCCGAAAACCCGATTGAAATCAAAAAACAACCTGAAGGGTATTTCCAATTGCGGATGAAATTACCCTTTGCCAATACCGTTGGTATGAACATTCAATTGCAACAGCAAGGCGATGACCTCACGGTGCGAATCGGAGACAACCAAAAAACCGTTACACTGCCCATCTTCCTTGCAGGCCTCAAATCCGATGAAGCCTACTTCGAAGGCCATTGGCTTTGTGTGGACTTCCGCCACGCTGAAAAAGTTCTCGTTTCCTAAGCCAATCTTCGGCAAACAAATAAGGCACCTTCGGGTGCCTTTTTGATTTGGTGATTTTCGTTACAGGTTTTATAAATTTCCCAAAAAGAATATGGAAAAACAGGAGCAGCAAATATCACTTTTGGTTACTCGTTTAGTGAATGAATTTAAACCGAAGCGAATATTCCTTTTTGGATCTCAAGCGTGGGGGATTCCCTCCGAAGATAGTGATATTGATTTATGTGTAATTCTCGACTCAAGTGAAGAAACGCCAAAGGAAAGAAGAATTCGAGCAAGAAAAGCCCTACGAGATATTCCAATTCCAAAAGACATTTTGGTCAAAACAATTGAAGAAATTGAAAAAGGAAGAAAGGTTCATGCATTGTTAGAAAGTCTTATCCTCGAAAAAGGGAAATTGGTCTATGAATGCTGAAAGAGATAAACGCAGTTAAAATCTGTAAACTCGCCCAGAAACATTCATTTTTAATCAAATAAAGATTAAGGAACTACTCTTTCATAAGTCTTAAACCCAACTGCATAGCAGCTTCCTTTGCAGCATTCACAAGTGGACTATTTTCCTCTAATGAATTTGATTCGCTAGACTTAATGGTAAAGTTTATAGAAATATCAACTTTATGCCCGTTTTTAGTAAAGGGAGCAATGAAACACCTGAAAAGTTCTGTGTAATGTTCTAAAGAAACATCCCCTGAAACTGTAAGCCTATTGATTTTATTTAATGGTTCAACTGGCGGTAATGGCACGGGAGGTTGTAATGGATTTTCAGATCGAGGAATTGGTGTTGGAATAGGTTGTGGTGAAACTGATGGTTCAACAAATGAACTTTTATCCAAAATCCAATAACTCTCATCATCTATTTTCAGAAAAGGGATAGTTTCACCAAAGTAGATTTTGTTCCAAGTTTTTCCGTCGCCTGAACCAATACAAAATTGCTTGTTCAAACAATAAAGAAGAATAGAGTTTGAAAACACACTTTCATTAAGAATCATTGGGAAGTCGTTATAACGCAAAAAACTTTCATAACAGTCTGTTAGACGAATGGATTTTTCAGGTGTTGGAAAAACATTTAATCGTTGCATCAAATTAATCCCAATTCCTTCGAGCAACCATTCTTCTTCAATCAACTTTTTTTTGAGTGTGAAATCAATTTGTGAATCCAAACTGTCTTTAGGTTCAGTTAAAATCAATATTTTAATGCCTTCACGCGTGTGATGTTTTGCAACGACTGAATAAGCAGTTGAAATTCCTGACTCTAAAATTTTTGATGAATCCTCGATTTTCTTCTTTAATTCATGCTTTTGCTCGGTTTCTAATTGCCCTATGTATTCTGAATTCACCTTGACTGCTGCTAAATAGACTCGAACCAATTCGTTCAATTTCAACATTGCTTCTTCTGAAGGCAACAAAAAAAGAATTGTATTAGCATAAGTCCGCGCTGTTGACCCTTTTTTGGTAGCTATAGAGGTGATTTGTGTTTGGGTGTCATGAACAAAACTTCTATTGCTATAAGTATGTCTTGGATTTAAGATAATTAAGGTGAGTTTTTTTTGCTCTGAAACATCAGTTGAAGGGTCAACTAAAATATTGAAGTGTTGAACCGATTTCGTTTTGTCCTTAATTCGGCGAATAACTTCAGCATAAATTTCATCGGTAGAAATGTCTGACTTTGCCTGATTAATTAAAATGTTAAGATTTGGCTTAATATGAAACCAATACCTTTTTTGGTTCCCATTTTGAGCATAGTACAAATAGTAAGCACAGGCTTCTAAATCATCTAACGCCGTATTGACTGTGTTATGATTAATACCATTTGGTGAAAGCAATTGTAGTTTTAACTCTTGAACAGATACCCCTTTATTTGCCCCATCCGCACCAATCGTGTTAAGCAAAATGCAAGATGTGACTGTTTGGGCGAACCGACCGCTTCCATACCCATTTTTCTCTAAGTCTAGTTTAGCCGAATTTGATATTGAACCCAATACATCTGCAGACAAAACCGCACTAAATCCGTTTCCATATAATCTCTGAATTTGTGCACGATACCCTTCTAAATTATCCAAGTTGACATCACTGGTTTGAATAAGAAGGTTACCACCTGAAAGAGAGTCCTTCCTTTTCCACAAATCACTCACCAAAAGTGCAAGAAGCCTCAATACGCCGCGAGTTCTTTGAAATTGTGAACTGCTTGCCCAACGATTCTTAAAAATATCTATGAGTTCGGGGTGAAACGGGTATGATTTTTGAATACGATCTTTATAATTCGATTTACTGGCATTGCTTGGCACTTCCTTTGCAATTGTCTGATAAAAATCGACATACTGAGAGGCAACTTGAACTATATCTTCTTCATTACCGGCAAAGTCAAAAAGCCGACGGCGGATAACTTGATAGATTTCATCATCAGAGACAGGCATTGTATCGTTTGAAAGTCTCCCAACCCGCTTACTTAAACTTGTTAACATCGCGATAGAAGCATCTGAGGTCCCCGCTTCTTCTGCACTCGATGGCAGTGTTACTACCGAAACGGCTTGCTTAACTTGTGTTACAGCCTCGGTTAGGGCTTGCATAAATGAAACCGTTTGCTCACCCAATGTGCTTTTACCAACAACACGAGCCGATGCCTTTACACAATAATCCGTGAGTTCATCAATCAATATCAGTGCAGGCTGGGCTTTTATTAAAACTTGTTTAAACACTTCCGAAGACGGCGAAATCAACTCTTTGTCATTTTTTTGAACAATCTCAAACCCATCTTTTCCACATAATTGATAAGCTAATTCTCCCCAAAGGGTTTGAATATGAAGGTCGCCTACGCGGCGCCCGTTCGAAACATCATTCGTTGCATTCGTAAATACTGCAATATTGGCTTTCTCAAACTTGGGAGCGGCGATTCCATTAAAAAGCTCATTAACAACCTGCGAACCCTCAATTAACCGGTTTCCGTTTTTGCATAAATGCAAGAGGGAAATCAGTGAGTGAGTTTTCCCACCGCCAAAATTGGTTTGTAGCTGAATAGTTCGGTTATCGGCTTCTTCATCACCATTAAGCCCCATAACCACACGTTTTGCTAAATTTTTTAACCCCTCAGTGATATGTGTTTTTGAAAAAAAGAGAACGGGATTGTTATACACTTCAGGGCCGCTCCCTAATGCAACCTCACTGAGATTTGCGGCAAATACTGATTCATCTAAACGCCCTTGTGCAATATCACTATGAGGTTTTACGACATTAAACCAAGGTTGTGTTTGAAATAAGGTTGGGCTTGGTTTTGCTTTCTTTGTACTTGCCTCAGGTTTTCCATCTTGTAATAGGGAAAGCTCTGCCTTCAATTCATCCAATTTGAGTTTACCGAGGACTTTCTTCATTTGAATGAACACATCATTGTATTCATCTTGGTTAATATCTTGAAAGTGTGCCAACTTATCGCGCACATCTTTCATCGTCTCAAAATGCGTTGGCAGCTGCGTAACATCGTTCTTAAAGTCACTTCTCAGGTGTTCTTTGAACTGAATTGCAATTTGCTTTAAATGAGGATAATCAATCAACCCTTTAGGATTTATTCCACCTGCAATGCCCTCTTGCCAATTTTGTAACTGCCCACTATTCAAAATCCTTTCATACTCTTTAGGCCAAGACACGCCAAAAGCATTGCTGAATTTACCCGAAAAGTAATCTCGCATTGCCTCCAAAAATGTGCCAAATGCCTTAAAAAGAATATCGCGTTGATGGTTATTGATGTAAGTCATGAATGTAAAGGTGGTTGGTGTTTAACCGTATTTGAAAATATTCGTATCAATTGAATAGGAAGCCTTGATTATCCGGATCTCTATCGTTTGCTTTTGAACGCAGTGCCTTAACCTCTCTCATAAGGCTATCTCGCTGAAGAAGCAAATCCACTACCCATTTTGCATCTTCCGTTCCTTTTGGCAACACTTCGCCGAGCGAATTGAGAACGCGCCACACCGTTCCGTTTGAACTTTCTGTCACGCTCGCCAAGTAGGATAAAAGTGCAGCACGGTCTTGCGATTGATAAAGTGCCATTACCCGATGCGCCATATTGATCAAAGGCTCTTCATTCCTTGTACCAAGCGTAGGAAAGGCGCGGAAACGCTCAAGGCATGTCCCCAATTTATGGATGGTTTCGCCCGTTTTTTTACGTGGCGGTCTATTATTTTGTTCTTCCTTGTCGTTATCATCATCTTTTGGCTTGGTTGCCGGCTTAAATGTCGTTTTAGGTAGAATACCGGCGCTTACCAAATCTTTGGCATCAATATTAAGCCCTACGCGAGCCAACTTGGTAATATCATCAAAATCAGAAGCGCTAAAGCCATACAGTTGCAGCCACGAAATGTAAAACTTCGTATAATCATCACCTTCAAAGCCTTTAACCAAGGCATTAAATGCGCTTTCTTTGGCCAAATCCAATAGCTCTGCCACCGACACCACACTGCCATCGCCCTTTTCAACACGTTCATATTTCCCAAATTCACTCACCGCTTGCCCAAAACACGCCGTTAACAAATCGGCGCCACGAAACCCTAACGCAAAAAGCTCGTTGACTTCTTTTTGAATGCGCTTTTCAATGAACCCCCGAACCTCTTGGTAACTACCAACTCCAACGCGCGATGATGGCTTACAGGGAACCGTGATTGAAGATTCTAACACGTTGCCTGCAAGGGCTAAACTACGGTTTTGCATTTCTGAATCAATCGCCCAACTTCCGGTGATATTCATCCGTGCGCCAAGAATGGAATTGCACAGCGTTGTCCACGCTTCCGTGCTTTGGTGGGCAAACATAATGCTGACAATATCGCGGGTTTGATGCTCAAGAGCATCGAAAATCTGGCGTAATTTTGTTTCAAAATGAGTTTTAGCATCTTCTTCACTGCCATTGCGATGGTGCTTGAGCGCCGTACATTCTTCCATCTTCGGCGTTTGGGGTGTGGCGAAGTTTTCAGGAAATACCTCCCCAAGAGTTCGCTTGAGCCATACATAAAAAAAGTCGGAAAGGTCGGCATACGCAATCGCATCATAATAGGGAGGGTCGGTGATGACCGCGGTAAGAGATTTTTCAGGAAATTGAGATTTTTCACCGCTTGAGGCTTGTTTTAAGTTACTCCAAATTGAAATTTGACTTTCTGATTCAATATATCGGGTAATCCATTCCAATTGATTTAAGGCACTGCCGGTGGCATTGCAAAAAGGATTTGATTCAGGGTAATCAAAAATCATTGGGATAGCTTGTTTTGAAAAGGGATGTTCAAGTGTTTCACGCCTGATATTTAATCTTCCAAAAGTAGTATTGATAATAGAAACCCTATCAATCAAAATCGCCAAGTATGCCGCTATGGCTTTACCATAGTCATCGGTTTTGGCATTAAGTTCATCGCAAAGACTGTGGTGGTGTTTAACCAAGGTCTGTAAGGCAAGCAATTGCCGCGGAGAAAACAGTTGTCCCCATTCTGAGATGCCCCAACTAAATGTATCTCCTCCGGCAGAATTCCGTTGCATTTTCTCGTTTGGCGGTGAAACATTGGGTATTTCTTTAACAATGGCTTGTTCCAACATCGTTGATTTACGATATGATTTGCCGTTTTCACCTTCTTCAATTACGGAAAGAATCACTTCCTCTAATTTTCCTTGAATACTTTGGTCTTTAATTTTTACTACGTCTGTTACGCTGTTACAAATAGGGCATTTTAGATTTCCTCTATTATTCCATCCTTCAAGTTTTTTCTCATCATATTTCCCTTGAACAATGTCAAACGAAATGGATTTGCCTTCAATATTGGGTTTTAGATAAATGTGTTTGGTTTTGGTATTAACCAAATAAAATTGTTTCAGAAGCGGGACTTTTGCGCCACAAGTGGGGTTAGCACAGGTTGCCACACGCGCCCAATAATAGGCAATCGGTTTTTTCCCATTTACGGTTGGGTAATAATGGCCAATTTCTGCTTCGGTTTTGGCAAGAAGTTTCTTCGCAAAAAATTCTACATCAAATGCTAAGCGGTTAGGGATGGTGATGGTAGGGTTATCAGGAAAATCAGGGTTTTGCACATGCCATTCCTTTTCACCGTAGCGTGCAATGAATTCACTTTTGGTAAAGGTTATTGGTTTGCCATACTTCTGAGGGTATTCCAAACTCCCTTTTTGTATGATATGAGCAACAGGGTTAAGGTCGTTCCCATAACTTCTACATCCAAGCCTTGCCGCTTCTAAAGGGATAGCGCCGCCTCCTGCAAAGGGGTCAAAAACGCTTGGCATTGCATTAAGGAAAACTTCAATTGCTTGATGAAGGTCATTCTCTTTCTTGGCAATTTCTGGCGTGTTTATATGGCGGTTGGGTATGTCGTAAAGAGCCTTTTCTACTGTTTTAATTGCGGAATACAATGAATCAAATTGCGTTGAAAGCTGGGAAAATGGCGTATCACGGTTTTCAGGTAACGTAGCTTGATACGCCACAAAAATGAGTTTACGTGCAAGCGTTAATATTTGTTCGTTGTTTTTGTTCTCCCACTTAATGAGAGAGTTTTCTGAAAGTGTTTTTTTTGGTGGTGTGGTTTTGCCTATGTCTTCATTTTTTAAATACGTATCAGAGAATTTGCCAATGAAGGCTAAAAGCCGATTGCGGCGGGTGTCAGGCGTGGCTTGATTTGGTTTATATCGTTCATCAAGCAAATTAGAAACGGCTTCTCGGAAAGGAGTCGGGCAGTATTCATCGTCAGGGTCAGGAACGAGGCTTGCAAAAACGACGGCACGGCAAACGGGGAGCGGTCGGCGCGCCCACCATAAGTGCAAGGTCGAAATATGTCCGTGGCGAATGGATTTATCTCGCACACTTTCGGCAGAAATTTCTTGAATTGGAAGTGCGACTTCAATAAGTTTTTTTGGTTCAGGCATTAGACTGTTTATTGGCTTCGATCCATTTTTTTATTTCTATGATGAGGGAATCAATCGGCTGCTCATCAAAACGGTCAGGGTTATAACCTTCTTCTTTACAAACAATGGCGTAGTCATGACTAAATTTCAAGTAAAGTTGAAAGATAGCTTTGTCTTTTGGAATAGAGGGGTTTTTGTTAGATAACCAATTTCTGACGGATTTTACAATATGGTCTTGCTTATTGTTATGGGCTGAAAAGTCAAACCCACCCGTATCGGAAAGAATGGGTTTCGCTTCGTAAGGGCTTCTCTCAAAAACGAGCATTTCCTTCTTCTTCCACTGTTTGTTACCCGAAATTTTTAACCCATAATCAATGCCAAATTCAAAAGGCATATTAAAACGAGGTAGTCCTTTTGAATTAGGTTCTACACGAGAAAGGTCATGAATGGAATACAATGAGCCTTTCATAAGTTCAACAATAGTTTCTAAGCGAGGTTTCGAAGAATCTTTTGTTGAAGAAAGTTTGGGTTCAAATCCCGAATATATAACAGTAAAAAGAAGTGGCTTCAGAAGTGAAAAAAAATCGTCATCAAAGGGGCAATTAATAAAGACAGAGTTCACATTAGGTAGTCTACCCATTGTAGGAAAAGGGAATAGGTTGATTTAAACAGTGATGCCCTCACTTGTAACAGTGTTTACATCTTTCCGAAGCCTAACGGATTTAGGAGAACCACTTAACCGAGATAATTGGTTAGGTTTAAGTGTTATAATTGTCCCATCTTTTTTTACCCAATGAATATTTTGCTTAGGGAAAATAGTTACTGCCTTTCTTTTAGCACTAGATAGTGAAGCATACTCAAACTGTCGATCTAAGTTAGCGGAGTTCCAAACGACCCATTTTCCGTCAAAATGCGCAACAAATACATTGGGCTTGTTATCTTTGGCTAACTTTTCCAAAGATGTTACAAAAGATGTTACGCTTCTTCGTTTGCCACGAACGTTGCTTGGGCGTTTTCTCAATGCCTTCATTTTCAAAAAATTGTGTGGTTATTATAAAGAGAGCGAACCAAAAGAAAATTTAAGGTGCTTATCGAACTACTTTTTTCCATTCCTCCATAGCTAAAAAATATTGAATCCCTTTTCCTTTAGGAGTAAATTGAAGAACCTTTGCTGGGTTTCGAATTCGATAAAGTTCAGGTATAGACTTGCAATTCAAAACTATATATAACCACGCTGTTTCTCCAAGTTGCGCTAAGCGATTCATTTCATTTTCAGTTAAGAACACATTACCATCTTGGTCGCTTCGACCCTTTACTTCAATATATCTTTTTAAGTGTTCAGGTGAAAGACTACGAATATCATACCCTTCGTTAAGCTTACTGACATCTGTGGGTACCCAGCCATCTTTCATTTCAAAATCCATAGAAAAATTCATTGCAATTGTCTCAACCTCTTCATCACGGCTCATTCCAAAGAAAGACTCGTACTCAAGTTTTGAAAGTGGGATAATATAAGCGCAACCCAAAACTTCTGGTGGCTTTTTACTAAGTTCAGTCATTCGCTCCAAATCGGATAAACGAACTTTTTTTCGATCAATAAGCTCCTTATAGCGTTTTTCCTTTTCAATCAGCTTCTCAGAAGAACGTGGATCACCGAAAAGCAATTTTCCCTGTAAATCTGATATATCTTGCTGTATCGATATAAGTAATTGGGTAAATGCTTCATCAATATTTCGTTTTCTACTATCAATATCTGCTCTTATCCTTGATTGTGCTTCATCATACTGCGGCTTTGTGATATTTAAATAACTCCACTCTTCAATATCATTAAGTTGAACTGGAGAAGGAGGTAGATAAGTCTTTGCGAAGACAAGCGGGGGTTTTAAGTCAATAATTTTGGCAGGGGAAGTCTGTTCCCAAGTGTTTGTCTGATTTCGAAAGACTAAGCTGAGCTTTTCATCTGCGACACTTTCTCCGTTGTTATTTGATCTATTGTCCGTGATTTGTGATTTAACCAAATACGCAAAGTGTTCATGTGTATCTTCTGCAGAAACAAGAACCGTTCCCTTTAGCATACTCTCCCGATATTGTTGTATAACAACTCTCAAAAGTGAATCAAATAAGATATTGCCCGGATTGATAAACTGTAAGCGGCCGATGTCCCCAAAGTTTTGAAATTCTAAAAAAATCTGTTTGTCAAAGCAGAATTTGATAGAAGAAATTATCTCAGGATTTAGATTGTATTCATTTTTCAGAATTTCAGAAATTAGTGATGGCAAATATTCAATTCTATAAATTCCCTTTCTAACTTCGGTAAACTTTCCACCCAATGAATTGAAAGCTGTCTCAAAAAAAAGTCTTATGTAAATCGGTTGTAATCTTTTTTCGTCACTTAAATCCTTCAATTCTCTTGCTTCTTTATAATCAACAGATGAACGTGCAAGCTCCTTTTTTTGGTTATTTATTTTTTCTCGAAAAATCTGATAATGATCATCATCGCTTTTGCTTAAAAATTGAGAGAATTCATTTTCAGCTCCATTAAGTACAGATTGTAAGATTTTCTCCAAAGGAATATTTTCTAATACATCTTGAATAACATCGTAAACGCGGTCATCTCCCATTGCCCGCCGTATATTATCGAGTTTTGAGAGTAGTCTTTTGAGTACAGCGCCTTCTCTTGTATTGGAAGCAACTAAATTAAAAACAAAAACATCTTGTTTCTGACCATATCGATGTATTCTACCCATTCGTTGCTCTAAACGATTGGGATTCCAAGGTATATCCCAATTAATTAAGAGCCTGCAAAATTGGAGATTTATACCTTCACCGGCTGCGTCAGTGGCAATAAGTATAGAAACATCAGGTGTATAAAACTCTAACTGCGCTTGTCTTCGTTCATCTACCGACATTCCTCCGTGAATCGTAGCAATCTGATACCCGTGACTTTTTGATAGTCTATCCTTTAAATAATCAAGAGTATCTTTATGTTCGGTAAAAATGACGAGTTTTTCTTTGTTTTCTAAAACACCTTTATCTCTTAATATTTTTTGTACTTCATGAAACTTTTTTTCTTCCTGATTTCGATCAACCAAGGCTTTGGCCATCTCAAAAAGACGTTTTAATTCATTCGCCTCAGTCCTGATTTCATCGATATTTTTTGATGTTGTAAAGAGCTTGAATTTTTTTGGATCATTCAGCAGTCTTTCTAATAGGTCCCGTTCTTCATCTTCCAAGTCATCATAATCATCTTCATTAGTGATATCAAAATTATCTAGTTTATGCTTTTCTTTCCAAAGAGATGGATTTTTTTCAAGATCTTCCACAAGACTAAGCAATGACTTCCACCGCCTTTCAAGGGTATTTTTTATAGCAAATAAGCTGCTCGCTAATCGTCTCTGCATTACAGTTAATGCAAGTGAGACATGAATATTTTTTTCTTCAGCGGCTTCAGCCTTTCGTTTGGTTAAATAGTTTGTTACTTCATCATATAACTGTTTTTCTTCCTCCGTCAATTCATAAGAAACAGTTTGGGTAAACCTATCTTTATAGAGTGGTTTTCCATTCCAATCCTTCATATCCTCTTTCAATCGTCTTATAAAAAAACGATTTATTCCATTTTGCTCGATTTCCTTTACTCTTGTTTCTGCTAAATCATTGGTGGCAAATATATCTTCATCAAGTAGTTGAAGAAGCATTTGAAATGTGTCAGCGCGCCCTCGGTGCGGTGTGGCCGTAAGTAATAACAAATGTTCACACTGCTTAGAAAGTTGGTAAGCAGCTTGATAGCGTTGTGAAAAATATTTTTTATTCCCGTATGTATATGCAGAAAGTTTATGAGCTTCATCAAAAACTATGATATCCCAATGGGTTTGAATGAGAACCTCCATAATTTCCGGCCTTGAAATAAAATCCATTGATGAAACCACACGATTTGAAAAATGAAATACCGTTGGTTCAGCTGTGAAAATACTTCGGTTAACAAGTTTAAAGTTCATATTAAATTTGAACCCTAATTCGTCTTCTTGCCATTGCTTAGTAAGGCCACCCGGTGTTATAATTAAAATGCGTTCTATAATCCCTCTAGCAAGTAGTTCCTTTAGTATTAAACCTGTCATGATGGTTTTTCCGGCTCCTGTATCATCAGCGAGCAAAAAACGTATTTTGGGCAGTGGGAGTAAATGTTTGTAAACAGCTTCAACTTGATGGGGTAGTGGGTCAACTATACTGCAATTGACAGCATATAGCGGATCAAATTGATAAGCGGAGTGTATTCGTTCTGCCTCAGCAAACAACTTAAAATGAAGTGGATTCCCAGTAAAATCAAATAAGCCATCAGAACTGATAATTTCACATTGTTCAATTTCCTTTTCAGAAAGCATTTTCTTTCCAACTTGATTAGAATTGATTCCCGAAAAAGTAATTGCATAATCAGTGCCTATTTTTTGAACCTGCGTTATCTTTACAGGTTCATTAATCAAAATATTCTTAACTATTTGACCTTGAGTAAACATAGAATAGAGGAAATTTGAATTGAGTCAGCAATGAAGTTTAAAGGTTGCGATTAAAGGTTTTTACTTTTTATAGTTAAAATAAACTCAGTTTTTTTTCGCAAAGGATAATAAAAGGATGTCACTAAAACTACAACAATATGACTAAAATCGTTATATATGAAAGTACGACAATAAGAAATTACAATCTCTGCACTTCGTGTCCAAACATCACTACTACTTCATCGGCATCGGCGGCACGGCAATGGCCTCGGTCGCATCAGCCTTAGCCAAAAGCGGCGAAACCGTTTCAGGCTCTGATTCCGGCGTTTACCCGCCAATGTCCACCTTTCTTCAATCTCAAGGAATTCCTTATCACACATCTTACAGCGAAGAACAGATTCTAAACTCAGGCGCTTCTCACATCGTGGTTGGCAACGCGATTAGCCGCGGTAACCCTGAGCTCGAGGCAGCATTGAATCTTCGCTTGCCACTCCTTTCAATGTCAGAGATCATAAAAACAAAACTGATTGAAAGCCACACATCGCTTGTGGTAACAGGAACGCACGGAAAAACTACGACCACTTCAATCGCCGCATTTCTTGCCGATGCCGTTGGATTAAACACCGGCTTCCTCATTGGCGGTATTCCCGAAAATTTCGGCTACGGCGCACGCCCGGTTCCAAACCCCAATGCATCGGGCGTCTTCATTATTGAAGGCGATGAATACGATACCGCCTTTTTCGATAAGCGCAGCAAATTCTTGCACTATCGCCCCGATATCGCCATTGTCAATAATATCGAATTCGACCACGCCGATATTTTTGCCTCCATCGAAGAAATTGAACTTTCCTTTCGTCGCTTCATCAACCTCATTCCTAAAAACGGCATCTTACTCGTCAATGCCGCCGATTCCCGCGCTGTAGCACTTGCCAAGAAATCGCTTGCGCCCGTTGAGCAGTTTCAAGTATGTACAGATAGAGAACCATTAGGAGAGGCGGAGTGGGAAGCCGGAGAAATAGAATTGGATAGTGGCGAAACACGCTTTCATATTTTCTTTCGTGGTGAATCAGTCGCAAAGGTAAGTTCACCTCTTGCAGGTTATCACAATGTTTCCAATGCGCTCGCAGCGATTGCAGCCGTCTATCATGCCGGAGAAAAAAAGAAGTCAGTGAGCGAGATAGCCGGAAGATTGAGTCATTTCAAAAGCCCAAAACGGCGGCTGGAAGTCATTGCTGATAACTCGCGTCGGCAAATCACGGTGGTCGATGACTTTGCACATCACCCCACCGCAATTCGCGAAACGCTCAAAGCACTTGCACAGCGCTTCCCTCAAAGGCGCATTGTGACTGCATTTGAGCCGCGTTCAAATACAACCACGCGAAGTTTTTTTCAAACGGAACTCGCCCTGTGTTTTGAATTGGCATCGGTTGTCGGAATTGGTGCGGTAAATCGCCCTGAGCGGTATTCAGAGTCTGAAAGACTCAATCCCAAAAAATTGGAGATGGCGTTAAATGAAAATGGGAAAGCGGCTTATGCCACGCCTATTCCCGTTCCTGAAAATCATATCGACTTGCTCGCCGCCTTTATCACCGCACAAGTGCGCGACGGCGATGTGGTCATACTCTTAAGCAATGGCAGTTTTGATGGATTAGGGCAGAAAGTGATTCATCAATTGGGCTTGAATCAATAATCTACGGTTGAACCCGTATGAGTTTCATTCTGATTTTATTTAACGAAATCACGGTAAAATTATTAAAAAGTTTTTCCGCATCACGAAAAGCTTTCGAGAGTGAAGTGCATATAGATTCAAGATCAATTGTTTCAAAACGTAGAAGAACAATACCGGTAGAATTTTTTTTTAATCTGAAAGTTAATTCCCCAAAATCTTTATCCTCAGTTACAAGAACTAATTTTTCATTTTCAGCAATTGTTAGAACTTGTTCGTCCGTGGCGGAAGGTGCGATTTCCTGTATTGATTTCACGGAATAGCCAGCATTTCTTAGATATTGAACAATTCGGTAATCCACACTTTCATCAGCTAAAAAGGATACCATAACAAAAGTATTGAGTCTAAAAATAAGTTACCCGTTCATTTTTTAAGGAAGCAGCAGCAAAAGCTAAACAAGCACGAATCTGATGCTCTTGAATAGAAGGGTAAGCGTCTAGGACGCTTTGAACAGTTTCTCCAAGAGAAAGTTTTTCCAAAATAAGCTCAACAGGAATCCGAGTTCCTTTAATAATGGGTTTCCCAAATAATATTTGAGGATTTGAATCGATGAGCGTTTCCCAATCATGCATAAGAATTGAACATTAATGGAGTTGGATGTTTAGAAATGCTTTTAATGAAATTTAACAAAAAGGGCGACAAAATGTCGCCCTCTCATGCCTTTCCAAGATAAGCCTCACTTCTTTTCGGTTGAAGCAGGCCGCTTTTCAAAAATTTCATCAATCAGCCCGTAAGCCTTCGCTTCCGGTGCCGACATCCAACGGTCTCGTTCTGAATCTTTTCGCACTTGGTCAGCCGTTTGACCCGTATTCTTTGCTAAAATCTCTTCAAGCAATACACGCGTCTTGCGAATTTCATCGGCCATAATCAAAATATCGGTTTCCTGACCTTGCGCCCCACCCGAAGGTTGATGAATCATAATGCGTGAATGTGGAAGTGATGCACGCTTGCCTTTCGCACCCGATGAAAGCAAAAACGCACCCATCGAAGCCGCCATTCCAACACACACAGTGGCCACATCGGCACGGATAAAATTCATTGTATCATAAATGCCAAGCCCTGCCGAAACGCTGCCTCCGGGCGAATTAATGTAGAGATAGATATCGCGCTCCGGATCTTCCGATTCCAAAAAAATCAGCTGTGCAATCACCAAACCTGCAGAGTGGTCGTCAACCACATTGCCATAAAAAATGATGCGTTCACGAAGCAATCGTGAGAATATATCGAATGCGCGCTCGCCTCTTCCAGAGGTTTCAATAACCATCGGAACGAGCATATTCATCATCGGGTTAGTTGCTTGCCCTTGCAGCGCTGAGGCTTGAAGATGATTGATACTATTTTCGATGCGCGGATGAAACAATTTTGATGCATGATGCTCAAAACCAAAATTGATGTTAGCCATATATGTGTAAAGTCGGTTAGTTCTTGTGAAAAACTTCAGTTAAAGTGAATCTGTAAAAATGAATAAAAGAATGAATGGTGTCGTTGCCGTGGGCACGGGCTGTGGTCATGAAGTCTCGAAGCGTGAAGCAATCGCTCACCAATAGTTAATGATTTCAACCCTCAAATCAAAATCGAAGTTTCCCTAATAGAAATCTTTTACAATACAATGGTTTATGAGTTTTATTTAAGACCTTGCAATGTCGTTATCCACCAATGGAAGTGTGGGCATTTACTTTGAATCGTGGCTAATCCAATTTCTTTGGAAATTAAACTCCCATAAAGTCGTTTTTGATAAGCAGGGTAAAGTACCAAGAGTCTTTTTGAAGGTGCCGTTTGGATTCCATCATCAATTAATTCGGGCGAATGACATTCAAATAAGATTTTGTTTAAGTCTTCTAACTTTGTGCGGGGTTGAAAAGGTTTTAGCCTCTGCTCAATGATATTGACATCTGAAAAAAGCAAAGCTTCAAATTCATGCAATTGGATATATGGCGTAAAACGGCGGTATTCAATATCCTCAAAGAACGATTGTTCAAGAAATTGAACCTTTTTATATGGGTCACGGATTCCTAACGATTCATTATACTTTGGGAAATCTGAAGGGAGTGCATAAAGGTCAAACATTGAAGTAAAATGAGCATTTGTATCTTCTTTCATCCACCTCAGTAAATCTTTTTTTACTTTTTCATAATTAGTTATTCCTCCCCTATAAATTTTTCCATTCGCTCTTTTGGTTTCAACCCGCCTAGCGGTGCAGTAAATTTCGAGTTGTGAAAAGTGAGGCGTAAGCAAATCTCTTACAAAAGTTTCTTCCGTTTCTCCTTCCACTAAAAAATTCAACCGTACCATTTTATTCAGGTCTTCCGCCAAATACATTCTTTTCCCAAAGTTCTCCTAGCGAATATTCTTCAAGCCAATTGCTAAGTCTTTCCTCAGAAAGCCTTTCAAAAGAGGAGACTCTATTTTTTTGATTAACCACAATAATATCTTCCGCTGAAAAATGATTAATAAGCGAAACTGATTGCGTTGAGATAATCACTTGTTTAATGGAACTGACGCTTTTGATGAAACTAGCAAGTAAATTAATGGCATAAGGATGAAGTCCTAATTCGGGCTCATCAATTAAAATCGTGGATGGCATTAAATGAGCAGGTTGCAAAAAAAGGGTTGCCAAACAAATGAATCGCAAAGTTCCATCAGAGAGATGGTAAACTTGAAATGGATAATCTGAGCCTTTGGAATACCATTCTAATTTTATGGTATTTGGGTTAACGGGATTTGCTCGCAAGAGAAAGTCATCAAAATAAGGCACAATGAGGCGTATAGTATCTCGAATATTGCGATAGGAATCATACTCTGCAACTTTCAATCGATAGAGGAACGCCGCTAAGTTTCCTCCATCCGGCCGAAGGTGAAGGTTGTCATTGATATCTGTAGTTCTTTTAACGGCCGAGTTCGAACTGGTATCATGAAAATGATACACACGCCATTCTTGAAAACATTTTCTTACAAATTGTGCTACACCAGAAGAATCACGAGTGAGATTTGTTTCGTATCTATCTGCTGTCGTGTATTGATGATAGGGTTCTGTGTACTTGGTTTTGTCGTGTATGGTACACCGTTCAATATCAATCAATAATATATCATTCTGTGTTGGTAATAGAGATAAGTGATAGGTATTGATGCCAAAACCGAGAGTTAGTTCAATTTTATGTGTGACTTTAACACCAAAATGAGCGAGCGAATTGGCACCACCTTCAACCTGAATATATTTTTGAAGATTTTCTTTAATTAATTCATTGAGAAGTTTAAATACCGAAATGAAATTTGATTTTCCCGCTCCATTTGCTCCAATGAGAATGTTGATGGGCTTCAAATGAAGTGAAAGTGAGTTTATCGATTTAAACCCCTTTATGTCTATACGGTCGAGTTGCATAACTTATCTTCATAATCAAATAAGACATCGTTAACGGCAAAAAGATACTTTAAATCTTAACGATACAAAAGATAGCCATTAAAATTGCGTCTCTTCAGAACACTGATTTCAGCAACGGCGACTTGTATTCATTCTCTGAATTTGCTGCTGGATTCCATTTCTTAAAACTGGTTGAGCGAACAATTGCTTGAATGGCTGCCCCGGCGGCGGCGTCAAGGTCGTTGTGTAAAATCGAAACCGACTTGACTTGTCCCGTAGGCGCAACAAAAATTTGATACTGAATATACCCGGTTTTATTATTTAGCCGCCTCTTCGCCGATTCCACCGTTGTTTGAACCTTATCTTCGATGACTGAAATCGTGTTATCCATCGCTGAGTAATCAATGCCGGGCTCAACATAAATCGTCTGAACTTGTTGCATTTCAGGTTCCGGCTCTGTGGGTTCAGCTTGCTTGGGTGGCTTAGTGACCTTAGGCGAAGCAGGGCGGGGTTTCGCTTTCGCCGCTTCGTTAGCTTCCTTCATCGCCTCCTGATATTTCCTTCGGGTTTCTTCAGCTCTCATTTCAATTAAACTGTCTGGGCGGTTTAAGGTTAATTCTCGCTTTTTGCTGCAACCGTCGCACCCTGAAAATAAAATGATACTCAGCGTTATGAGAGTAAAGAATAAAAATCGATTGGATGTCATGTGAATTACATTTGAATGAGAGAAAAGGCGCGGCATTGAATGAAAATGTCAAAAAAAAAGCCATACCGCATATCGATATGGCTAAATACAAAAAGTCTTGAAATTAACGCGTGTTTACTTTGAAGCAGTTTTTTTTGTCGCGTTGACAGACTTTACAAGGCGAGACTTATGGCGAGCAACCGCATTGCGATGCATCAATCCCTTGACTTCCATTCGGTCAAGTTTTTGAACAGCCGCTCTTAAGGCCTTTTCAGTTTCGTCAGCACTGGTTCCCGTTTTGACAGCCGCTGCAACAGCCTTAATGAGTTTCTTTGCTTCTGATTTGTTATTACGGTTGCGAACATTGCGACGCTTTGATTGGCGAACACGCTTTTCGGCAGATTTATGTCTTGGCATGCGTTAGGTCAGTTATATCAAGTGTTAAGTAGTAAATCTTATAAATTTTTTTAAATTTTTCGGTGAGCCATTCGCTATCTATCAAAGCGATGTGTAAAACTAATATCAAATGCGCATTTTCTGAAAGTCGGCAGTAGGCCTGAATTTTGCCTAAAACAAATCAAAAAGAAATTGCAGAGCGAAACCCTTTAAGAAAAGGGCTGCAAATATAATGAACACATAGAAATCTACAAGCGTCTTTTTCGGTTTCTTTTCAAAGTTATCGTAAGTTCGTAGTGAATAGAACTTGATTTCAAAACTCATTTTTCAAAAGTCAACCTATGCCTTTTTCTGTCGTTACTTGGAATGTAAATGGGATTCGCGCCCGTGAAGCTGCTTTACATCAATGGCTCCAAAAATCATTGCCCGATGTGTTATGCCTCCAAGAAATCAAGGCAGACAAAACAAAAATTCCGATCTCATTTCAAAATGTTGATGGATACGAAATTTTTTGGAATGATTCGACCGTTCGCGGCGGATACAGTGGAACTGCGCTTTTTGTGAAGAAAAGCACACTTCAATCATTAAAAAATCCAATCTTTATTATTCCCCCATTCGATTTGGAAAACCGCTTGGTAGGGTTGCAGACTGATGAATTCACGCTTCTCGGTGTTTATATGCCTCGAGGAGAAAAAGATGATCATTATCAAGTAAAGCTGGATTTTTTCAAAAAAATCGGGCAGTTTCTTTCGCTTGAAATGAAAAATGGCAGAGAAGTAATGCTCTGCGGCGATATCAATGTGGCTCACACACCCATCGATCTTCACGATTCTCAAAAAAGCGACGATGCCGTTGGGTTTCGACCACCTGAACGGGCAGAAATTGACGCGTGGCTGCAACTTGGGCTCAAGGACGTTTTTCGAGAAATGAATCCCGGTCAGACAGGACTCTATACGTGGTGGCCTTATTGGAAGGGTGCCCGCGAAAAAAATTTAGGCTGGCGAATCGATTGCCTTTATGCTTCTGAAAAAATGGCGCAAAACGCAAAAATTGGGCGAATTCATACCGAAGAAAAAAGCTCAGATCATGCACCAATGGAAATCGTTTTTGACTAAGCTTATAATTAAATGTGAATGAAACTCATTGTAAAAGCGCAAAGTCGCCCAAAAATTTGATAAGTAAATAAGAAATCTATTTTGAATTTTACTTTCACTCACGTATCTTTGTGGCCTTTTCGCTTTCCGAATAACTTCACTTGAAAGGCCGAAAGGCCTGTAAATGGCCTACCGAAAAGGCGATGCGGGCTGTATGCAATCAAAAGTACCTGTTTTTAGGTTTATCGGGGAAGGGTAAAATCACGAGTTGGTTTTTTGAAAAGTTTAGTTCTAAATTTCGCTGGTGTAGCTCAGTTGGTAGAGCAACTGATTTGTAATCAGTAGGTCGGGGGTTCAAATCCCTCCACCAGCTCAGTGAAAAAGTTTGGGCAGATAGCGAAGTGGCCAAACGCGGCTGACTGTAAATCAGCTGACTCTGTCTTCGGAGGTTCGAATCCTTCTCTGCCCACTGATCTTTGACATTCTGTTTGCTGATGTAGCTCAGTTGGTAGAGCACGTCCTTGGTAAGGACGAGGTCACCGGTTCAATCCCGGTCATCAGCTCAAGCTGCTGAATCATATCAAATGAGGATATACTTGCTAATCGAGATGATTCACACTTTTTGTTATTTATTTACGGGCGTAGCTCAATTGGTAGAGTAGCGGTCTCCAAAACCGTTGGTTGTGGGTTCGATTCCTACCGCCCGTGCAAGGTTACCTCGTGGGGTAAGTTGAATCGATAAGGGTTGAATTTGTTTTGATTAGAACTCTTGTGTCGGATTAACCAAACTCTTCATTTAGTTAGCTTCGATTTACAAAAGATTTTCAAAAGACATGTTTCGTCAGATGATTTCTTTTTTGTTGAAGCGCGAGGTTTTGATCTAGGATTTCTTGAATTTATTTCACTCGTAGAGTACCCTTATTGGGCTTCACGAGGAAAAAGAAAGTTGAATTTATGGTTGATAAAATAAAGCAGTACGCATCTGAAGTAGTGACGGAAATGAAGAAGGTAACTTGGCCTTCTCAGGAAGAACTGAAGGAATCAACGATAGTTGTACTAACGGTTTCAGGCTTATTGGCCTTATTTACATTTGTGACTGATGAAACCATTAATTTTGTGATCAAGCAGTTGGTTAAGTTAGGGTAAAGCACGCTTTGTAACGAATTAGGCGAAACGATTTCAATGATAAACGAAGAGTTAAGTACCACCGGCGGAGAAGAAGATCAAATTCCATCTGAAAATCCGGTTGAAGAAGCAAAACCCCTTGATTCAAGTGTGGCACTTCAGTCTGCTGCATTGGCAGGAGGTGGGCTTGCATCTAAGCGCCGCTGGTACACGGTGCGCACGTATTCTGGGCACGAAAGAAAGGTAAAGGAACATATCGACCGTGAAATCGAAAAGCACGGAATCGCTGAAAAAATCGCGCAAGTTTATATCCCATATGAAAAGTTTGTAGAGGTAAAAGACGGAAAAAAAACCAGTCGTACAAAAAATGCTTTTCCGGGATACATTTTAGTAGAAGCTCTTTTAGATAAGCAAACTAAGAGTGTTATTCTCGAAACTCCTTCTGTTGTAGGGTTTTTAGGTGTGAAGGATGAGCCCCAAGCACTGCGCCCTGATGAAGTAAAGCGAATTATGGAGCCTGACCAAGATGCTGATAAGCGTTCTTCAATAAAGTCGCCTTTTGAAATCGGCGGATCGGTTAAAGTAACCGATGGTCCATTTGCAACACTGACAGGAACAGTACAGGAAGTTAATACTGAGAAAATGAAAGTTAAAGTTTTGCTAAGCTTCTTTGGAAGAAGTACTCCAACAGAATTTGATTTTTCACAAGTGAAACCGGTGGTTAACTAACAAACAACGGTCTTAAAGTTTATTACAAAATAGAAACGACTATCGTAAAGCAATGGCTAAGAAAATAACCGGATATATTAAGCTTCAAATCCCAGCGGGTCAAGCAAATCCTGCGCCGCCGGTCGGTCCGGCTCTCGGACAAAAAGGGGTTAACATTATGGAATTTTGTAAGCAGTTTAACGCCAAAACTGCTTCTCAAGCTGGTCTTATTATCCCAGTTGTAATTACGGTGTTTTCAGATAAGTCGTTTACTTTTATTACAAAAACGCCACCAGCTTCGATTTTGCTTATTAAAGAAGCAAAAATTGAAAAAGGATCAGCTGAACCGAATCGGACGAAGGTGGGCAAAGTGACGCGTGAGCAAGTGCGGAAAATCGCTCAATTGAAAATGCCGGATTTAAACACTACAAGCCTCGCCTCAGCCGAAAGTATGGTTGCAGGTACCGCTAAAAGTATGGGAATTACGGTTATAGAGTAAGTTTTTTAGTGGGAGATGGTTTTTCCATCGTTATTCGTTAACCACAATTTTATTTAAAATGTCAGGAAAGAAATACACCAAAGCATTTGGGATGCTCAATCCCGATGCTGAATATAGCATCGAGGAAGCTGCCTCAAAGCTAAAGGAAATCAGCTACACAAAATTTGACCCTACCGTCGAAGTCGCGATGCGGCTCGGTGTTGACCCAAAGCATGCCGATCAATTGGTGCGTGGTACAGTGGTATTGCCGCACGGTGTTGGTAAATCGGTTCGTGTCCTCGTTATGTGTAAAGCCAATAAAGAAGAAGAAGCCAAAGCAGCAGGTGCCGATCACTTTGGGTTGCAAACCTATGTAGAGAAAATTCAAGGTGGATGGTCAGATATCGATGTCATTGTTGCCACGCCGGATGTAATGGCTGAAGTTGGTAAACTTGGTAAGGTTCTTGGTCCAAAAGGGTTAATGCCTAATCCAAAATCAGGAACTGTAACGATGGATGTTGGCAAGGCAGTACGCGAATTAAAAGCCGGTAAGATAGAGTTTCGTGTAGATAAAGCAGGGATTGTTCATGCAGGCGTAGGAAAACTTTCTTTCGGTGATCAGAAGATTTCAGAAAATCTTCATGCATTCGTCAGTGCTGTTCTTCGTGCGAAGCCAGCTGCAGCGAAGGGTCAATATTTGAAGTCAATATTTGTTTCTTCCTCAATGTCGCCATCTTTGCGCATTAAGAAAGATACGCTGTTGGCAACGCAATAATTGAAAAGGAACGCTAATCATTTAGATAAAGACAAGTATGAAAAAAGAAGATAAAGCCGTCATATTGGCAGAAGTAACCGAAAAGCTCAAAAAAGCAAACGGGGTTTATTTGACCGAATTCAGTGGATTAACTGTTGAACAAGTTTCAAATCTTCGTAATCAATTTCGAAAAGCCGGTATTGAATATAAGGTTGTCAAAAATACGCTTATTAAGAAAGCGCTTAAGGAGGCTAAGCTTTCTGATAAGTTAGTCAGTGGCTTAAAAAACACGACCGCATTAGCCTTAAGCTACGACGATCCGATTGCACCTGCAAAGATTATTAAGCAGTTCTCCGGTGAGGTTGATAAGCTCAAATTCAAAATGGCTTCAATTGAAGGCACTGTTTTTGAATCAAGCCGACTGAATGAAATTGCCGGGATGGCTGGCCGTGTGGAAAACATCGCTAAAGCAATTGGCGTGGTAAATCAAGTTATTGTTCGTGTGCCTTCATCAATGAACGCAGTCATTCGCAGTTTGATGCAAGCTGTTAACGAAGTTGCAAAAAAGCAAAACGCCGCGGCATAATTTTATTAGAACTTACGCACTCAACTTTTTTGTAAAGGATCGCTTCTACCTTTACATTTTTGTTGTATTATTTTTTTAATCATTTATCAAGGATAAGCTCAAATGGCATCTGTTGAAACACTCGTAGAAGAAATTGGTAAACTTACGCTTACCGAAGCGTCTGAACTCGTAAAGGCATTGGAAGCCAAATTTGGCGTCAGTGCTGCTGCACCTGTAATGGTTGCCGGTGGCGCAGCTCCGGCCGCCGCTGCTGCTGCACCTGCTGCTGAAGAAAAAACTGAATTTGATGTGATTTTGAAGAGCGGTGGAGCAAACAAAATTAACGTCATCAAGGTTGTTCGCGCGGCAACAAATCTTGGCCTCAAAGAAGCCAAAGAATTGGTTGATGGCGCACCGAAAACCGTTAAAGAGGCAATGCCAAAGGCCGATGCCGAAAAGCTCGCAAAGGAATTGCGCGAAGCAGGCGCCGAAGTCGAACTCAAATAAATATTTGAATTCATTTTATTTTAAGGCTCCGCGCCGAAATGGCGCGGGGCTTTTGTTGTTTCTATTGTAAGAGCCTTGAATTTCTGCAGTTAGTGAGAAAAAACTTAGGAATCGGAAATTTTAATTAATTTGTTAACTTCGTTCAGAAACAAATAATCCTACAGTGATCTCACACGAGCATTTTTCAAGTGGCAAGAGACTTTGGGAACGCTTTCTTTGAAAAAGAGCGTTAATCAAAACCGTTGTTTCTTTAGTTGCTGAAGATTTTCATTCTGCTATTTCACAAATTTATCCAAAAGAGAGGCTATCGTGAGAACCAAATCTCCAAAAAAGAAAGCCGAAAGAGTATCCTTTTCTAAGATTCCGCAATTGCTCACTGCACCCGATTTGCTTGAAGTGCAACTGCGCTCATATCGTGAGTTTTTGCAAGATGATGTCCCAGCTGAGCGTCGCAAAAGAAAGGGATTGGAAGAGGTATTAAGGAACAGCTTTCCGATTACAGATACCAAAGAATTGTACTTGTTAGAGTATGTCAGCTATACAATTGATAAACCTCGGTATACGATTGAAGAATGTATTGAACGAGGGCTAACATACGAAGTCTCTCTCAAAGCTAAATTGAGGCTTTCATACAAGGATGAACCAGAAGAAACAGAATGGAAAGAAACCCAAGAGCAAGAAGTTTACTTGGGGAAGATTCCATATATGACCGAACGCGGCACATTTATTATTAACGGAGCTGAGCGTGTTATTGTTGCTCAGTTGCACCGTTCCCCGGGTGTTGTATTTTCAGATGCCACTCACCCGAACGGGAAGAAAATGTATTCAGCCAAGATTGTTCCTCTGCGAGGATCTTGGATTGAATTCCAAACCGATATTAACAATCTGCTTTATGTTTATATCGATCAAAAGAAAAAGTTTTTAGCAACCACATTGCTTCGTGCTGTCGGCTTTCCAAGAAGCGAAGATATTCTTCGCGCGTTTGATATGCTTGAGGAGGTCTCTGTATTCAAAGATCCGGAAAAAAATGAACATTTAATTGGGCGATATTTGGCAGATGATGTCATTAATCAAAAAACCGACGAGGTTATTAGTTCAGGCGTAATTATTGGGGAATCAGAAATCGAGCAACTCATTGATGCTGGTGTTACAAAGGTAAAAGTCAACCGATTGGATAAAGAAACCGATCTTGATAAGTCGGTGGTTGTAACCACACTCACCAAAGACGAATCCAGAACTGAAGAGCAAGCATTAGAAACAATCTACCGTGAGCTTCGATCCAATGAGGCGCCGGATTTAGAAGCCGCACGTGGGCTACTTGACCGAACATTTTTCAACTCAAAAAAATATGATTTGGGTGATGTCGGGCGATATAGACTTAACAAAAAGCTTTCAGACCAATACAAAGAAATACAAGAAATCTTTGGTAAAGATGCGCACTTAAAACGACTTTTTGCACCAATTGAGGAAAAGATTGGCAATCTGAAACAGCCTGATGGAAAAGTATCAGTTAATCCTGAACAAGTAGTACTGACGCAATATGATATGATTGCGATTATGTATTACATGCTTCGGTTGGTGAATGGAAAAATTGATGTTGATGATGTCGATCACCTTTCAAACCGTAGGGTGAAGTCGGTCGGTGAACAGCTTTCAGCTCAGTTTTTGGTTGGGCTTGCGAGAATGGCGAAAAATGTGAAAGAAAAACTCAATGCAAGAGATTCAGAAAAAGTAACGCCCTCAGATCTTGTAAATGCAAGAACCGTATCAAGCGTAATTTCTTCATTTTTCGGCACTAGCCAACTCTCTCAGTTTATGGATCAAACCAATCCGTTGGCTGAATTGACAAATAAACGCCGAACATCAGCCTTAGGACCGGGCGGATTGACCCGCGAACGCGCAGGGTTTGAAGTTCGTGACGTCCATTACACACACTATGGAAGACTTTGCCCGATTGAAACACCCGAAGGCCCCAATATCGGTCTTATTTCGTCCTTTTGTATTTACGCAAAAATCAACGAAAAGGGGTTTATCGAAACACCCTATCGCCCGGTAAAAGAAGGTGTGCCTCAACAAAAAGTTGAATATCTTTCGGCAGAAGATGAAGAAAATAAGATTACTGTTCCGGCCACAGTAAAACTTGATAATGGAGGAAAAATTTCCGGTGAGAATGTTCAAGCAAGACGAAGAGGTGACTACCCGCTTGTGTCACCGAAGGAAGTTCAATTTATGGATGTGGCTCCAAATCAAATTGTGAGTGCAGCGGCTGCGTTAATTCCATTTCTGGAACATGACGATGCTAACCGCGCTTTGATGGGTTCAAATATGCAACGCCAAGCTGTACCACTTCTCAGAGCTGAAGCTCCGCTTGTCGGAACCGGTCTGGAAGCAACAATTGCGCGTGATTCTAGAACAATGATTTCCGCCGAAGGAGACGGGGTTATTGAATCCGTAACATCAAATGAAATTGTCGTTCGATATGACAAACGTGTCGATGATGAAGCCGAAGGCTCCCTTATTGATGTGGATGAAACCCTTAAGTCCTATAAACTCACGAAGTTTTTTAGATCCAATCAAGACACGGTTATTAATCAAAAACCGATTGTCAGTGAAGGTCAAAGAGTGAAAAAAGGTGAGGTGCTTGCCGATGGCTCTTCAACAGAAAATGGTGAATTGGCGTTGGGTAAAAATGTGCTCGTTGCCTTCATGCCTTGGAGAGGATATAACTTCGAAGACGCCATTGTGCTTTCCGAGCGGTTGGTTTCGGACGATGTGTACACCTCCATCCACATTCATGAATTTGAATTAACTGTTCGTGATACGAAACGCGGTGAAGAACAATTCACCCGAGATATCTACAATGTCAGCGAAGATGCCTTAAAAAATCTTGACGAAAACGGCATCATTCGTATCGGTGCTGAAGTCAAAGAAAAGGACATCCTTATCGGAAAAATTACGCCGAAGGGAGAAACCGATCCAACACCTGAAGAAAAGCTTCTAAGAGCCATTTTCGGTGAAAAGTCAAGCGATGTGAAAGATGCTTCACTTCATGCGCCGCCGGGAATGAATGGGGTTGTGATTAAAACCAAACTCTTTAGCCGAAAAAAGAAATTGGGTGAAGATCCGAAATTGCGCATTGCAAAATTGGAAAAAGAATACACACGGAAAAAAGAAGAATTGCTCGAAAAATTCTTTTCACGCTTCATGCACTATTTGGATGGTAAAGAATCGGTAGGTGTACGCGAAAAGGATGAGATTAAGATTCGCAAAGGCACAACGTTCACGAAGCAAAATCTTGAAGTCTATCGGCAAATTACCCGTTTAGATCGGCTTGATTTAGATAACGGCTTTGTGGAGTCGAAGAAAACGAACAACATTATCCGTCGCTTGGTCGATGAATATCGCCGCCGATACAAAGAGCTTGATGATGAATTAGAAAATGAACGGTACAAACTCAATGTAGGCGATGAATTACAGCCGGGCATTGAAGAACTTGCAAAAGTTTATATCGCGCAAAAGAGAAAGTTGCAAGTAGGAGACAAAATGGCCGGTCGCCACGGTAATAAAGGGGTTGTCGGAAAGATTGTTCCAATGGAAGATATGCCTTTTATGGAAGATGGAACACCGGTTGATATCGTGCTTAACCCGCTGGGTGTGCCTTCCAGAATGAATATTGGTCAGCTTTTTGAAACTTCATTGGGATGGGCAGCTGAAAAATTAGGTGTGAAATTTGCGACGCCGATTTTTGATGGTGCTTCTTATCAAGAGGTACAGGAAAAATTGAAAGAGGCGGGACTTCCGGTTGACGGAAAGGTACAACTTTACGATGGTAGAACAGGTGAAGCGTTTGACCAAAAAGTAACTGTAGGTCAGATCTATATGCTGAAACTTTCTCACCTTGTCGATGACAAAATTCACGCGCGCTCAACCGGACCATACTCCCTGATTACACAGCAACCTTTGGGAGGTAAAGCGCAATTTGGTGGACAACGGTTTGGGGAAATGGAAGTTTGGGCACTTGAAGCCTACGGCGCTGCTCATATTCTACAAGAAATACTGACGGTTAAATCTGACGATGTCAATGGCCGAACTAAGACATATGAAGCGATTGTAAAGGGTCAAAATTTACCTGAACCAAATGTACCGGAGTCTTTCAATGTGCTTGTGAGAGAGTTACAGGGCCTTGGTCTCGAAATTCGTATAGATGATAGAGTACCATAAGGGCAAAGAGCGAATATCGTTCAGTTTCAACGCAGAGTTGATACATACAGAAGAACCAAGTTTATAACATCGAAACCGAGAATCAAACAGAGATTCTAAACGAGGAGCAAATATGGCACTTTTGACAAGTCCAGCTGTCGCGGCAAAACGCGATTTCTCTAAAATAAAAATTAGTATTGCTTCACCTGAGAGTATTCTTGCACGCTCTCGAGGAGAGGTATTAAAGCCTGAAACAATCAATTATCGTTCTTATAAGCCTGAACGAGATGGTTTAATGTGTGAAAAGATTTTTGGACCAACCAAAGATTGGGAATGTTATTGTGGAAAATACAAGCGTGTGCGGTACAAAGGGATTATTTGCGACCGTTGCGGGGTTGAAGTGACAACCAAAAATGTTCGTCGTGAACGAATGGGGCATATTTCGCTTGCGGTTCCGGTGGTTCATACTTGGTATTTCCGTTCGGTTCCGAGTAAGCTTGGTGCTTTATTAGACCTTCCGACGAAGGAACTTGAGCGAATCATTTATTATGAAGTTTATGTGATCATCAACCCCGGCGAGCCGGGGGAGAAGCAAGGCTTCAAGTTTATGGATCGCTTGACCGAAGAGCAGTTTTACACGGTTATCAGCGAGTACGAAGAAAACCAAGATCTCGATGATGATGATCCAAAGAAATTTGTCGCCAAGATGGGCGGTGAGGCGATAAAAGCTCTCCTTAAGAAAATGGATCTTCCGGCAGAAGCGAAGATTCTGCGAGAAGTCCTTCGTACATCAGGCTCTGAACAAAAAAGAGCAGATGCGTTAAAAAGGTTGAAAGTTATCGAAGCTTTCCGCAACAGTTTTATCACCATTAAGGAAACCAAGAAGAAAGAAGAATTTTCTCTTGAAGCTCCCGAGCCTTACCGATATGATGGAAATCGACCGGAATATATGGTTATGGATGTTGTGCCGGTAATTCCTCCGGAACTTCGACCGCTCGTTCCGCTTGAAGGAGGTCGTTTCGCAACCTCCGATCTGAATGATTTGTATCGCAGGGTGATTATTCGCAATAGCCGCTTGAAGAAACTTATTGATATTAAAGCGCCCGAAGTGATTTTGCGTAATGAAAAACGCATGCTTCAAGAAGCGGTTGATGCGCTATTAGATAATTCTCGTAAAGCCAATGCGGTGAAATCAGGTGAAAATAATCGCGCCCTGAAATCATTGTCGGATTCACTCAAAGGAAAAGCCGGACGATTCCGCCAAAATCTTTTGGGGAAGAGAGTCGATTACTCCGGTCGTTCAGTTATTGTGGTTGGACCGGAATTGAAGTTATATCAATGCGGCTTACCAAAAGAAATGGCAATTGAACTTTTCCAACCATTTGTGATTCGCAGATTGGTTGAGCGTGGAGTTGCTAAATCGGTGAAGTCTGCCAAGAAAATGATTGATCGTAAAGATCCCGCAATTTGGGATGTTTT
This sequence comes from Chloroherpetonaceae bacterium, assembly GCA_033763895.1. Taxonomy (NCBI): domain Bacteria; kingdom Pseudomonadati; phylum Chlorobiota; class Chlorobiia; order Chlorobiales; family Chloroherpetonaceae; species Chloroherpetonaceae bacterium. Next base: position 23,289 of record JANRJQ010000008.1, on the reverse strand, counting down.
AGAAAAGGTTATCGATGGACATCCGGTGCTCTTAAACCGTGCTCCAACCCTTCACCGTTTAGGTATTCAAGCCTTTCAACCGGTTTTGATTGAGGGAAAAGCCATTCAAATTCACCCGTTAGTTTGTACGGCATTCAATGCCGACTTTGACGGCGACCAAATGGCCGTGCATGTGCCGCTCTCGCAAGAAGCGCAAATGGAAGCAGCAATTCTGATGCTTTCTGCACATAACCTGATTCTACCTGCTTCCGGTAAGCCGGTTGTGGTTCCATCGCAGGATATGGTTTTAGGGATATACTACATGACCAAGCACAACGAAACGATTCCGCATCAAGGTAAAATTTTCTACTCTTCGGATGAAGTGGTGGTTGCTTACAATGAAGGCACAATCGACTTGCATTCACTTATTTTCATGAGGTACGAAGGCGCTCGTGAAGAAAAAAGCGTTACGGGCGAAAATGCTGTAAACTTTGTCTTTGGCAACAGCAAGGATAAAAAAGGCACACGCGACTGGATGCTTAAGCAAATTCAGGAAAAGAAATATATCGCGACAACTGTTGGGAGAGTTTTGTTCAATAAAATTCTTCCAACAGAGATTCCATTTATGAATAAAGTAATGGATAAAAAATCTGTTCGAGATCTGATCGGCCAAGTGATTTCAAAATGCGGCAGTGTGAGATCGGTTGTATTTCTTGACGATTTAAAATCCACTGGATTCAGTTATGCTATGCGTGGCGGGCTTTCAATTGGTCTATCAGATGCGATTATCCCGACCGAAAAATATGAAGAGGTTAAGAAGGCTCAAGAAAGAAATAATCAAATCTTGCGTCAGTACAATGCCGCGGCGATGACAGAAAACGAAAAGTATAACAACATCGTCGATGTTTGGCAGCGTTGCAACAATACGGTAGGGGAAAAATCTTATGAGGTTTTAAAGAAAGATCGCAACGGATTCAACCCGCTCTTTATGATGTTGGAATCCGGCGCACGCGGTTCGCGCGAGCAGGTTCGTCAGTTAACAGGGATGAGAGGGCTTATTGCCCGGCCGCAAAAATCAATGTCTGGTCAGCCGGGTGAAATTATCGAAAACCCGATTATCTCAAATCTCAAAGAAGGGTTGACGGTTTTGGAGTACTTTATTTCGACTCACGGTGCAAGAAAAGGTCTTTCTGATACATCGTTAAAAACGGCAGATGCAGGTTATCTCACCCGCCGGTTACACGATGTTGCGCAGGATGTGATTGTTAATGAAAAAGACTGCGGAACAACTCGCGGTATCACAATGACCCGCCCGACAGAAGAAGAAGCGCAAAGCAAAGTTAAATTCCACGAGCGGCTTAAAGGGAGAGTCACTGCGCGCGATGTGATCGATGTAAATTCGGGCGAAGTGGTTATTAAGGCCGGGGAACTCATTAATGAAGAAATGGCTGAAAGAGTCAATAATGTCAATGGAGTGACAGAAGTTGAAATCCGTTCAGTCCTAACTTGTGAAACACGAAGAGGAATTTGTGCGAAGTGTTACGGCGTCAATCTTGGAACGAATAAACTGGCGGAAATCGGTGATACTGTAGGCGTTATTGCGGCTCAATCAATCGGTGAACCCGGCACACAGTTGACCCTTCGTACCTTCCACGGTGGTGGTGCTGCTCAGGGTGGTGTTTCTGAAACAGAAATTATTACCAACTATGATGGGCGTTTGATTTTTGAAAATGTCAAGACGGTTGCCTCGGTTCAATATGATGATGCTGGTGATGAAGATATCAGCTTGTTGGCTGTTCGAAAGAGCGGGGTCATTAGTGTATATGATGAGAAAGCGGATAAAGTTGTAAAAAAATATCCGATTCCTTACGGTGCAAAACTTCTTTGCAAAGACAATCAGGTGGTAAAGAAAGGCGATGTGCTTTACAGTGTTGAGCCAAATAATATCCCTGTAATTGCTGAATACGAAGGTAAAGCCAAGTTTGTCGATATCGAAAGAGGGGTTACTTTCAAAGAAGAAACCGATACGCAAACTGGTGCGGTTGAACGCGTGATTGTGAACTGGCGTTCAAAGCTAAAAGCAAGTGATGTGAAAGAACCAAAGATTCAGGTTGTTGATGAAGATGGTGAAATTCGTGCGACATATCCAATCCCGATCAAAGGAACACTTGCAATTGAAGATGGCGATTCGATTGCTGTCGGTCAAATTATTGCAAAAGTTCCAAGAGATGCAGGTCGAGTGGGTGGCGATATCACAGCTGGCTTGCCTCGCGTGACGGAGTTATTTGAAGCGCGAAATCCAACTGATCCTGCTGTTGTTTCTGAAGTTGACGGAACCATTCGTATGGGCGGTACTAAGCGTAATAACAAACAGGTTTTTGTCGAATTCGAGTATGAAAACCGGGTAGAACGCAAAGAGTATCTTGTTCCGATTGGAAAGAGAATGTGGGTCAATGAAGGGGATGAGGTTAAAGCGGGAGACGCGCTAACAGACGGTGTGATTTCACCGGAAAAGATATTAGCCATTCAAGGTCCGAATGCGGTTCAACAATATTTGGTGAATGAAATTCAAAAGGTATATCAGCTTAATGCTGGGGTTGAAATCAACGACAAACATCTTGAAGTGATTGTCCGGCAAATGTTACAAAAAGTTCGGATTGAAGATGCAGGAGATACACTTTTACTTCCCGGTGATTTGGTTGACCGATTTGAAGTAAGAGATGAAAACCAAGAAGTCGAAAAAATGGTACGTGTCACTGACCGTGGAGACGCTCCGAGAAGCTTCAAGGATAATGAGCTTTACTCACGTGAAGAAGTGACGATGAAGAACAAAGAGCTAAAGAAAGAAGGCAAAAAGCAGATGACTTTTGAAAAAGCGAAGCCTGCAACTTGGTCTCATGTCCTTTTGGGTATTACAAGTGCGGCACTACAAACCGAAAGCTTTATTTCAGCGGCATCTTTCCAAGAAACAACTAAAGTTCTCACAGATGCCTCCGTTGAAGGTAAAGAAGATTACCTTAGAGGGTTGAAAGAGAATGTGATTGTTGGTAAATTGATACCAGCCGGTACAGGTTCTCGTCAATATTTGAGGATGAGACTTTCGACCGAAGAGCATTATGTAGAAGTTTCACGCTCACAACAGGCTTCAGGGGAAGAAGTTCCGAACGAACTTCCCGATTAATGAGCCAATTGTATTTTTTAAGGGGCGTTCAATATGAACGCCCTTTTTGTTTAATCATTGATAATGAATCGAGATGAAGAAAAATGGTATTCTAATTATCGATGATGAAGAAATGCTTCGTGTTTTAATGGCAGATTTTCTTGAAGCAGAAAATTATCAAGTTTTTTTAGCAGAAAGCGGAAAAAGAGGGGTTGAATTATTCAAGCAATATCAGGGAGAACTTCTTGCTGTTTTACTTGATAGTAATATGCCTGAAATGAATGGGGAGCAAACTTTGGATGAATTAAGAAAATTAGATGCTTCTATTCCAATTTTTTTTGCAACTGGTTTGATTAAAGCAGATTTATTCGAAAGGCTTAAGGCAAAAGGTATTAACGGGATTCTTAAGAAGCCGTATAATTTAGGTGAATTTATTGAGATGCTTGCCAAGCTTTAGTTCATTCGAATAAGTGAGGAAGTGAAAAGTGAAATAAGAAAGGGGCGTAATCATACGCCCCTTTTCTGTTTATAAAAAAATCCAATTGCCTACTCTATGACCCAAGTTTCTCTTCCTGAGAGAAGTTTATCCAATGAACCGGCTCCTTTAGTAGAAACGGCATTGTTTATTTGGTTCTGCATATCTTCTTCATACAATGCTCTTGGTTTTGCAAATAGAACCCCAAAAGGACGAGGAAGAAACCCTTCATCACCGGGCATATCAAAGAAGCGCGATAGAATTGCAGCTTTTGATTGATCGGTTTCGTCATGAATCCATAGGTCATTTTTAGAAAAACCGGAATCATTGAGATTCACAACCGTTGGCTTAATTCCATCTAAACGAATTCCAAATTCTCCTTTTGCACCAAAAACCAACGGTTTCCCTTGTTCCAAAAATATATCGTTGGTGGCTTTCTGCCCCTTATCGGTAAATGGTTCAAAAGCACCATCGTTGAAGATGACACAATTTTGATAGATTTCAACCATAGAAGTGCCGATATGCTCTTGGGCTCGTTTCAAAGTTTCGCGAAGATGTTTGACATCGCGATCAAGCGTTCGAGCGACAAATGAACCATCGGCGCCAAGCGCAAGTGACGCTGGATTGAGCGGATGATCGATTGCCCCGTAGGGTGTTGATTTAGTGACAATTCCCGCATGCGAAGTCGGTGAAAACTGCCCTTTTGTTAACCCATATATTTCATTGTTAAACAAGAGCAAATTTACATTCAGATTTCTGCGAAGCAATTGCACAAAGTGGTTGGCACCAATCGAAAGCGAATCGCCGTCGCCGGAAACAATCCAAACAGAAAGTTCAGGGCGAGACATTTTTAGACCCGAAGCAATTGCAGCTGCACGACCGTGAATGCTATGAACACCGAAGGTCTCCATATAGTACGGGAAGCGAGAGGAGCATCCGATTCCTGAAATGAAAACAAGATTCTCTCGAGGAATGCCAAATTCGGGAATGACTGCTTGAACTTGCTTAAGAATGGAATAGTCGCCGCAGCCCGGGCACCAGCGAATGTCTTGATCAGAAACAAGATCTTTGGATGTGTATAGTGGAATTGGCGATAATGCAATCGGCTCAGTTCCTTCAATTAATTCTGCCATTTTAGTTTTCCTTCGTTAAGAGTTCGTTGATTTTATTTTTCAATTCAGCCACAGTAAAGGGAAGACCCTGTACTTTATTGTATCCGATAGCCGGGACGAGATACTTCTCCCTTAAAACTTTAATGAGTTGCCCCGAATTCAATTCAGGAACAAGCACATAGCGGTATTGTGAAAGAATCTCACCCAATCCATTCGGCAACGGATTTAAGTGGCGCAAATGAAGATGTGAGACGAGATTTCCTTTTTCTTGCAATTCTGTCACTGCGGTTTTGATGGCACCATAGGTTGAACCCCAACCGACAACAAGGACTTTGCCCGAGTCAGCGCCGGAATCGAGCACAGCGTTTGGAATGGCGTCTGCAATTTTGGATACTTTTTCAGCGCGAAGGCGCGTCATCAGTTCGTGGTTTTCACCATCGTATGAAATATTCCCAGAAAGATGTTCTTTCTCTAAGCCACCCACACGATGTTCAAGACCTTTTGTTCCCGGAATTGCCCAAGGCCGTGCCAAGTTATCGTCTCGGCGATACGGTTGAAACTTCGGATCGTTTAGTTCTCGTGATTTCTCAAATGATACAGAAATGGGTGTTAGGGTTTCAGCTGTTGGAAAACGCCACGGCTCTGTGCTATTTGCGATATAACCATCGGTGAGGCAAATGACCGGAGTCATGAAATGAACGGCAAGTGAGGCCGCCTCATAAACGGCATGAAAGCAATCGGAAGGTGATTGCGCGGCGATTACCGGAATTGGCGACTCGCCGTGCCTGCCATAAAGTGCTGAAAGCAAATCGCTTTGCTCGGTTTTCGTTGGCAAGCCTGTTGAAGGGCCACCACGCTGAACATTGATGATAACAAGAGGTAACTCAAGGGAGACTGCGAGCCCCATTGCTTCTGCTTTCAAATCCATTCCGGGACCCGAAGTGGTAGTTACAGCCAAACTGCCGCCATAACTAGCACCAATTGCCGCACAAATGGCAGCAATTTCATCTTCAGCTTGAAAAGTGCGTACTCCAAAATTTTTATGCTTTGAGAGTTCGTGCAATATGTCGGACGCGGGTGTGATTGGGTAAGAGCCAAGGTAAAGGGGCAACCCTGATTTTTGAGACGCCGCGATTAAAGCGATTGCCGAAGCTTCATTGCCTGTGATATGTCTATAAGTTCCACTCGGAAGTTTCGCAGGCTTCACAACATATCGGGCTGAAAAAATTTCTAGCGTTGAAGCAAAATTAAATCCTGCATTAAGAACTTTAAGATTGGCGTCGGCAAGTTCCGGCTTCTTCTTAAACTTTTCTTTGATATTCTTAATTGAATTTTCAAGCGGGCGATTATAAAGCCAATAAATCATCCCGAGAACAAACATATTTTTGCTACGGTCGATTTCCTTGGTTCCCATCGCAGTACCTTCAAGGGCTAAGCGAGTGAGCTTTGAAACATCGACTTTATGAACTTCATATCCTGAAAGCGATTCATCATCAAGCGGATTAATTTTTAATCCTGCCAAATCAAGGCTTTTTTCATCAAAGCCTGAAGTGTTGGCAATTATCATTCCGCCCTTTTTGAGGCTTTTTAGATTGACACGTAGCGCAGCAACATTCATCACCACGAGCACATCGCATTGATCACCGGGAGTGTAAATGGGCTTGCTCCCAAAATGAATTTGAAAGCCTGAAACGCCCGGAAGTGTTCCGGCGGGTGCTCGAATTTCTGCTGGATAGTTTGGAAAAGTATTGATGTCGTTGCCTAATAAGGCAGAGGTTTCGCTGAATTGGGTGCCGGTGAGTTGCATTCCGTCGCCGGAGTCTCCGGCAAAGAGAATGGTTACTTCATCCCGCTCGATTAGCAATGGCTCGGCGGTGTGAACTGTCTCGTTCATATTTTTACTCCTTAACTTCAAAAAATTTTACTAAAAAAGAACGCTTAAAAGTGCCTTTAAATGTTAGGGTTACAAGGCCTAAAGAACCATTGCTTAACTAATTCAGCAAGGTTTCATATTTACGCTGTTATAAAACTACGCAAAGTTTATTCGATATTCTAACAAGGAGAAGTCTAGGGAAAAAATTAGGGAGAATGAATTAAATGTAGCAAAAAGGAAAATTGAAGAAAAACATAACTTATTAAACCTTGTTTGTAACCTATCTTTGCAAAGAGCGTGGGAATGAAGCGATTCTTTAACAACTTAAATCGCGCCACGGTACAACCTTTTCATAAAATTTTTACACGAATCAATGTCATTTACACGCATTTCAGAAATCGGAGAATTTGGATTAATCGGAAAGATTCACGATCAAATGAAAGCAACAGAGGCTTTAACGCCTCGTCTTACAAAGGGAATCGGCGATGACTGTGCCGTTGTTGCAATTACCGATGAACGGTCAATGGTGATTTCAACCGATTTATTGATTGAACAAATTCATTTTGATTTGCTAACGATTCCGATGGAGCATTTGGGTGCAAAGGCTCTTGGGGTGAATATATCCGATATATGCGCGATGAATGCCAAGCCACTTTATGCAACAATCTCGTTGGGACTTTCGGAGCGGCAATCGGTTGAGATGATTGAAGCATTTTATACCGGATTAAAAAATGCGGCAATGCAGTATGGGGTTTCGATTATCGGTGGCGATACCTCTGCATCGGTTTCGGGTATGGTGATTTCGATAACGGTTGTGGGAGAAGCAGCGCCAAAGAAATTATCCTATCGAAGCGGAGCGAAAGTGGGCGATCGGATTTTTGTGAGTGGCGATTTAGGTCGTTCTTATGCCGGGCTGAAAGTACTGATGCGGGAGCGAAAGCTGATGATGGAAGCTTATGAGGCGGGTGACGCGAGCGATGCGGAATCGCTTCGGGAATTATTGCCTGACTTAAAAGAATATCAATCGGCAATTCAAAAGCATTTGCTGCCGAAAGCACGGATTGATGTGGTGAAGCTCTTTGAAGAGCAAGGAATTATTCCGACAGCGATGATTGATGTCTCGGATGGGTTAGGTTCAGAACTAAAACATCTGACCCGAGAATCGGGCGTGGGCGCACTAATCGAGGAAACCAAGATTCCCATTCTTTCAGAAACAAGAGAAATTTCGGATGAATTTGAAGATGATGCGTCGGTTTATGCCTTGTTTGGAGGTGAAGACTATGAATTGCTTTTTACCGTAAACGAAACGGATGCAAAAAAACTTGAAGGGATAAAAGAGTTTGCAGAAATCGGATCAATTTATCCGAAAGATTTCGGTACAAAAATGACTGACATTTTTGGTGAGAGCGTGGATTTGATGCGCTCAAGCGGGTTTCAACATTTTAAGAACCCTGAAGACAGTGAAGCAGATGATGCTTTACCTGAAAACGAATAAACCAAAACAAAAGCGCGATGAAAGCAAAATTTACAACCATAATAATTGCTGCATTAATTATATCGACTACTTTTTTTGCGATTGACTCTTACACCTTCCCCACTGGAATTACCGGGAGAACGAATAAAGATGGCGGTGCGGGATGCAGCTGCCACAGTTCAACGCCGAACTCTTCCGTTCAAGTCAGTATTGATGGCCCTTCAACCCTTGCGCCCGGCGCCAGCGCGACATACACCGTTTCAATTTCCGGTGGACCCGCGGTAAAAGCTGGGGTCAATATTGCCGCTTCGAGTGGCGCACTCTTGCTGATTCAAAATCAAGGGCTTCAACTTTTGAGTGGAGAATTAACGCACTCTGCACCGAAAGATTTCGTGCAAGGAAGTGTGACATATAACTTTAATTATGTTGCTCCTTCACAGACGGGAACAGCGACGATTTTTGCAACCAGCAATAGTGTGAATGGGGCCGATGGCAATCAGGGCGATGCGTGGAATCATGCTCCTAATAAAGTGGTAACGATTTCTTCGACTTCGCGAGCAAGCGAAATAGAAAATCGTAGCAGTGGGTTTATACTTGAGCAAAATTATCCGAACCCATTTAATCCAACAACGATAATCCCGTTTACACTTCGTGAACAAGGAACAGTTGTATTGGAGATATTTGATATTACAGGGAAGAAAATTGCGACATTGGTTAATGAGCGAAGACCAGCCGGAAGATATGGTGTTCCATTTTCGGCAAGTGAGTATGGGCTTTCCAGCGGAAGCTATCTTTATCGATTGACGGTCAATGGGGCGCAAGAGGTTCGCCAATTGACTGTTCTGAAGTAACAAATCTTAAGTTCACCCATTGTTTATGGAGTAAAATGAAGGTTGTTTTGAGCAAAAAGGGCGCCGATAAAAGAGCAAGAAAAAGGTTCAAAAGAGGAATGCTTTTTTGGACCTTTTTTTTATTTCTTTTTACTTTTCTAATTCACTGTGGAAACCTTAAAGCGCAAGCAACTCTAAATATCAAAACGGAAAAGAAAGTAACTCAGTATTGGCATGAGTTTATTCGCTTAACCACTGAAAGCGGGCTTTCAAGCAACACCATAACTGCGATTGAACAGGATACCAAAGGGTTCATTTGGATTGGAACTGACAAAGGGCTTTGCCGCTATGATGGTAAAACCTTTACGCACTACCGAACTCAGCTAAGTGCAAAAGTTAAAACGGCTGAAGGATTCTCGCAGATTTATGCCGGAAAAAACGGAAGAATCTATTTTAGAACATCTCAGCAGGCGGGCTTTATCGACTATGGTTTACCGACTCCACACATCTTCACCGGCTTTAATGAAAAAGTATCTTACCTCACTTATTCCAATACAGGCAATAAAGAGACTCTTTTGCTTCTAAAAGCGCAAACCCTCTATAAGATTGAGATAGGAGGAACTGAGTACATCATAGAAGATTCATTAAGGATGGAATTCGATGAAAACGACAAACCCATTTTTACAGCAAATCAGAGTGGTGAATTTTGGGTCATTCACCGGGGGAATGTTGAACGGGTTGACTGGGCGAATCATCGGTTACAAGTGGTAAAGAAACTACCGAAAGAATCGCCAAGTGTTTTTACGGCGCTTGTTGATTCAAAAGGTTGGTTGTGGCTGGGCGGATGGATTCAAGAAAACAGTACGAATCTTCTGGTGATGCCAACCGTCGGAGAAAAGGCTTTTACATTTTTTCACCCTCTTGAAGAACTTGATAAAAGCCCCGAGAAAAAACGGTTGATGATGGAAGGAATCAACTATCTCTCTGAAACTGAGGCCGGAGATATTTGGATAGGAACGCGGCGAGATGGTGCTTACTGCATCAAAAGAAATGCGCCTGAAAAAGAACTTTTGCATTTTGTATATGAACCCAATGAGCCGAAAGGATTGAGTGGGAATCGTGTTACTGCGGTCAAAGTGGATGAACGCGGAGGGCTTTGGATTGGACTGGAATCTTTTGGAATCAATTTTCTTCCGATTCAGCATAAACCCTTTTCACTATTAAGACAATATCCTCTCAAAAAAAATTCTCTTTCGAATAATTACATCCGCTCAATTTATCGAGCTCGCTCGGGAGAGCTTTGGGTATGCACGCAATTTGGAGGGGTAAATCGGGTGTCGCTTCGTGATGAGCGGGTTTGGCATTACAACCAAACGGGTAAGCTTATCAATGTTTGGGCGATTGAAGAAAGGGAAGATGGAAAGCTCATTGCCGGATTCAATGGACCGTTAAGCGGTTTGTATTTAATCGATCCAAAAAGAGATACGAGCGATTCTCAGTTTAAGAAAATCGCGAATCTTGAAAGAACTTATGTAATTCAAGCACTTGGAGATACTCAATTTCTCATTGGTGGAGAAGGACTTTGGCTTTTGAAAAGCGAAGAAGGAAAACCCTCGGTGCTTCAAAAATTTGGCGAGAGTCATTTGATAAAAATGGGGCTTATCAATGATGTGTTTATTGAAACGAAAGATTCAATTTGGGTGGCCGCTGAAGAAGGCTTGTTTCTCTTTGATCGAAAGGGAAATATAGTTCAACAATGGCATGAGGCGTTTGACGGTAACGAGAAACAAGCAATAAATAACATTTGTGGAATATTAGTGACCCAAAATGGTGAGAGGTGGTTTACTTCAAAGGGAAATGGGATTCTGAAACTTGAAGGCAATCAACTCTTTCCCAGTTCGTATTTCTTTAAAGAAAGTCATCAAACATTTGAGACGCCCTCAATGCAGTGTTACGGCATTTTGGAAGATAAGAACGGGTGGCTCTGGGTGAGTTCCGATGGAGGGATATTTTCTTTTAACCCGAGGAGTAAAGAGAAAAATGTCTCTGTGCGCCAATATCAATTGAGAGATGGGTTACAAGGGCACGAATTTAACCGAAGAGCATTTCATAAAGATGCGGAGGGGCGATTGTACTTTGGTGGAACGAATGGGCTCAATTATTTTTTTCCAGAGCAAATTGAACGAGATTCGCTCCGGTTTCGAGTTGCGATTGGTGGAATGAAGCTTTTTGAAAAGGAGCTTGATTTTTCGGGTGACCGTAACTTGAATTTTGATTTTGATGAAAATTATCTCTCGCTTTCACTTTCTGAGTTTTCCTTTCAACCCCTTTCATCAATAAAATTCTATTACAGCGTAAATGGAAATCTGTTGCGAGAGACCAATGGAAATACTCTTTCGTTTCTCTCACTTGAACCCGGATATTACGACATAAAAGTAAAGGGGATTAGTCTTGAGGGAATTGAAAGTTGCAACGAAGCAAGATTGCAATTCGCGATTCACCCCCCCATTTACAAGACGGTGTGGGCGTATGCGCTTTATGCCATTTTACTTGGGCTTGGCATTTTGCTCTTTATTCAGTTTCGGATACGAAGAATTCAACAAGAGAATGAGCGGCTTGAACGGTTGGTTGCTGTTCGAACGAAAGACTTGGTTGAAGCGAATTCATTTAAGGCACGGTTGATGGAAATCGCAGCTCACGATTTACGAAATCCACTTCAAAGTATTTTTGGATTTGCGAGGCTCATCAGCGAAACCGATGAAGTGAGTGAAACAAAATCATTTGCCAAAAACATTGAAAAGAGTTCAAAGCAAATGGTGGGGCTTGTTGAAGAATTGCTTGAAAGGAATGAGGCGAGAGAACTATCGGTAAAGCTTAATCCCGTCAGTTTAGATCACATCGTTAAAGAAGCAGTTGAAAAATGGCAGGGTTCGGCAAATGTTAAAAGGCAAAGGCTTGAGTTTTATTCGAAAGATGGTGTTGAAGGAGAAGCGCTGCTTGATGAAAGCAAAACATTTCAAGTGTTAGATAACCTCATTTCCAACGCCATAAAGTACACTGAACCGGGAGGGACAATTCAAGTGAAAGTGAATCGAACGAAAACGGCTTGGTTTGTGCGTGTGGAGGATAATGGACAGGGACTCAGCGAGGAAGACCGACATCGGTTGTTTCAGAAAGGGCAGGCGTTAAGCTCAAGGCCAACCAATGGGGAGGAATCGCACGGCATTGGACTTTCGATTGCGAAGGAATTGGTGCTAAGACAAGGCGGGAAAATTTGGGCAGAGTCGGAAGGAAAAGGAAAAGGTACAGCATTTATTATTTCTTTTCCCCTTAAAGATGGTTTAGCGGGAGTTGATTAAATTCAAGAAACCATTAGCAACGCAGTTCGATGACGCAATTTTCCGATCATGACGCTCCGATTTTTCTCATCGCGGAAGATCATCAGGAAACACGGAATCTTTACCGTAGCACATTGAAAAAAGTTGGAAGTATTATTGAATGCAAATCTGGTAAAGAAGCCCTTCAAAAAATTGCGGAAGAACTCCCGGATATTGTGATAAGTGATGTGGATATGCCGGGTCTCGATGGCTTTGAGCTTTGTCGCACCCTTAAATCCAACGAACTGACCAATCATATTCCCGTCATTTTGCTTACCGGTAGCAAAACCACGGTAAGTCAGCGGATTGAAGGCATTGAACTGGGTGCTGATGACTATTTGCTTAAACCCTGCGACCCGCTTGAACTTCGCGCTCGTGCCTTGAATCTCATTGAGCAGCGAAAGCGGCTATTGGAAAAATTCAGTCAAGTGGTTCGGCTTTCGTGGGAACAGACTTCCGAGCAACATGCCCGATCTGCCGATGAACAATTTCTTCAAAGAATCCTAGCACTTTTTATCAAGCACATGCATGATGAAACGTTTCAAGTAGAGGATTTGGCTGAAAAGGCAGGCTATTCGCGCTCGCAACTGCATCGCAAATTCAAAGCCATTACCGGAAAAAGCGCTTCTCAGTTTCTACAAGAATTAAGGCTGAACCGAGCAAAAGACTTGCTCAAATCGGGTCGGTTTAATGTCTCTGAAGTGTCTTTTCAGGTCGGCTACTCAAACCTCAGTTATTTTTCAAAAGTCTTCAAAGAAACCTTTGGAATGCTTCCATCCGACATCACGACAAAATAAATCGTCGATTCGGTTTTATTTACTTCCTCCCAATATCGTCCTAAATGCAACACCTGTGTTAAAGAATGCAACACAAGCGTTAAAGCGTGCTTTTAGGCTTGGGTAAATTGGAATAATGAAAACAATCCAAAGCCAAAGCCAATGAATAAATTTTTAGTGTCTGCTGCCAAATATCTGCTTCTCTATCTTTTTCTGATTTTAATAAACCGAAATAGCATTGCGCAAAGTTTTTCTGCGCCAACGACCGTGAGTGTAGGAACATCTCCTCGAGACCTTGTGGTGGCAGATGTAAATTTGGACGGACGCCCCGATTTGCTAACTGCCGATAATGGATCCAACTCTGTATCGGTGAGACTTGGTAATGGGGCAGGTGGTTTTAGCGGAACGACCAGCGTTGCGGTTGACGGGCCTCCTAACAACTTGTTTATCGCTGATGTCAATAACGACGGCAGACCCGATTTAGTAACCTCCAATGGTGGCACTATAAATAATAGTTTATCGATTCGCTTGGGCGATGGGACAGGCAGTTTTACAGGAACTTCGGTTGTGTTACTTCCTCTTAATTTGGTAGGCGCATTTGGTGTCTTTGTGGCAGATATTGATTTAGACGGGCGGCAAGATTACTTGGTAGGCAATAGCAACTCAGTTTATTTCGCTCGTGGAAACGGAACGGGGGGAGTAACTGATACAACTCGAATCGATATTGCATCACAGCCCCGTCAGGTAGCGGTTGGTGATATTAATAAAGACGGAAAACCTGATTTTGTTGCAGCAGCGGCGGGCACAAATGTGGTTTCAGCAAGGGTTGGCGATGGATTAGGAGGATTTTCATTTGTTGATTTTGAAAATTGGAACATCGGCGGAGCCACATTGCCTTGGTCAGTCATATTAAGAGACGTGAATCGGGATGGGAATTTAGATTTCATAACCGCAAACCGCACTTCAAATGATGTCACGGTTCGATTCGGTTTGGGAGACGGAAAATTTTCAACGGTTTCAGTTTCTCGTTACAGCGTTGGTGGAGGTGCGACTCGGGTTGATGCCTCTGACCTTGATCTCGATGGGAACATCGATATTGTTTCAGCGAACAGAACAGGGAATTCAATTTCTATTTTAAGAGGAGTCGGAAGTGGAAGTTTCGGGACGGCGACGAACATTAGTGTCGGGAATAGCCCCGAAAGCATTGTTGCGTCTGATGTAAACCAAGATGGCAAGCCTGATTTGCTCGTTGCCAATTCAGCCGATAATACAGTATCAGTTTTATTAAATACGACAACAATTACCTTAAACCCGTTTGGCGCAGCTTATGGTGTAAGTGTAGGTTCAACACCAAATCGAATATTTGTCGCAGATGTAAATTTGGATGGTAAGCCTGATATACTTACTGCGGGCCGATTCGCCAATACTGTTTCTGTACGACTTGGAGATGGAATAGGTGGTTTTACAGGAACAACCGAAATAAGCGTCGGTGATCAACCTTTTGGATTATTTGTTGCAGATGTGAATTTAGATGGTAAGCCGGATATTCTTACAGCAAATCAAAATGCGGCTACGGTTTCGGTTCGTCTTGGAGACGGGTCCGGTAATTTTTCTGGGACAACTGAGATTTCAGTTGGTAGCAACCCTGCTTCGGTTTTTGTTTCTGATGTAAACCAAGATGGGAAACCTGATTTTGTAACTGCTAATTTTTCTGGAACACTGTCTGTTCGACTTGGAGATGGGGCGGGTGGTTTTTCGGGTGGTTCTAATTTCTCGCCCGGCGGCAGTCCGCGAAATGTTTTTATTGCAGATCTTAATAATGATTCCAGACCTGATGTCATTAGTGCATCCGGTGGAGCAAATGCTGCTATTGTTAGAATTGGAAATGGAACAGGTAGTTTTCCAACAGGGTCAACTATTTCTGCGGGTATCTTTACCATTAGCGTGTTTTCTAAGGATATTAATAATGACGGAAATCCCGACATTATTGCATCCAATAATAATAGTGCCAATGTTTCTGTCGCATTAGCAACAGGAGGTGGGGCTTTTTCAACAGCTACAAATTATGCCGTTGGCACACAACCTTCCAGCGTTTTTATTGCGGATCTTAATCTTGATGGTAAGCAAGATTTTGTTACTGGAAACAATGGAAGTAACTCGGTGTCGTTTCGTTTAGGTGATGGATTAGGTGGTTTTTCAAGTCTAAGTTCAATTTCAGTTGGTACAAATCCTCTAAGTGTCTTTGTTGCTGATGTAAACTTAGATGGAAAGCCAGACATTTTAACTGCTGACTTTAATAGCAATAGGGTTTCAGTCATCTTAAACGACCAAATCCCAAATTACTCAGGTGCACCATCAGGTATTTCAGCCATCACTTACAACAATGTCACTTTCACCGCCGGCACTTTGCCACTGTCAACATCTTTTGGCGTTAATGCAACACTCACGCTAAACGGCAATGTTGAACTCAATGGAAATACAATAACCGTCAATAACACAGCCACTGGAGCAGTTGCAGGCACAGGAAGACTTTTCGGCACAGGCTCTTTGGTGCGTGCCTTCAATGGTGATGTGTCGTACAGCTTTCCATTTTTAGAAGGAAGCGATAACCGCTCGGCAACAGTGGCATTTACAAGCGGCACAGGCTCGGGTACGCTAAGCTTTTCCTTTTTTCCTGACCCGCCGGGAATTACAGGCCTTCCACTTACGCTCATTTCACAGCCCGTGAACACCGTTGCGCCGTTTTACTGGCGAATCACTTCCACAGGCTCGCCCGGAACATACACTCTCACCTTAAACGGTGCCAATATGCTTGGCGTAACGAATCTCAGCACACTTCGCATTGCGAAGCGGGCTGTATCAGGTTCGTGGAGCGATGCGGGAATCGGGACGGGGGTTTCGAATACTGGCACTACAAGCGCGCCGGTTCTTTCGCAAAGCGGGATGACGGGGTTTGGAGAATTCGCGATTTCGGGCGATGGCGTAGATAATCCACTTCCTGTGGAACTGCAATCATTTACGGCGCGGTCAACGGGCGACGGTGCAAAACTTGAATGGCGAACGGCCTCGGAGTTTGAGAACGCCGGCTTTTTGATTTACAGAGATGGCAATCCAATCGCATCGTTTTCAACCACCGCAAGCTTAAAAGGAAAGGGAACCACGAGCGTTGCGCAATCCTACAGTTATGTGGATTCCACAGCAGTGTATGGGAAAACCTATCGTTATCAATTGAAGGATGTGAGTTTCTCGGGAAGAGTGACGGAGCATCCACCGATAACCCTTGAAATGACGGTGAAGCGAACGCCGAGAGCCTATGCATTGCTTCAAAACTATCCGAATCCATTTAATCCAAGTACACGCATCGGCTACCAAATTCCTGCTGCAAGTTTGGTTAGTTTAACGGTGTATGATGTGCTGGGTCGAGTGGTTCAAGAGTTGGTGAATGCCAATCAAGACGCAGGCGTGTATGAAGTGTCCTTTAATGCAAGCGGCATTGCAAGTGGGGTTTATTACTACCGTATGGAAGTACGCTCAACTGGCTTGCAAACCGTTAACTTCAAGCAAACAAAGAAGATGGTGCTGGTGAAGTAAATCATTTAAGATTATTTTATTTAACAAAGGATTAGGGGAAGGGCGCTTTGAGTTAATCAGAGCGCCTTTTTGCTTTCTAATCTCAGAAATTATTCAAACTTGACTTTCAAAGAGCGCTTTCTGGTAAAATCCAAATTGGTTAACTTAAGATGTTAACTTTAAGGAATTCCTCCGCTAATCGAGGCAAAGCGAAGTAATTCCAACAGATAACCTTTAGAAAGCCTCCGATAAATTCATAGTAATGAAAATAATACTGTTCATTTCCGCACTGCTTTTATTAGCAATCAGGGCAACAGCGCAATTCATTAGCGGACAAGCGGCGAATGTTGTTTTGGGGCAACCAAATTTTTCAACCGGGGGTATAAAACCTTTCGATAGCACTAATTTTGGGGGCCCAAGGGGAATTGCCATTGACCCAGCGTCGGGTAAGCTCTTTGTTGCAACCGGACATCGCATCTTGCGTTTTTCAAGTCAGGCAGCGATGATTAGCGGCAGTTCAGCAGAAGCGGTATTTGGACAACCCAATTTTTTGGTTGATGTCTCAGGCTTTACTGCAAGCAAGATGTCGGTACCGTACGGTGTCGCGGTCGATCGATTTGGAAATTTGTATGTTGCTGACTCAGAAAACCACCGCGTCTTGCGTTTTATGAATGCAGCAACTGCACCGAGCGGTTCAGCTGCGGTAATCGCTTTTGGGCAACCCAACTTGACCAGTCGAATCTCAAACAATGGAGGTCTCTCGGCAAGTTCAATGTCGTTTCCAACAGGTGTTGTGGTTGACAGTTTAGGGAATTTATATGTTTGTGATTCAGAAAATAATCGTGTGTTGCGCTTTGCGAATGCAGCAACGGCAGTAACAGGCGCGGCGGCAAGTGTTGCGCTTGGCCAACCGAACCTCACAAGCGGCACAGCAAACAACGGCGGTCTTTCAGCAAGCACCTTAAGTCAACCTTACAGTGTTGCAGTGGACGGGTCAGGTAATTTGTATGTTGTTGACTCGGGTAATAGCCGCGTCTTGCGTTTTGCCAATGCTGCTTCAGTATCAACAGGTGCAGCGGCATCTATCGCTCTCGGACAACCCGACTTTTTTAGCGGCTCTTTTAACAACAATCTCACTTCTCCAACGGCAAACACGATGAGTTATCCTTTCGGTGTAGCAGTTAACAGTTCAGGGAATTTATATGTTGGTGATTCAGAAAATAACCGCGTTTTGCTTTTTGTGAATGCAGCAACGGCAGTAACAGGCGCGGCGGCAAGTATTGCGCTTGGCCAACCGAACCTCACAAGCGGCACAGCAAACAACGGCGGTCTTTCAGCAAGCACAATGAATATTCCATACGGAGTTGCTCTTGACCCATCGGGCAATCTGTATGTGGCTGACCAAAATAACAATCGTGTCTTACGGTTTAATAACTCCATCAGCAATATCAGAGAAAATCAAAAAGGTTCACCTCAAACCTATGCCCTTCATCATAACTACCCCAATCCATTCAACCCAAGCACCACAATTGGCTACCAACTTCCGGTGACAGGCGATGTGAGTCTCAAGGTCTATGATGTGTTGGGAAGAGAGGTGGCAACGCTGGTGAACGCAAGCCAAGCGGCGGGGAGCTATCAAGCCAATTTCAATGCAAGCAATGTGTCAAGCGGGGTGTATTTCTACCGGCTTGAAGTAAGCTCGGCAAGCTCGCAGGGGAATTTATTTGTGCAAACAAAGAAGATGGTGCTGGTGAAGTAAACTAATAGGGAGTTACAATTTTTTCAGAAGCCTCGGCGATAGTCGGGGCTTTTTTTCAAGTCACAAAAAATAAAGTAAACCCTGCTCTTTAAGCGAACTTGAGAACCAAACCGGATTATATTTTTCTTCAGAGATGACATTATTCCTCAAATGATGTTTATATTAGAACAGTTGTTAACAATACTGCCTGCTTCACTGAGTGTTAACTCAACCTACATTTCTTTTTTCTACTCATCACATACTCAACATTTCATTAAGAGATTAATCGCTCTTCTATCGTTGTATTTCTGATATTTGAGTTCTGCTATTTATCACTCAAAATCCACGGCTGATATTTCTTTTCTAAAAAAATAATTGCTGAAAACATTGGCGCGATTAGTGATTAGCGTGCGCCGTTTGAAATATCCTTTTTGGACTTTCTTGTGTTTTTCAAGAGAGATTGATTCAATCAACTGAAGTGATTTTTCAAGATTCTTATTCGGATAATTTTGCGCTGTTAGAGGTAATTCAGTGCAATAGACCTATTACTTATTAATTAAAGCCTCCAAATATTTATTGTTCATGAAAATAGTCGTATTCATTGTATCTCTGCATTTAGGGGTCTCGTCTGCTCTCGCTCAATTTACCACCGGACAGGCGGCAAATGTCGTCTTGGGGCAAGGCGGCTTTACAGCAGGCAGTACAAACGGTCTTGACGGCGCGGGCTTTATCTCACCAAGCGGCGTAGCAGTCGACTCTGTTTCGGGTAAAGTCTTTGTGGCTGACGCAGGCAACCACCGCGTTTTGCGCTTTACCAGCGCGGCGGCAATGATGACCGGTAGCGCGGCGGAAGCGGTTTTCGGTCAACCCAATTTGTTTAGTAATACGCCAAACAACGGCGGGCTCTCGGCTAGCACAATGTCTAATCCATCCGGCGTGGCGGTCGACGGGTCGGGCAACTTGTATGTGGCCGACCAAAATAACCACCGCGTTTTGCGTTTTGCGAGTGCGGCAACGGCGTTAACGGGCGCGGCGGCAACGGTCGCACTCGGACAACCCGACTTTGTGAGCGCCATAGCAAACAACGGCGGTCTCTCTGCAAGCACAATGTCTAATCCATTCGGCGTGGCGGTCGATGGGTCGGGTAACTTGTATGTGGCTGACTTAAGCAACAGCCGCGTTTTGCGTTTTGCGAGTGCATCAACGGCACTAACGGGCGCGGCGGCAACGGTTGCACTCGGACAACCCAACCTCACAAGCGGCACAGCAAACAACGGCGGACGCTCGGCAAGCACAATGAATATTCCAAGCGGCGTGGCGGTCGACGGGTCGGGCAACTTGTATGTGGCTGACAGAGGCAACAACCGCGTTTTGCGATTTGCGAGTGCGGCAACGGCGTTAACGGGCGCGGCGGCAAATGTCGTCTTGGGGCAAGGCGTCTTTACAGCAGGCGTGGCAAACCTTCTTGACGGCGCGGGCTTTAGCGCCCCAAGCGGCGTAGCGGTTGACCCTGTTTCGGGCAAAATCTTTGTGGCTGACGCAGGCAACCACCGCGTTTTGCGCTTTACCAGCGCGGCGGCAATGGTGACCGGTAGTGCGGCTGAAGCGGCGTTTGGACAACCCGATTTGTTCAGCAACACAGCAAACAACGGCGGTCTCTCGGCAAGCACAATGAGTATTCCATCCGGCGTGGCGGTCGACGGGTCGGGCAATTTGTATGTGGCTGACTATAACAACCACCGCGTTTTGCGTTTTGCGAGTGCGGCAACGGCGTTAACGGGCGCGGCGGCAGCCGTTGCGCTCGGACAACCCGACCTTGTGAGCGGCACAGCAAACAACGGCGGTCTCTCGGCAAGCACAATGAATTTTCCATATGGCGTAGCGGTTGACGGGTCGGGCAATTTGTATGTGGCTGACTTTAGCAACAACCGCGTTTTGCGTTTTGCGAGTGCGGCAACGGCGCTAACGAGCGCGGCGGCAACGGTTGCACTCGGACAACCCAACCTCACAAGCGGCACAGCAAACAACGGCGGTCTCTCGGCAAGCACGATGAGTAGTCCATCCGGCGTGGCGGTCGACGGGTCGGGCAATTTGTATGTGGCTGACAGAGGCAACAACCGCGTTTTGCGTTTTGCGAGTGCGGCAACGGCGTTAACGGGCGCGGCGGCAGCCGTTGCGCTCGGACAACCCGACCTTGTGAGCGGCACAGCAAACAACGGCGGTCTCTCGGCAAGTACAATGCGTTTTCCACACGGCGTGGCGGTCGACGGGTCGAGCAATTTGTATGTGGCTGACCAAAACAACCACCGCGTTTTGCGTTTTGCGAGTGCATCGACGGCGCTAACGGGCGCGGCGGCAACGGTTGCACTCGGACAACCCAACCTCACAAGCGGCACAGCAAACAACGGAGGTCGCTCGGCAAGCACAATGAATGGTCCATACGGCGTGGCGGTCGACGTGTCGGGCAACTTGTATGTGGCTGACTTTAGCAACCACCGCGTTTTGCGGTTTAATAATATCACTGATTACACCGGCTCTCCTTCAAGCATCACTCCCGGTTCATTTAATAATGTTACGTTTACGATGAATGGGTTATTGAGCGCTGGAATTACCGTGAATGGTACATTAACATTAGAGCCGGGAATTTCGGTTGATCTGAATTCGAATACCATTCAAATCGTTAATCCCGCGGCAAGCGCCATTTTAGGAAGCGGTTCGGTTTCGGGTAGTGGATCGCTCATCCGAGCATTCAATGGGGACAATACTTACAGTTTTCCTTATTTGAATGGCAGTGATAATCGCTCAGCATCCGTGGCCTTTACTTCGGGGACAGGTTCAGGTACACTCAGTTTTTCATATTTCAATTTTTCTGCCGGCATAACCGGTTTACCTCTAACGCTGGTTGGACAAGAAGTGTCCACCGTTGCTCCGTTTTATTGGCAAATCACCTCAAGCGGTTCACCCGGTACTTACACCCTCACACTAAATAGCAACAATATGTTGGGAGTTACAAACCTCAGTACCTTAAGAATTGCGAAGAGACTGGTTTCGGGATCGTGGAGTGATGTCGGTATCGGAACAGGTGTTGCTAATTCAGGAACAGTTCTTTCTCCCATCCTAACGCAAATCGGAATGACGGGCTTCGGAGAATTTGCAATTTCAGGAAATGTGGTTGATAATCCTCTACCGGTTGAACTCTTATCCTTCAAAGCAAAAGCAACCGGAGACGGAGCAAAATTGGAGTGGAAAACGGCATCAGAATTTGAAAACACGGGATATTCGATCTACCGCGATGAGATTCTTTTGGCTTCATTCTCAACACATTCTTCACTCAAAGGAAAAGGAACAACTACAAATGCCGGTGAATACACTTTTATTGATTCTACGGCAGTCTATGAAAAAACATATCGATATCAATTGAAGGATGTAAGCTTTTCGGGAAGGGTGACAGCGCACGAACCCGTTACATTAAAGATAGATGTTATGCCGAGGCCAAAAGTTTACGCTTTGGGTCAAAACTACCCCAACCCGTTCAACCCAAGCACAACGATTGGCTACCAACTTCCGGTGGCAGGCGCAGTGAGCCTCAAGGTCTATGATGTGTTGGGAAGAGAGGTGTCAACGCTTGTGAACGCAAGCCAAGCCGCAGGAAGCTATCAAGCCAATTTTAATGCAAGCAATGTATCAAGCGGGATTTATTTCTACCGGCTTGAAGTAAGCTCGGCAAGCTCGCAGGTGAATTTATTTGTGCAGACAAAGAAGATGGTGCTGGTGAAGTAAATCTTTGGTTAAGGGTGTTTTAAAGTATGTTTTAAGCAAAGACAAAGCGAGTCTTAGAGAGGGTCATTATGACTCGATACAAATCGTGTTTTTTGAAGATTAAATTTTCAAAATGGAAAAACACAAATAGAGATTTTAGATTAATTGGGTTATTGTTTGAGTAATTCATTAATCTCGAAGGAATATCTAATCAAATACAACCGTACGTTCATCTTTAAATAAACTTAAACTACTTGAGTATGAAAAAAATGTTATTGATTTCATTACTGCTTTTCATCGCAGAAAATGCAGCCGCGCAATTTACAACCGGACAGGCGGCAAATGTTGTCTTGGGACAAGGCGGCTTTACAGCAGGCGTGACAAACGGTCTTGACGGCGCGGGCTTTAACTTACCAAGCGGCGTAGCGGTCGACCCTGTTTCGGGCAAAGTCTTTGTGGCTGACCAAAGTAACCACCGCGTTTTGCGCTTTACGAGCGCGGCGGCAATGATGACCGGTAGCGCGGCGGAAGCGGCGTTTGGACAACCCGATTTGTTCAGCAACACAGCAAACAACGGCGGTCTCTCTGCAAGCACAATGAATGCTCCATCCGGCGTGGCGGTCGACGGGTCGGGTAACTTGTATGTGGCTGACCAAAACAACCACCGCGTTTTGCGCTTTGCGAATGCGGCAACGGCGCTAACGGGCGCGGCGGCAACGGTTGCGCTCGGACAACCCAACCTCACAAGCGGCACGGCTAACAACGGCGGTCGCTCGGCAAGCTCAATGAATTTTCCAATCGGCGTGGCGGTCGATGGGTCGGGCAACTTGTATGTGGCTGACGCAAACAACCACCGCGTTCTGCGTTTTGCGAGTGCGGCAACGGCGCTAACGGGCGCGGTGGCAACGTTTGCGCTCGGACAACCCGACCTTGTGAGCGGCACATCAAACAACGTCGGTCTCTCGGCAAGCACGATGATTCTTCCATAAGGCGTGGCGGTCGACGGGGCGGGCAACTTGTATGTGGCTGACGAAAACAACCACCGCGTTCTGCGATTTGCGAGTGCGGCAACGGCGCTAACGGGCGCGGCGGCAACGGTTGCGCTCGGACAACCCAACCTCACAAGCGGCACGGCTAACAACGGCGGTCGCTCGGCAAGCTCAATG
>JANRJQ010000007.1:300000-524516 GCA_033763895.1 Chloroherpetonaceae bacterium | reverse complement strand
AAGGGTGTTTGGATTCGTCAGGGGTTTGGCATGACGGAGGTTGGGCCAAATCTTTTTTCATTGCATCAAGACGATGCAGTAAGAAAAATCGGATCTATTGGAGTAACGAACTTTTATCTCGACGCAAGAATCGTTGATGATGATGGAAGGGATGTAGCGAGAGGTGAAGTCGGAGAATTAATCTTGAAAGGGCCTGTGGTAACGAATGGTTATTGGAATAATTCGGAAGCGACAAAAGCTGCTTTTAAGGATGGATGGTTTTATACGGGAGATTTAGTCAAGCAGGATGAAGAAGGATTTTTCTATGTCATTGATCGAAAGAAATCGATGTTTATTTCCGGTGGCGAAAATGTCTATCCCGCAGAAATCGAAAAAGTACTTTACAAACATCCTGAGATTGCCGAAGTCGCAGTAATTGGAATTCCTGATCCCAAGTGGGGAGAAGTCGGGAAAGCATGTGTGGTACTTAAAGCAGGCACAAAGGCCAATGTAAACGAATTGCTTGAATTTTGTCGAAACAAATTAGCCAAGTATAAAGTCCCAAAACAAATTGAATTCTTCGATGCACTTCCAAAAAGCGACGCCGGGAAAATCAATAAAAAGAGTCTTTTACAACAACATCGTTCTTTATCACATTAATTCTAATAACAACTTTTTCCGGAGGAAAAACAATGAGAAAATTATTTGGTCTTTTGCTTTTAGCTGTAATGATTGTTTCGCTCGGCTCTTGCAGCAGCAGTACGGATGCTGATTCAAATAACACCAATCAAGACCCGATTGTGGGAACTTGGGTTGCTGAAGGATTTTCAACCGTAGGGTCGGTTTCTGTAGCAAATGTTTCGCCCTTGCTCTACGCTGCGCCGTTTAGAACAAGACGCATTCAAGCGGTATTCAATGCGAATGGCACTTACACTGTAACGACAACCGATTCTGCCGGTACGAACGCCACTTTAACCGGTACGTGGTCTTCAACAGCAGCGGATACTGCAGGAATCACGATTCGAAACATCGTTGTCAATCAAACCTCGCCTTCAAGTGTTACTTCAACTGGAATCTATCAGTCTAACACTTCAGGTTCGTCAACCTCATTGCTTTATGAGATTGTTCAAACCACACCGCCATTAGTAGGTGTAACACCACCTACACCCAGAAGAGGATTTGGCAGTTCTTCAAATGGCGCATTTGGAATCAGTTTGATTCAACGCTATCAGAAACAATAAAGAGTGTAAGGCGGGGAGGCAATGAAACTCTCCGCCTTTTTTGAATTTAAGAAGGGAAAAATATGAAACTTCTGAGATGGTTACTCCTTAGCCTGTTATTGTATTCATTGCCATCTTTGGCACAGGTGGTCAATTATCCGGTTGATGATGAACGGCGAAATGGTTCACCTGAGAAATTACCGCCTGAATTGCAATTCATTGGATTTACATTTCACCGTTTTACTGGCACCAATATTGCACCTCAAAATGAATTGTTAAGAGGTCAAATTATCGGTAGGCTGTATGGTGAAAACAGCACGATCACGGTACCGCAAACGGCGATGTATGGCGAGAGTCGATTTGTTCCGCTCTTTGTTTATCGCCCATCCATACTTGATGGGAAGGCAATTTTTCGAAGTTTATTAAAAGTTGATTTCACTTGGGGTGATGTGAATTATGGCGTTGGAAACAATTTTGGAGGTGCTATTTCTGGCGGAACGGTCAATATTCAAACGCTTCTTGCAAACGTTGAGGTAAAGCCCTCTTTGGCTTGGAATCTTGTGATAGGGCTTCAACGCATTTTCGATAACCCGCGTGACCCTAATGTGAATACATTGCTCACCAATCAGACTAGCGCGAATCGCTTAATGTTTTGGGGGACGCAAGGGGTTGGAATAAGCAGTTACTTTAATTTATCAGCCGCGACATACGGTCGGGTTGGAGTTTATCAACTCTACGAAAACCTTATCGACAGAGATGATGATGTCGTGCTTTGGATGGCTGATATGGAAACAAAAATTTCAGGTTTGTGGGATTTGGGTGGAAGCTTTTGGTATTTATGGGATCGAGGCGCAGGTCAGGGGGGTGTTTCAATTCTAGGGCAAGGGTTTAATTCGACTTTGGTTGCCTATAATGGAGGAGCCCGGCTTCAACTAAATAACCCGCTTTATAAAGCCAATGTATTCTGGACTGGCTTCAATACAGCTTATAATAAGGACTTTATTGGTGGGCGACTCTGGGCTTCTGCAATGGGAATGATGAACTTTGGACATATTGATACTTTATCTGCCGATCAATCCACAAGCGGAAAAAGAGTTGATATTCTTGGGGTTTCAGCCCACGCCTCGCTCCAGTATAAGTATGGTCAAACAGCAAACGACAAAATTCAAATCGAAGCAATTTTCACCTCTGGCGATGGAAATGGCGCGACTGATGGGAAGTATAATGGCGTTGTTACCGGAAATACTTGGGGTTCACCTGTTGGGATATACAGCTCGCATCGTGCATTTTTATTATTTCCTGATGTGCAGGTGATTAATCGATACTACTCAGCCGTTCATGATATATCAAATTTAGGATATGGTGTAACTGGCGTTTTTTTTAATTACTTCAACGCGCCCATTCCAAATAAACTTCATTTTAAGATTGGTTCGGCTGCCGCTTGGGCAACTGCACAACCCTTTGGTGGCGGCAACTTTATTGGCACTGAAGTAAATGCGGAGATTAAATACACTTATGCACTCTTTTTTGACATCGGTCTGAGCGCCGCTTATCTCTGGAACGGAGATTTTTATAACAGCACGGCTACCAGAAATTCAAGTCAGAAACCAACCAATGCGTGGACGCTTTTTACAACGGTCAGTTGGTTAATGTTCTAATGGAGGTTTATTCAATGAAAAAATATTGTGTCATTATCCTTACAGCCGCTTTCGTACTAATGAGCGGATGTGGCCACGCAAAACTTTACCACGATATGCCAACTTTGGAATTCGATCAAATCGAATATGGGTTCAAAGTCGAAAAAAAAGTGATTAATGGAACCGAAGTGGCTTATTACGACGGCACTCCACAATCCTTGCGATTGAAGAAAACACCGCTTGTTCTAATTCACGGGCTCGCAAGTAATATGGGGTTTTGGCGAGGTGTTATTCCTGAACTGGAAAAAAGAGGATTTCGAGTAATTGCAATCGACTTGCCCGGTTATGGAAAATCGGCTAAAGCATTTGGCGCTCCTTATACCCTTTCGTTTTATGCAAAAACAGTTCACGATCTTTTAAGTTCACTGGGCGTTCCAAAAGCAACTTGGGTGGGTCACTCAATGGGTGGGCAAATATCAATGGTAGCGTCTCTTTCTCTTCCTGATCGAATTGAAAATCTTGTACTTGTTTCGCCTGCAGGCTTAGAATCTTTTAAGCAAGGTGAAGGGGAGTGGCTTCGCAATGCAACTAATCCGGATTTTATTATTAAAACACCTCCCGATCGCATTAGAGCCAATTATGCCAATAATTTTTACTCTTGGTCTGAAAATTATGAATGGATGATTGAAGAGCGGGTGAGATTAATTAAGGCAAAGGAATTTGAACGATTTGCTTATGCCGTGTGGAAATCTGTTGGTGCAATGCTCGATGAACCGGTTTGGGATAAACTTGATCGCATCAACTTCCCAACTTTAATCATCGCTGGAGAAAATGATAATCTCATTCCAAATCCATTTTTACACGGCGGAAAAACAATTGATGTCATGAAGATTGGAGAAGAAAAAATTAAGGGGTCAAAACTCATAATGCTTCCCGAAACGGGTCACATGCTTGTTATAGAGAGAGCTAAAGAGCTGGCTTCAGAAATTGAGTCCTTTCTCAAGTAACTGTTTTACGAGCTCTCTAAGAATCAAATTTACTCGCATCCCACACAGAACCGGGCGGGAAAACTTGTTCTTTCCGCCTTTTCATAATCGAAGCGATTAAGCCGCTGTTTCCCCCTTCTTCCTCTAATTTTGAAATGATTGAATCATAGCTTTTCTCATCCCTATTTTGACTTAACTTGAAAACATGATCAATTTTTTCTGCTTTAATCTCAAACCCTGCGATTGCCGGCATCATTTTACTCAAAAAAGCATCAGGAAGATTGTCATAAAATGTTGGTGACTGAAGATTTCCTTTTTCAAACTTTAAGGTAAGCTTTTTCATTAACGCAATTAGCTCTGGGGGAGTCATAAACGAGACCTGACCTGAAACATGAACACTCATATAGTTCCAAGTTGAACCAATGTGCGGGTTTGTGTACCAAGAAGCACTGACATAACAACTCGGGCCGGTGAATACAATCAATGCATTTGGATTTTCCTGCAATGCCTTGAAATGATCGGTATTTCTCATGATATGACCTTGAAGAAACCACTCTCCATTGCGCTCTTCAAGAAGTATTGGAATTTGAGTTGCCGCAAGTGTTCCGTTAAGGAAACTTCCGGTCATAAAAGCAAATGGATATTCTTCAATAAATGCCCTAACCTCGGCTTTATCTTTTGCCTTGAAATAAGAAAAATGATACATCACCGATAGTAACTTTTGTGAAAGCTTAACCTGTTTTATGTTTTCCCAAAATAAAAAAAGCTTTTTTAATATTGAATTTATTAGTGACTTTGTTGATAGAGGTATTTAAGGGTATTTCACCATTGTGTCGATATTTCAATTTAATTCAATGTCTAACAACTCCTAAACTGAGTAATTTCCTTGATTTATTGCATAAACTACTTTTGCCATTTTTTTTACTAAGATCAATCTGATTTTTTTCTTCCGTTTTCCATTTGATAAGAATTTTTTCTGTATTCAATCGATTTCAAAAATAACTATTTACTTAAGGATGGTTAAAAAACTCTAAGGTTGATTTAATAAACTAAGAAAAAAATCAACCTTAGAGTAAATTCTGATTTACTTCTTTACAGAGAGTAATCCGCCCATTCCAAAGTTGGAATAGATACCGGTCATAATCTGTTCGAGGTGATCGTTGTATTTTTGAATATGATCGGCCATTCCAATAAAATCAACGGTAGTCCGAAAAGGCTTTTCACCATAAGGTTTTTCGATAAGCTCGGCAACAGCGTCGGCAACTTTTTGCGGATCTTGTTGAGGATTGTTCTTTAATACGCCCTCAAAGCTATTGAGCATCTGAACCGGGGAATTCGCAAAATCGCCATAAGACGCAACCTGAGTATGGTCACTGGGTTTTAAGAGATTATCGATAAACTCCGTAGGATAGCCCCCGGGTTCTAGGATACAATTTTCAATTCCAAACGAAGAAAGTTCAACACGATAATTTTCCGCCATTGATTCTAAAGCCCACTTCGATGATTGATAAGGGCCGTAAAAGGGAAGTGCGATTCGTCCTAATAGACTTGAAGTATAAATAACCAATCCCTTTTTTTGCTCTCTGAAATAAGGGGCAACGGCTCGCATCATTCTCTGAACACCAAAGACATTAACCTCAAAGAGCTTTTGATAATCAGCGGTTGTATAAAACTCTTGAATACCAAGTGTACCAACGCCGGCATTATTAAAAAGAACATCCAATCCCCCTAATTGAGTAATCGTGCTGTTAACCCCATTAGCAACGCTTTGGTCATTTGTGACATCAAGTTCAATAACTTTTGCACCTAATGAACTCAACTCCTCAGATACGGATTTGTTTTTTCCTTTTGGATCTCTCATGCAAGCTGAAACTTGATGACCTTTTTGAAGCAAAGTTTTGACGGTAAGCTTCCCGAAGCCACTGCTTGCGCCTGTAACCAATACTTTGTGTGACATTTTTTTTATATGTTTACTTAAGTAAAAAGATTTCTATCAAGAAGAAACTTAAAAGAACAATCAGTGGAGATAAAAAGGGACATTCATAAATCTAAAAGGGCTAAAAGAAGAAGGATAAAACGATTGATTCCATTATAAGAAACTCTTGGATTTTTTAACCTTCCTGAACTTTCATTAATCAAAATTTAACTTAAAAAAAGAGGGCTTAACCAAGCCCTCTTTTCGTGTAACTATTAATAAATGGTTATTGACCGTCGCCGAGCAACATCACTTTTTCCTTGACTCCTTGATTTTTCAAAGCGTTTCGGGTATCAATAATTCGCTTCGCGTGCTTGGTAACAAGTTCATAATCGAAAGCGGCGTGGTCGGTGGTGATAATCACCAAATCGGCGTATTGGAGTGTTTCGACTGAAAAAGATGTTCCGGTCATTTCGATTACAACTCCATTTGTTCCGTGTTCCTTAAATGTGGGAACATGCGGGTCGCAATAGGCAATATTTTTTGCCCCTTCTTTTTGTAATAGCTCAATAACCTTAATGGCCGGAGAATGACGAATATCATCGACATTCTTTTTGAAAGCCACACCCAAAAAGAGAAACTTTGCGGATTCAACGGTAACGGGCATTCGTGCCACTTCCTTCAAAATCATATCACGCACATAGAACGGCATATTTTCGTTGGTTTCGGCAGCAAGTGTAATGAAGTTGGTTTGGAAATCATATTCACGGGCTTGCCAAGCAAGGTAGTATGGGTCGATAAGAATGCAGTGACCGCCAATTCCGGGGCCGGGGTAAAACGGCATATATCCAAACGGTTTTGTTGAAGCCGCTTCAACGACTTCCCAAATGTTAATTCCCCCCATTCGGTCGCACAAGACGGCGAGTTCATTCACAAGCGCAATGTTAACCGAGCGAAAAATGTTTTCAAGCAGTTTTTCCATCTCAGCCACCTTTGGTGACGATACCGTATGAACATGTGCAATAATTTGCCGATTGGTCAGCGCAGCGAGTTCGGTGCACGCTGGTGTTACACCACCAACAACAATGGGCGTGTTACTTGTATTCCACTTGGTATTTCCGGGGTCAATGCGCTCCGGCGAAAACGCTAAGAAATAATCTGTTCCAACTTTCAAACCGCTTTGATCCAAAATCGGCATCACATAACCTTCGGTCGTATTGGGAAAAGTGGTGGATTTAAGAATAATCAATTGACCTTTGCGAAGTGACCGACCTATCGATTCTGCAGCAGAGGTAATAAAAGAAATATCCGGCTCTTTATTGGCTGTAAAAGGCGTAGGAACACAAATGTAGATCACATCACAAGTGGAAATCTCACTGTAATCTGCAGCAGCACGAAATCCATTTTTGATAGCTTCTTGAAACTCAGCTTCGTGAATATCTTGAATATAATTTTTTCCGCCTTGAAGCGAATCAATTTTGCGTTTATCGAGATCAATTCCTAAGGTTGGAAATCCTTTACGAGCAAATTCGACCGCCAAAGGCAAGCCAACATACCCCAAACCGACAACCCCGATAACGGCCTTTTTTTCTTCTAATTTTGAGCGTAAATCCATACGAATGTGAAAACTTTTTTCAAATGAGCGGCAAAGATAAGGGTTTTGGGTGAGAATGTGTGTGTTTCTACCGAGGGCTTATTTACAAACGAATAGAATCACATACTCGTTGAGTTATTGAAAATGTAGTCCCTAAATAAAAAGCATTTAAACATAAAAAATATGCCAAACGAAGAAAAAAATCAAAGTGGTAGAACTGAGGTTCGCGTGGTGCCTGATACCGTTCGAACTGCAGGTGCGGAAACAATTCGCGAAACCGATATGGGAACGGTCGTTCCAAAACAAAAGAAGTCGGTCGATTTGAATTCGGAGACTGGTAGCGTAAAAATTCAGCCAGAAATCAAGAAAACCGTGATCAAAACAAAGCGAGTCCCAGACACAGTTCGTACGGCCGGTTCAGAGGATATAATGGGAACCGATGAATGAGTTGTTGATTGATTAAGGATTCGAGGATTAAAGAAGATCGCAGATATCTACAAGGTTTTCAGTTTTTTTGCGATCATTCAATCAATAATAAAGCCATTAAATTAAGTCATCTAAAGGACCGAGTTGCAGGTCTAAATCTTTTCGGTCAATGCCGAAATGTTCACATAGTTCAGTAATCTTTTCATCAAGTTTCATCAGTGCAGCCCCCACGCGTTCGGTTTCTTCATCTGAAAGCGTTTGATTATCCATTTTTCGAATGGCTTGTTTTTCCAAAACCCCTCGCAATATTTCAATCAAAGTGAGTACAAGTTGTGCAAGCCCTTTTTCGATGGTTTCATTCTCGAGCTTGACCCGTTTTGGGAAAGCGGTTTTGAATCGCTCCAATTCCTTGCGAAGTTCAATTGTAACATCATCCTCCAAACTAAGCCCGCTATTCACAGAAACTTTTTGATCAGTATCATCTACTGGATTTATGGCGGCCGTTAATTTGATTTCTTCGGGTTTTTGTTCAACATTGTTGGTCATCTTTCTTATGTCTTGTGCAGGAAATTCATGATACATCAATTCGTTTTACAACTTTACCCACAAACAACCTGACGGGTATTGAAGCACTACAATGGTCGATAAAGAAAACTTCATCTCATTAAGTGAGTGGCGTGCGAAGTTACAAGTTTACAAACGTAAGCAATGAAGTTAATTTTTGCTGCAAGGCAGGTCACAATTAATAAAACTTAATAAGAAGAGAGTTGGAAAGAAAATCAATCGACAAACCTGATTAGAAGAGAATGATATGATTTAACGGCTTTTTCTTTATGTTTATGAATAAGTCCGTCAAAAAAATGAAATCTATTTATGGAAAATTTGAAGATTTTTTTCAAGGAAAAAGTTGTTGGAAATATTTGGTTCCTCTCATTAGTCATCGCGCCATTTATTGTTGTCTTTTCTTTTTTAATATCACGCCTTACGGTTTTTGAAAATTTAGAACTCAAAATCATTGATACTCGCTTTAATGAGCGGCCAATGGATTCGACCTTTAAACAAACATCAAGCGTTGTATTAATTGCAGTTAACGATGTGGCTCAAGAGGCCATTCGCCCATTCCCGTGGCCTCGCGATTATCATGCTCGAATAATCAACAACCTAAACCGCGCAGGCGCAAAGGTAGTAGGTTTTGACTTTGTGTTCGATGATATTGATCGAACGGGGGGAGATGTTGCTTTCCGCGAAGCGGCTGCAAAATGGCAAAATGTTGTTGTTGCCGGTCGTGAGCCCACGAACATGACGGAAGGCTCGCAAGTAGAATATACTGCGGTTCGAAAAGCAAATTATGTTACCATTTTTGACGGTTCTCCCGGAACGAATGTCGGTAATGTGAATGTCAGAACGGACAATGATGGGGTTTTGCGAAGATACCATCCTTCGAGTGCCGATGTTGTTGGTAATCAATTTATTTCTTTTGGTTACCTCATCGCCAAGCTGTTTTACAATAGTGATGATTCTCTTAACTCCGATGGGACTTCATTTACTTTTGCTGGAAAAAAAATACCTAGTTATGATGGAGAATCTGTTTTCTTGAATCCATACGGCCCCAGTCATTCGTTTGTAGAAATTTCAGCTGATAACATTCTGGACGACTATGAATTCAATACAAAATTGGAGTTAAAAGCATTTTATGCAGCGCTTAAAGAAAACGGGATTTACGAACAACTCGGTATCGATTCAATTAAAGTTGCAAAAAGTGATTCTCTTCAAAAGCTATTGATGTCGAATGAAGAATTTAGAATGCTTTGGGCGACAGATGTATTTGACGATACACTTTCAGGTGTCCAACAATTGGTTCGTGGAAAAGTTTGTATCGTAGGGCCAATGTTTCCTGAAGCAAAGGACGATTTTCCAACATCAATGTGGACAAACGGCCGCTCTGATCAAAACCGAATGTATGGGGTTGAAATGCACGCAGTCGCAGTTCAAAATCTTATTGATGGGAAGTTTTTAAGAACCGTTAACCCGCTCTTCATTTTAGCGGTAATGGTGTTGGTTTCTTTTTTATCCTTTGGAATCATTGTTTCGTTGAAACGCCTAAAAATTACAAGTCAACCCGTGTTGATCGTAATGTCTTATGTAGCGGCGTTTTTTGCATTTGGCGGTGTTGTTTTGCTAGTGCTTATCATCGGCGAGGTCAATCCGATTGCATATATCGCTTCAAGAGAAGTATTGACAAAGAGTTTCATTATTGGTGGTGTGTTTTTAGGTTCAGCTTTAGTGACCTTTATTCTTTATAGAATTAAATCTCTTCAAGAATTCTCCGTTGAAGTTTTTTCACTCACAATCGCAATCGGTGGATATCTCATCGCCGA
The DNA here is from genome assembly GCA_033763895.1 of Chloroherpetonaceae bacterium. Classification (NCBI taxonomy): domain Bacteria; kingdom Pseudomonadati; phylum Chlorobiota; class Chlorobiia; order Chlorobiales; family Chloroherpetonaceae; species Chloroherpetonaceae bacterium. Next base: position 514,381 of record JANRJQ010000007.1, on the reverse strand, counting down.
TGCCTATGCGCAATACATATTTGAAAAAAATCGGGTTATTTTGAGCATCGTGCCATTTACCGCGACATTAGTTTTTGCCTATGGCTCAAGCATATTGTATCAATATTTCACTGAGTCGCGCCAGAAAAAAATGATTAAAGGTTTCTTTAATGTTTATGTTACGCCGGCGCTTGTTGATCAAATGATTGCCAACCCCGATTCCTTCAAGCTTGGTGGTGAACGCCGCGAACTTACAATGTTTTTCAGCGATATCAAGGGCTTTACCAATATCTCGGAAGGGTATAAAAATGAGCCTGAAAAGCTTGTCGAACTTTTGAATGAATACTTGGGAACGATGACGGATATCGTCTTCAAATATGGCGGCACACTTGATAAATACATCGGGGATGCCGTTGTGGCCTTCTGGAATGCTCCGGTCTCCGTTGAAAATCATGCGAAGCAAGCCTGTTGGGCTGCCATTGAAATGCAAGAAACTTTGACGGCACTTCGCTTAAAGTGGAAGGCAGAAGGCAAGCCGGAAATATTTTCAAGGATGGGGATTAATACCGCCCAAGTCATTGTCGGAAATATGGGTTCGAGTTCAAGATTTGCTTATACCGCTATGGGAGACGGAATGAACCTTGCTGCGCGTTTAGAAGCCGCAAACAAAGCGTTCAAAACCTCAATCATGATTTCACAATACACCTACGAACAAGTGAAAGATTATTGCCTTTGCCGAGAACTCGCTACCATTACCGTTCAAGGAAAAGAAGAACCAATTAAAGTCTATGAGCTTGTTGCTAAGAAAGAACCGGGTAAAGTTTATGAAGAACTTGCACCGGCCGAAACGGCGCTTAAAGGTGTGATGGCAATCGCTAAGGAATAGTTATTGATTAAGGTGTGAATACAAATTCAGTTGAATAAAGTAAGTATCAAGATGTTTTGTTTCAGATTTAATGGATAATCTTAATTTGAGGCAAAAAAGATTTCGAACTAAATATTTGCTGCTAATTGGGGCGATATCGCTTGTGATATCGCCTTATCTTATCTCTTTGCACGCTCAAAAGTATCGCGTTGAAAAGTATAGTGTTGATCAGGGGTTGCCGTATAGTTATGTGAGTTCAATTCATCAAGATAAACGAGGGTTTATGTGGTTTGGAACCTTTGATGGACTTGCATGTTTTGATGGGTATAAATTTAAAGTTTTCAGAAATAATACGGCTGATAGTTCAACTATTGCCTCCAATAATGTGCATTTTATTTCTGAAGATCGGAGTGCGAACATCTGGGTTTCAACTTCAAAAGGAACTCAACGCCTAAATAGAATTACAAACAAGTTTGAAACTGTTTGGACAAAAGAATCAAATATTTCAAAGCATCTGTTTCGTGGTATCCCTGTCGAAAGATTTGATGGAAAAGATTACCTCGTTTCAGAAAAACATATCTATGAGATTAATCCATCAACGCTAGAAGCAAAGAAAATTCTTTCTTTTCCCGATAGAATATTAGCATACCATCAAGATGAAAACAAGAAAGAATGGGTTGTTACAAACCAATCGATTTATAGAATTCTTACGAAAGAAGAATTTGAACTGGACCAAGAGTATAGAAAGGATAAAATCCAATTTTCTGAAAGCAATTCGGAAATAATAAAATTAAGTGAAAAGAAAAATTCTCAGACAGTAGTCGTTGAAAAGTATTCTTACCCAGATGGACTCTCCACGGAAGACATTGCGTTTGATCAAGATCATAATATGTGGGGTGTCATTCCGGGGAGAGGTCTTGTTAAATTTATCACGAGTCTAAACAGCTTTTCAATAATTACAAATCCCGGGTTAAGAGAGTTAACCCTTCAGTGTAATCATCTATTTATTCCTGAACCATCATCCATCAATTCTTTTACTCAACCAACCCTATGGCTTGGAACTAAAATTGGTGCCTTTGAATACTTACCCGATGGGACTCAAATTCGAAAAGTAACGGCCGAAAATAATACATCCTTCGGTCTCAGTTCAATGTACATCTCACGCATTTATCAAGATAAGTCTGGAATATTGTGGTGCGCGATTGATGGCTTTGGAATCGAGAAAGTTGTTTTTTCAACAAGTCACTTTAACCATTTTCAAAACACAACACTGACTTCAACCAGAAAACGAACAAACCCGATTGATGTTCCGATCTCAAGCAATTTTGTAATGAGTTTAACCGTTGATCGTGACACCTCACTCTGGGTTGGTTCTTTATTGGATGGATTGAGTTATGTGAAGAAGTATTTGCATAATTCTTCAGCCAGTACAAGTGTGAAATTTGACCCGCAAATAAAATCAATTAAAACGGTTCATTGTATCAAGCAGCTTCAAAATGGAGAAGTTTGGGTAGGGTCAAATAGTGGATTATTTACATTAGAAAAGAATAATGATCTAATTCGTGTTAAAGAAAAATTGAAATACAACAGCGTTACTCATCTTATCGAGTGTCTTCCACAAAATTTTGTCATTATTGGACAAGAGTATCGAGGTGTTCACGCAATCAACATTGAAACCAAAAAAGAAATTTGGTCAATCGCCACAGGTTCGATTCGAGCAATGGCTTTGGAGAACGACACCACGCTTTGGTTAGGGACTTATGAAGGATGTTATGTTTATGATTTAAAGACGATGAAAAGCATCAAATATTCTCATGACCCAAGAAATCCTCAATCGATCTCGACCAATTTGGTCAACATGATTTTCAAAGATTCAAATAATCAAATTTGGATTGCAACATCCGAAGGATTAAATCATTTTGACCGTGAAACAAAAACATTTGGTAGATTTTCAACCAAAGATGGTTTACCGAATAATTTCATTTATGCCATTGTTGAGGATGGTCGAAAAAACCTTTGGCTAAGTACGAATTATGGAATCAGCAACTTTAATCCTCGTTTAGGCACCTTTAAGAACTATGACCAAAGCGATGGTCTTCAAGGAAACGAATTTAATACAGGTGCTTACTATCAAAGTGCATCAGGTGAAATATTCTTTGGGGGCACAAACGGGATCACTTCCTTCTTCCCAGATTCCTTGCTCGATAATCCGGTTCCTCCCAAAATTGCTTTTACAGATTTCAAAAAGTTTGACCGAAGCATAGAACTTGATTCAGCCATTGGCGAAAAACAAGATATCGTGCTAAACTTTGACGAAAGCGTATTCTCTATCGAATTTGCCGCTCTCGAATTCACAAATACTGCTCAAAACCGTTACGCCTACAAAATGGACGGGGTTGATCGCGATTGGGTTTACAGTGGGGTGAATAGAGAAGTGCGCTATACCAATTTAGCACCCGGAACATATTCCTTTCATGTCCGTGCCTGCAATAACAGTGGCGTTTGGAATACCAATGGCAAAACACTTCGAATTAGAATCATGCCCCCATTTTGGCGTATGTGGTGGTTTATTCTCTCAACGGCTCTTTTCTTTATTGGCTCGGTAGTATCTATATCATACCTTTATTCTCAAAGGAAAATCAAAGAATACATCCGTCAAATTGAAAACCAAAGGAACATTGAATTCGCACAAAACAAAACGAGAGAGAAAATCGCTCGAGATCTTCACGATGATGTTGGTTCTACTATAGGCAGCATAGGGCTTTACACGGAGTCTCTGAAACACTCGTTAGCCCAACTCGAAGCAGCAATAGACTCCAGCAATGAATTTCATGAAATAGGAGCAATAACCGAGGTTGAAGACTCTCTTAAAACTTCAATTAATAAGCTCATTAACAAAATTGAAGGTTTGCTTCGAGACGCAGAAATTGCTATTGATGACATTGTATGGGAAGTTGCTCCAAAGAATGATCATTTTTCAGATCTTATTTCGCGCTTACAGAGATTTGGGAACGATATCATTGAAACCAAAAAAATCGAGTTGAAATTTGATTTTTCTTCAATTAATCCCAACCTCTCCTTGGAGGATACTTTTCGGCGAAACATTTATCTCATTCTTAAAGAACTATTGAATAACTCTGTCAAGTATGGTGAACCCACAAAAATCGAAATCGTTGGTGAGTTCGCTTCAAATATCCTGTTTATTCATTATCTCGAAAATGGAAATGGTTTTAACCTTGAGTCAAAACCTCAAGGAGGTGGAAATGGGTTGTTCAATATGAATGCTCGAGCAAAAGAAATTGGGGCTACATTCGAATTGAATACCGCCCCAACTAAAGGTGTCGAAGCAAAACTCAAAGTTCCATTTGGATAAATGAAAAGTTACTTACCATCCTAAGTTGAACCGAGTGCCTAAGCCCGGTCCTAAGTAAATCGCATTTAGCAGGAGTTGTTCTGTGGCATGATAGTATGCTCGAAAGGCAGGTTCACCAGCGAATAAAATTACTTGTCCTTTACCCTTTGATTCCCTTGTCAAATAAGCAGTGCGTGCCCACGCTTGGCGGGCTTCAGGCCAAAGAAGCCCGGAAAGACGAAGATTCTCAGCATTTTCGAATCGTGCTGCAACTTCCACCGGCGGCTTCGCAACTAAGATATCGGAAGTAAAGATGGTTGCACCAACCTTTCGATCGGCTCCAAACCCGAGCCAATGTTCAGAATGAACTTGAACCGCCATTATTGTTCCGCGTGGCATAAAGAGTTTTGCGCGATTCTCAAAATCCGGTGGAAGTTCATCGCCCTTATTGGATTGCTTTTGAGATGATAATTCAATTTTTCCGCTCCAAAGTGAAAGACTATCCACTGTAACTGTTGATTCTTCATTCAGGATGGCTTTCTCATACTCCGAAAGCCGTTTTGATACTTGAGAGCGTAGCGCAGTTCGAGTAAAACCAACACTGGAATCTGCCAAATATGAAGCAGAGGCTTCCATTGCAATAACTGTTCCGCCATTTTCCGTCCACTCCTTTAATTTTTTTTGTCCGGATCCGTTTAATGCAAGAGAAAGATTTCCTGAAGGAAGCAATAAAACATTGTATCGAGCCAAATCAAATCGGTTGAAGTCGGTCGTCGAAAGTAGAGTGACCCTTTGCTTAAATCGAACGTCTAAAAGATGCCACAATGGTGCAAAAGAAGTCGGGTCAATACCGGGACCGGTAAGAATAGCGATTCTTGGTAAGAGTAGAATAGGAAAAGCGTCTCCCCCCAAATCAGAACCGGATTCAACCAAAGCCGTCGAAGTTGGGATTATTTCAATTCCATTAGCCTCTGCAATATTTTTCAAAGATGATAACAATTCAGGAGCGTTTTCGTGTTTTCTAATGAGAAGCGTACCGCTCCCATAAAAGGAACCGCCAATGCTAAACGGCTTTTCTGAAGTGCGTACTTTAAACCCCTTTTCGAAAAGGGTGCTCAATGCACGAATCGAGCGTTCATCATTGTATCGAATCAAATACCCGTAACTCGAGTTAAAAGGTGGGTTTTCGGGTGAAATTACCCTCCGTTGCTTCTCCTCAACAAGCGAAGCGGGTTGAGTTGAAATCGCTGGTTTTTGAGAACTCCAATAAGTTTCAAGCCCATATGCAATGGGAACTGACCAACCTGTAACATCATAAATCTTAGAATCACTTTTTTTCTCCAATGATTTTCGCTCTTCAGTTAAAAATGAGGTTGTCATCCTCGGGTCAAATTCCATCATAACTTTTGCAAGTCTTCCCATTGGCTGATCGAGCGGAATGATTCTTGTCCCCTTTGGAAATCGGCGTGATCCCTTTTTCCCGCTCCAATAGTCATAAGCATCAAAATTGAATTCTTTCTCAGCACTTCTTACTTCGATTTGGTGCAATTTGAGAAGTTCCATAAAGCGTTGAAACCTTGTGCTCGTTGTATCTGGTATTAAATAAAAAACCAAAGGGTCGTCCTTTCGCCCCGAAACACCACCTTGCTTCCGAAGCGTATAAAAATCCAACAAGAGAGATTTTCGGTTATTTGCAGCGGTCTTTAAGTTCGAAATCGAACTGACGAATTGATGGTGAACCGACTCACGAAAGGTGTGTATCGTTCCATCGGATCGTTTGACCACAGAGCCTTGGGTTGAACCTTGTTCATAAAGAATTCCAACGGCACCAAAGTATAACGGGTATGATGACCCATAGGCAGGGTACCACTCATCGTAGGTATCACGAGTAAAGTAACTCCAACCGTAAGCATCAAATGACTTGGCTTGCTCCGAACCAAAAATTTTCCACCATTTTCTTGTTAAATCACCCACAGCATGATTAATCGGCTCATCCGGCGGATTGAAGAAATAAGTTTTATCCGACCCCATTTCGTGAGCATCAATTATAAGTTGAGGTTTTAGCTCCTGAATCGCACGAATACGTGCTTGTGTTTCGGGATTAACCGCAACAAGCCAATCACGATTCAAATCAAAGAGATAATGATTATGCCTGCCCCTTGGCCAAGTCCCCGTATGATTTAAACTCTGCGTGTCCCAATTGGGAACTTGTCCTTCCCATTGATAAACCATATTCACAAATCGATCCCGACCATCAGGGTTTTCAATAGGTTCGATACAAATAATCAATTCAGAAAGCAATTGTAATGTTAAGCTATCATGAGAAGCCGTAAGATGATAAGCAAGTAGTAGAGAAGCATCCGTCCCTGAAAGTTCATCCCCGTGAACCGTATATGCCATCCAAGCAAGTGCTGGAATTTTTTCAGCAATCGAATTTGCTTCTGCTTGAGTGATAAATCTTGGGTCTGAAAGTCTTGTGCGTTGAGCTTGCAACTCATTGAATTTTTCAAGGTTCTCCGGTTTCGTCACAATAGCATAAATCAGTTCTTTCCCTTCATGTGAATAACCGTGAGTACGAAGTTGAATTCGATTTGAATGGTTGGCTAAAACTTGAAAAAATTTTAACACATCACTATGGCGAACCGGTCTCGACCCAAGCTCAAACCCTAAAATAGATTTAGGAGTCGGCACCTTTAAGTCATACACTGAATTTGGAGCGAAAGGAATCTCACTTTGAGCCAATAATGGGCTACTTTGCACTGTATAAACGATAAGTACAAAACGCAATAATTGATAAATCTTCCAATTCATAAATGAAACTTAATTTTTTCGCTGATATTTAATTTTTCCGCCAACAATCGTGTACAAAACCTTAGCCGATTTCAATGCTTCTTCAGAAGCCGTAAGAAGGTTAGTATCCAAAATTGTGATGTCTGCATACTTACCGACTTTCAGACTGCCCTTCACATGTTCTTCATGACCAGAATATGCGGCAAGTATTGTGTAAGACTGTAGCGCCTCAATTCTCGACATCGATTCTTCTGCAAAAAAAGGCGTTCCATCACTCATCTTTCTCGTAACACTTGAATAAAAGCATGCAAGTGGGCTGACATCTTCTACCGGAGCATCCGTCCCATTTGTTACAACTGCACCGCTCTTGATTAATTTTTTCCAAGCGTAAGCACCCTCTGTAGCCCTTGCAATGGCGAGTCTCTTCAAAACAAAAGGGGCGTCTGAAGTGCAATGAATCCCTTGCATCGAAGCAATAACGCCAAGTTTTGCAAAGCGAGGAATATCTTCATTTGAAAGGTGTTGAGCATGCTCAATTCTCCACCGAGAACTTCGATCCCCATTCAATACCTCTTCATAAATATTAAGTGCTTCTCGATTTGCCCGATCGCCAATGGCATGAGTACACAATTGAAATCCATATTTCTTTGCAAGTTGAGCCGAATACTTAATGCTATCTAAACTTCGAACATTTTGCCCAATTGCATCGGGTAAATCTGAGTAGGGAGAAAGTAACCAAGCCCCGCGGGAGCCTAACGCACCATCCATATATTCTTTAATTCCACGAATAGTAAGAAATTTTTGTGTGGGATCTATCGTTTTATATTGTTTGAGTTTTTCTTCAAGATTGTTTTCTCTTCCACTAATCATAACCCAAAGCCGAACATCCAATCGATTTTCTTTTGAGAGCTTTCGGTATCCTTTCAGAACACTTTCACCGACACCCGCATCGTGAAAGCTCGTTACACCTTTTGATAGACATTCTTCAGTAGCAAGTTGAACTAGTTCCTCAAACTCTTTTTCCTTTTCTTCTTCAGTCATTTGTAATCGAGTAGCACGGTAAGCTGATTCCAAAAGTTCAGCGGCTGTCTCTTGAAAAAAACCTGTCGGCAATCCCTTTTCATCTCTTAAAATCATCCCCCCTTCAGGGTTTGGCGTTTCCCTTTGAATGCCGGCTCTTCTCATTGCCTCCAAATTCGCAAAAGAAGCATGTCCACTTGCATGTTCGAGTAACACGGGGTGTTCTGGAGAAAGAGCACTGAGTGAATCATGAACCGGAAATCCCTCAACCGTTTTACCGGTTTGGAATTGCCATTTTTCCTGATGCCATCCCCGACCTAAAATCCAAGTCCCTTTTGGGGTGTTTTTTACCGCTTCTCCAACCATTAAAACGATTTCATTCCAACTTTTGGCTTTACCGAGCCAAAGAATCTTCTTCGTTTCACCTATTCCTAAAAAGTGTGAATGAGCATCAATAAAGCCGGGATATGCAATATTTCCTTGCAAATCAAGGGTGTCCGTGTTAGGGCCAATAAAAGACTTTAGTTCTTCTAAGGAACCAATCGCTAAAATTGTATCGGCTTTGATTGCTAATGCTCTCGCGTTTTGAAGGGAATCTTCAAGAGTGATGAAATCACCGTTGATTAATATTAAGTCGGCTTTTGGAGATTCAATTTTATTACATGAAGTAAGGAGGAGGTTGACGAAAAAAAATAGAGAAACAAATTTATGGTTCATGAATACGCTTTGTGATTAATTTCAAAAATCAATATCAAATTAAGGATTTGTGAAAGAGTTTAAAGAAGAAAATGTCGGAATAAGAAATTTTGAAGGAATCACAGGGTTGTGGGCGTTTAATGAAGCAGGTTTAGGAGGTGTATTGCATGCGTTTAAAATTCCATTCACCGGCCTTTGGTTAAGTGCTACAAGTGTGCTGGTTTTATCGCTAATCAGCTATTTCTCAAAATTAAAAAGTGAACTGATCTCTCCCAGTATGGTCGTTTTTGGAGTTAAGTTGGCAGTGAACCCACACGCTTCGCTTGGGGCGTACCTTGCTTTGGGGTTTCAATCGGTATCTGCTTATATCCTGAAAGCAATAGGTAAAAATCATGCAATCAGAACTTTTGTTTTGTCACTCCTCGCACATTGGTTTTCTGCCTTACAAAGACTGATTACTCTGACAATACTTTTCGGAGAACCCTTTTGGAATGCAGTAGATCTTTTTGCGGAAAATATTCTAAAACAATTTGGGATATTTAACACCCAATTTTCAAAGCTCATGATCTCAATCTACTTTTCAATTTATTCAATGAGCGCAATTTTAGTCGCAATCTATGCTGCTCGCTTGCCCTTACTAATTTTGAAACGGGTGAAAAAGGGAAGTCCTCAGCCTGTAAAATCGGTGAACGATAGTCACCATCATTTGAGTGAGATTTTACCAAAGAAAAAAAAGGGCTTAAAGGGTTTATTTCTACTTTCTGCTTTAACACTTACCGTGATTCCGGTATTGATTCTCGGTGATAATGAAAGTGCACTGTTTATTGTAATCAGAGCTATTTCAATCTTGTTAATATGGAAATTCGTGATTTCACCGATTGGGGTATTGTTAGTAAGCCGTTGGATTAAGCGAGATTCGATTGACATCGATAAAAAAATAAAAAAGGCCATCGCCTCGTTTCCCGAACAGATGAGTAACATTATCTCTTCTCAAAAAAAATACAATACCGCGAACCCAATTTTGTGGCTTCATGAAGTTCTCATTGATACCCTCACAAGTTCACTATTTAGCGAAAAGAAATAGTTTAGGGTTTAGGTTTCGGTTTATGCAAAATCGCATAAAACATCCATACAAACGAAGCAATAATGATAACCGGAGAAAAGGTTCTTGAAAAAAAACCGTCAACATTGTTGTCATAAGCCATTAACAAATACCCAACCAATAAACCAAAACATCCGATTCCGATAAGAACATAGTTTTCTGGTTCCAAAGGCAAGCTTAATGAGTCAAGTTTTTTTTGCTTGTCGGAGTCTGCTTTTTTTCGAGTTTTTTCTTTATCTCGTTTGCTCTTAATTGTACTTGTCTCTGTCGGCATTGATATTTTAAGTTTTTTATTTTTCAATAGGAACTTGAAAGTTAACCTTCTCTTCTGTGATAGTAAAATTTAGTTTACCCCCTAAGTATTAAGTTCTTGCATGATAAGTTCCACTTTGCGAAATGTTTTTGTTTCAAGATTGTAACATAAAATTCGATGATGATTCGAATCGGCAATGAATAAATGAGGAAAGGAAATCGCAATTCCTTCCGGCTCACTCATCAATAAATCATATTCGGTATTATCGATAAGGGTTTCAATTTTCCTTAATCTCAAATCAAGCCGTTTGATTTTATGATTATATGTATCTGAGAGGTAAACGAATTCGTGATGCTGAGCGAGTCCTCTCGGATGTTGTAGCAATGCATCATCAAATTCCCCATCTTTATCCCCAAAGTGAAAAAGCCCTTTCCCAATTAAAGTTTTTACATGTTTCACACCTTTAAACTCAAAATCTGCGGAGTCATTTAATTCAAGACTTCTTAAAGCACTGCTTTCAGTATCTAAAAAAAGCAAACGGTCTTTGTGGAACAGTAGGGACGAAGGCTGAGCCAATGCGGCATGCTCTGCACGAGTGTCATACAATTCCTCTCTTCCCGAGCCTGCCAATAACTGAAGTGAATTTGAATCCAAATTAAACTCCCATAGTTGGTGCGAACCAGCCATAGCCATAATTAGCGAGCCGCCTTTTTTTACAATATCCCACGGGCTATTTAACCCAATTTCCTCAGCACGGCCCTGTACTGGTTTCACAACGCTCTGAAATCCATTTCCAGCAATTGTATCCACTTTACGATGAGCTAAACTCACCCTTCGAATCGCATGATTTCCTTCATCAGCAATAAACAAACAGTCATGAGCTTCATCAAAAAAAATACCTCTTGGCTTACGAAATTTTACTTCAGAAAATTCACCGTCTTTAAAACCGGCGTCCAACCCTCCAATAGCATTCAAGACAACCCCGCTCTCTTCTATCATTAAAATTCGATGATTTCCGGTATCAGATATAAATAGTCGCTTCTTGAGATGATCTGTTGCTAGCCCCGTCGGATAATTTAGGCCGGAGATTACTTCACCACTTTTCTTTTGAACTGAAAAAAAAGGGTTTGTATGAAACCCGTATTGAATCTCATTTTGTGAATCAAATGGACTATACTTTTTATTTTCTACCCAATAACTAATTGCACGAGAAAGAATTTGATTGAGCAGTTTGTAACTTCCTTCTCCGGAACACTGACCAATAATTTTTCCATTTGGTGCAATAAGTATAAAACTTGGCCACGCTTGAATCGTATAGGATTCCCAAATCTGATATTTGAAATCATCAACAACAGGAAAGTCGATTCCAATTTTTTGAATCGCATTTCTTAGAAGAAACCCGCTTCGTTCATAAGTAAATTTTCCGGTGTGTACCCCTATAACAACCAAATCCTGATGAAATTTTTTTCGTAATTGATCAACTTCATCAAAAGTATGAAGGCAATTGATACAGCCAGATGTCCAAAACTTCAAAAGGACAAATCTTCCTTGGAGATTCTTCAGCGATAGTGGCTGTTCTGTGTTGTACCAAGGGAGACTTGCCGGAATATCAGGGGCATTCACTAATCCTAAAAATGGCGATGATTTCGTACTCAAAAGGAAGAAGGTGTATTTTGCGTTGATAAATTAATGATTTCAAACCGTTAAGCAGTTTACCGTTGAGGCAACTTAAAACAAAGTCAAAGATAAAATGAAATACATTGTCACCCCTGAAGAAATGCGTCAAGCCGACTACGATACCATCATTAAACTAAGGGTGTCAGAACGGCAATTGATGGAAGTTGCTGGTAAAGAGTGTTTTAATATCATCCAATCAAGATATCCCGATTTCAAATCAAAAAAGTTTCTTGTGGTGTGTGGTAAAGGAAATAACGGTGGAGATGGAATTGTTCTTAGCAGATTTCTTGCTTCTCAAGATGTCTCGCTCGACCTCGTTTATCTTGGAAATGAAAGTGAATTGAAACAGGATAATATCCAAAACTTAAAATCATTGCGTCAGTTTATCTCCCTTGGCACAAGTCTTAGAATCTTTGAGGCAGATGAAGGCATCCCTGAAATCATCAAAAAAGGAAAGTACGATTTTATCATTGATGCTATCCTAGGAACAGGCTATCGGAAATCAGATCACCCCGACGGTATAAAAAGAACAGAACTCAATAATCCTTTTCTCCCTTTTTTAAGCGAAAAAGAACTTGAGAAACAAGGCACATCAATCAAAACCAATCAATCGAGCCCAAAAGAAAAGTTGGTTAATGAAGCAATTCAAACGGTAAATATTCTTCAAAATTTGAATCGTAGCATTGTCATTTCACTCGATTTACCAAGCGGCTTAGATGCAAAAAGCGGGATAGCCCAAATGGAAACGGTTCAAGCGACTCTGACCATTGCGTTAGGGTATCCTAAAACAGGCTATTTTTTTGCAGATGGCGTTAAACTTTCAGGTGAAATCGTTTGCGCCGATATTGGAATTACTGACCGCCTTCTTCCAAAAAATAAAATAAAATGGGTCGATAGTAATTTCGTTTCAGAAAATCTTCCTTCACGAAATCGGGAAGCCAATAAAACAACAGGCGGAAAGGTTTTGGTAATCGCAGGTTCTCAAGAGGTGTCACAATCTCAAATAGGAGCGGCCGTATTAACGGCACTTGGTGCAATAAATTCGGGGGCCAGTTATATCTGTGTATCTGCACCCTCGTCTTCATTTAATATTTTTCATACTCAAGTTCCTGAAGCGATACTAATCGATCAAAATCCCTCGTCTATCCTTGATAAAGCGAAATGGGCAAATGCAATCGTCATTGGCCCCGGATTTGGAAGAAGTTCAGAAAAAGTAAATTTAATGGCGGATATACTCAAGCAACTTTTGAACAACGTCTCAATTCGTAAACCCTTGGTGATTGATGGAGATGCACTTTATACTATTTCTGAAATGGGTTTACTGAATCAATTGAATTTCGAGAATGTAATCCTTACCCCTCATCACGGTGAATTTGCTAAACTGCTTGGTCTCAATTCGAATTATATTGAAATTGAAAAATTAACCCTCTCACGCACTTTTGTAAACCGCTTTAAGGCCAATTTGTTGCTGAAAGGACCAACGACCGTCATTTTGTCAAATGAGGAATCCTATTTTGTAACAAACGGTAATGAAAATTTGGCAACAGCAGGTACAGGCGATGTGCTTTCAGGAATGATTGCCTCTTTTGCAGCTCAAGGTTGTCAGATCATTCATGCGGCGGCGATATCATCATTCATTATGGGCAAAGCAGTTTCTCTGGTATCCTTGAAGTCGCGGTATCCTTCTGCCTCTCAAATCGCTCAATCGATAGGTTTCATCATCTCAAGTTGAATCGGGATTAAGTTTCTGAGGCTGTAGTTGAAAATTTATCTCTCAACTTCTTTTTTCCTTATTTTTTTTGTATTTTTAGTGAGTTAGGTCAAACCCAATTTTTTACACATTTGTCAATAACTTTGAAACAGCCTGCACGTTAAGGATATTTATCTCATTTCAGTTCAGGTCTTAAAGTTGTATAGCAAGTCACAGTTTGTGATTTTGGGTTCACTTTTGATTAAGAAAGTTCTTAAATTTGCTCAGTTAATGAATCATTCATCGCCTGAGCCACCTAAGAAGCCACTTAACATAATTTTTTTGCCTTTAATTCTAGAATTAAAATATGGTTCAGCGCTATCAAGTTCCTCAAATAAATACGCCTTTCTCTGCTGCTCAAGTCGAACAAGTTTCTATTTTCAATACTAATCATTCCGATATGAATTCTCGCTTTCCTCGTTTCTTTACTGCTGGGAGTATTTTTTCATTTTTCTTAACCTTCTCTTTGCTGGTACTTGCAAATACAGTAATGATAGGTGATCTTTTGGCACAGGCAATAGGGGATTATCGCACCAATGCGGCTTCTTTTACTTGGACAACAACGGCAAGTTGGGAACGCTACAACGGAACGATTTGGGTGTCAAATCCGGCAGAAGGTTACCCGGGTCAAAATGCTGGTACGGGTTTAGTGACGATTCGTGATGGTCATATTGTAACACTAAATGTTTCTCCAGCTCAACCATTAGGATCTTTTCAAGTCGGTGAAGGAGTTTCAGGGGAATTGCGCTTTGATAATACAAGCGGAAGGGCAATTACCGTTACAGGTGCAACCACTGTTTCTATCGGAGGTACTATTTTTTCAAGCAATACAACCCCTGATGGTGGGGCTGACACTCATACTTTGACTTCTGGAAACTTGACAAATAACGGTACTTTAACCCTAAGAAATGCTGACGGAGTTAATTTTGATGTCGTTAATTTAGTTTTAAGAGGAGATTTAGCTGGAAGCGGCATTTCAAGTTTTAATAACATAACTTTTAATGGAGCTCTAAACCAAACCATTTCACTTGGTGGGACTGTTACTATTGGGGGAACAACAGCCGGGACTATTACTTTTAATAACACGGGAACATCGCCCAATAATAGAATCATCAATAATTCGACCGCGTTTACCACAGCAATTCCTTTCGATCGAACAACTTTTACACTTGGTGAGTATCGCCACAATAATAGTGCTGTTTATAATTACAATAGCGCAGGTTCAATTACTTTAGGGGTTAACCGGTCAATTGTGGTTCTTCAAGGTGAAATGAATTTTGCGCCCGGTGATAATGCCATTAACTTAACTCTTAATGGTGCATCACTTACTATTGATGGTTCTTCGGCGATTGTGCGAGTTGGGCAAAATAATACAACCGCAAATCAGTCGAAGCTTCTTACCGGCGTCACAAGTTCAGTGATTACAGTTCAAAATGGTGGTCAATTGTTAGTTGGAAATGGTGTTTTTGGAGATATTCGATTGGATGCAGGAGGTACGGTTACAGTCAATGGAACTTCTTCCCTTATTCAATCTGGTAGATATGTTTCCGGAACAGGAGGAAGTATCGCTGCGACGACAAACGTGACCAACTCAGGTTTATTAAGAGTGGGGCCTTCGAGAACAGCTGTTGCTGATTTACTTTATTTAAGAGGCGGTTCCGCGCTGAATATTAATACTGGCGGAGATGTTGAAGTTGGGAGTTCTACAGGTGTTTTTGGGCGTTTGGTCGCTGATGCCGATACTCCGATTACAGCAACACTAAATGTTGACGGCGCAGGGTCAACTCTAACCATTTCGGAATATCTTATATCAGGAACTGCTGCCGGCAATGGTACAAACATTAACATTACAAATGGTGCAGTTGTTAATATCGCACAGAATCTTAGTGCAGTTTTTTCTGCTTTTTATTTAAGAGGTACCTCAACCCTCACAGTCTCAGGTGGAGGAGTTTTAAATATTGGTCATCCTACGCTCGGGTTTGGAAGATTTGTTTGTGATCAAGATACACCGGGATCGGGAGTTATAACAGTCACTGGTTCAGGGTCAGAAATTAATATCTCTGAATATTTTCTAAGCGGAACAACAGCTGGTGGAGGTTGCACATTAAATGTTTTATCAGGTGCTACTTTTAGAACTGGTCGTAATTTGACTGTTGCAGGATCAGCTTTTTTCTTTAGAGGAAATACTACAGTTAATGTTACCAACAGTACCCTATTGGTAGGAAATGCGTCTGATAGTACAGGGAATTTAACGGCTGACCAAAACAACGCCTTTACGAGAACGATGAATGTTACCAATTCAACTGTCCGTATTTACGGTAGATGGTTGGGAATAGCGTCTGATCTAGCGGCCACTACGACTTATAATGTATCAAATTCACTAATCGTTGTATCCCAAAATCCTTCTTTTATTTCTGCTGGTGCCCAAAATTCTAATTTGGGAAATTCTCAAGTGAATTTATCTGCCAATTCTACTTTGAGAATGTATGAAAACGTGACATCTGTAAATAGCGTCAATCTTGTCGTTTTTGGGATAAATGGGGTTGGGGGGATAGATGTAACAAACTCTACCCTTGAAATTCTCGGAAATTCAAATATGGCAAATGTCCTATTTGGGGGTGGGGTTTCAGCGGCGACCGTTTCAGGTGTCGCGAATTTTAATTCAGGGTCTTTCCTTAACATCGGTGTGAATACGCTTTCTGAACTTCCTGCGCCAACATCGCGAAGCTTCTTAGAAATTGAAACGCTGGGTTCACTTAATGTTGACGGAGGAACGCTTAATATCGGAGGAGGAAACCGAGGAAATCTTAGCTTACAAGGTGGAGCGCAATTCTCTTTAGCATCAGGAACCGTCAATGTTAGGGCATCATTGAATATTTTTGGCGGAATCGGCGCAACCGTTAATATTACAGGTGGGACACTAAACATTGGTAATGCGCTAAGCAATGGAACAAATAATATTACTTTTCCTGCTAATCCGGGTGTTGGGGGAAGCAATTTTATTCTAAATGGAGCAACTGCTGTTGTCAATGTAGGCGATGGTAACTCAACAATTACTTTAGGTAATGGAAATAATGATCCGGAATTTAAAAGCACATCTTCAGATCAGCGTCAATTGTTTCAATTGCTTCAGGGGACATTCAACCTTAATGGAAGGTTCGTTTTGAATGATGCAAAGGCAACCTTTGAAATGAGTGGTGGAAGTTTTAATATTAATCCCAACACTGACCAAAATATCCCCGGTTCTTTTAGTGTATTGCAATTACAGCGAGGTATAGTCAATCTTACAGGCGGTACGATAACATTGATTAATCCACCAGCTTTTTCGGGTTCAGGATACGCGGTTTCAATTTTTGCAAATTCTCCTCTTGACTCAACAAATGCCGCACTCAGTGGTCCTCCACTCGACAGCATTGGCTTTCGTTGGGCTCAACCGACAGTATTGAGCGGAACAGAGTTAAGATTTGGGAATGGCGTCGCTTCTGCTTCAGGGTCTTCAGAAGGTTATCAAGTCTTTGTTGATGCTTCAAATGTTTTAGGCAATGTTGTTGTAAACAATCCATCCGGGGTTAATCGCTTTGTAGATTGGATAAGCAGAGGAAACAGAACCAATGCGCCGATTTTATCAAATAATAGATCATATGTTGTTGGAAACTTGTTAGTAACGGCGGGTGAATTTAGAGCAAATTCAAATCGGTTTAATCCGTCAAGTGCAGGTACTTTTAATTTTACATTAGGGTCTTCTTCACGATTTATAGTTACAAATACAAATAATTTCAATTATTTCCCCGGCGACTCGTTATCATTTGCCTCTTATACACTTTCTCCCGGAAGTTACTTTGAATATGCTGGAAACGGAAATCAACTTGTAGGGTCAAGAAATGCAACTACCCCCCCTAGTTTTTCAAATTTGGTTATAAGTGGAACTACCGGCACAAAAACCTTAAGCGCACTTAATGAAGTCACCGATACCCTTTTCCTTAATTCAAGTACCCTTTCGGCAGGGTCGAATTTGAGACTTTCTAACGGTTCGACTTTGTCCCGCTCTGCAGGTTCTTTAACAGGGAGTATTGATAATATTACGAACTATAGAATCAGATATACCGGTAATTCTAAAACAACAACAGCCACTGAATGGTCTGGTGTTGGAACTAAAGATTTAATTGTTGAAATGTCAAGTGGTCAAAGCTTGTCATTAGCTTCAAGTTATACAATTGATAGTTTAATTGTTTCCTCGGGTTCTACTTTAGATTTAAGTGCATTTTCTCTCCTAATTTCTGGAAATGCTGTAAACAACGGCTCGCAAATCGGAACTGGGGTTGTTCAATTAGTCAATAGTACAACTCACGAATTAACCGGAACGGGTTCTTTTACAAATCTGTCAATCAATGGGCCAGCATCGTCCGTAACTGTAAATGCAAATCAAGATTTTACCATCAACGGGGTCTTGACATTTGAAAATACATCACAAAATCGAATTCTTAATTTAGTTGGAACTGCCAGACTTACTTTAGGCGGTACCGCTACTGTATCCAATGCAACAGCAACTTCAACTTTCTTAAGAATGATTCAAACTGACGGAACGCCGTCGGCGGTTGGAGTAAGAAAAATTTGGGCGTCTGTTCCAGCATCCTTTACCTATCCTATCGGTGTAAGCAATAAATATACACCTGTAACCGTTAACATTACCGCTAGTGCAACGCTTGGAGCCTTGACTGTAAAGGGAGTTAATGAAATAAATCCACTGACATCGGATTCTTTGGCACTTTCTTATTATTGGTCTTTATCAGATTCAGGACTATCTTCACCAGTTTCTACTCTTTCATTTCAATACAGAAAAACAGATATCATTAATGGTGCTGAAACAGCGTTTATTCCGGCAAGATATTCTCCAGTAGTTTGGTCAAGAATAAATGATGTTTCTCAGGTTAACGAATCAGACTCAACCATCGTATTTAATTCAGTTAATTACCTCACGGGCGATTTTACTGCAGGTGAGCCATCATCTTTCGGCGCGGTTCTAACTTACTACAGCCGTGCTTCAGGAAATTGGACTGATCCTAACACTTGGTCTACGACTGGTATCGGAGGACCTGTTGCCGGTACGACGCCAAATTCTAGGAGGCCAGTCTTTATCGGTGGTACAAATGTAGTCACGGCAAACATTAGCAACTTAAGATCTGCATCTTTAGAAATTCAATCAGGCGGAACACTCGCCCTTGCAAATGCCACAACAGGTCATTCTTTTGGTGTCGTTTCAGGTACAGGAACCTTAAGGTTACAATCTAACACTTCAACACCACCAGCATTCCCGGGTGGAACTTATACCACATTTTTAAGTTCGAGTGGTGGCAGAATTGAATACGGTGGTACTGGAATATATACTATCCCTTCAACACCGACAACTTATAACACTTTAGCAGCAAGTGGAGGTGGTACCAAAACTTTACCAGACGCAAACCTAACTCTCTCAGGAAATCTTGAAGTCAGCGGAACAACAACATTGCTCTTCAGCAATGCTACTTCTGGGAATATTACAGTTGGTGGAGAAATTTCAACAGGTGTAGGATCTACTTTAAGTTTTAATGGTGGTTCTACACCTCGAGCAATTACTGCCGCCTCGATTAATAACAACGGAACATTTAATTTGGCTGGAGTTTCGGTATTATCAAATACTTTATCAATTTCAGGAAGCATTCAAAATTCAGGTACTTTAGACTTCATTAATGGAAGTCAAGTTTGTAATGTAACATTTACAAGCACGAGCAATGGTGTTATCTCTGGTTCTGGTTCCTATAGTTTCAATCGTTTTATTGTTAATAAAGGAACATCTCAGTCCCCGTCAATTCTTGTTACCGCGACAAATTTTTCAATCGATGGTCCAACCACAGGGCCAGTTAAGGCAATTGAAATTGTTAATGGAAATCTAAGAATCGGAGGAACTGGAAGTATCACACTTAACTTATCCACGGACAACGAGAACTATACGATACCGACAACTGGTCAATTAACTGTAGAAAATGCTAATGCTACCGTGAATGTTGGGGCAACAGGATTTAGTACTGGGCTTATTTTAAGAGGAGCTTTAAGAATCGAATCTGGAACGGTAAACGTCGGTACTGATTTTAGCGGTATATCAGAAAATTCAATAACATACGAGGGAACAGGAAGTTCTCTTACTGTGATTAATGGTACTTTAAATGTTGTTTCTAATATACAACCCGGTACTGGAGCAGCATTGAACTATACTCAATCCGGAGGTATCGTAAGGGTTCAAAGAGGAAGACAATCAACGGATAATACTTCTGTGGGTACGGTTGCTGCATTTACAATGAATAGCTCAGCAAGTCAATTTAATATGAGTGGCGGAGATCTTGAAGTTGTAGGAAGTCATACAGTCTCTGCGACTTCTCCATATACTGCTATTCGTATTAGTGCCTCACCAACTTTTAATGTTACGGGAGGAAATGTACGAATTGGAACTTCTGCAATGAATGTAAATGGAAGAAATGACAACGTAGCAATAACTTCAACAGTCCCTTTTTGGAATCTTTTTATTGGATATGGAACAGATTTTACTGGAAATATTGGAAATGTCAACGGCGCTGGTACACTTACTGTTCTTAATGATCTAACCGTAAATTTATCTGGTCAATTTCGATTAAATCGGGTAGATTTTGCAACGGATTCAACAACAAATATTCTATCAGAACTTGTCGTTGGTGGAAACTTAACTGTTCTTAACGGCTATATACGGTCAGGTTTTGCGCCAGACGCAACTGGTGGATCTCAAATTCAAATGAATGGTAGTGGTCTTTCCGGACAAACTAATCCTCAAGTAATTACGGCCTCTAACCTAGTAGTTAGACGGTTAAGAATTTTCAATACCTCTGGAGGTGTTCAATTGGCAGCAAACAGTGGTTTAACAGTAACAAGGACATTAAATGTTGCTTCAGGGTCTTTCAACGCCAATTTCTCAAACGCTAACGTTACGTTTTATTCAGATGCTGGGGTTTTAGATGATTTTGCTCAATCAATACTAGGTAATGCGACTTTCCATAACTTAACGATTAATAGATTATCACCAACATTTACCAGTGTTTCTACAACAGGTAATTTAGCTGTAAATAACCAATTGGTCTTAACGAATGGTTTATTAAATATTGGTGATAACCTTCTGTCAATTAATAATCCTTCAGCAACTGCAATTACAGGAGGAGTTTTTTCAGCATCACGTTCAGTCCGAACATCAGGAAGTTCATCTTCTGCCGGAGTAAGATGGGCTTTCCCGAATTCAGTTACTGTTCCTTTCATTTTTCCATTTTCTACAGATGCCACTTATTATCGTCCAGTTAGTATCTCGGTTACAACCGCGGACGGTGCAGGTACTGTTCAAATTGCTCCTACAAACTCTAGATATCCATCAGCTTCTTCAACCTCATTAAATTACAATTGGAAGACTACCGTTGAAGGTTTTGGTGCCGGGGTGATTTTATCACATACTTACAATTATGTTGATGTAGCGGTGGAAACAGACGTTCCTACTGTTGGTGGTGATGGATCTTATGAAACAGGAATCTTCAATGGATTTACTTGGACAACATCAACAGGAACAATAAACTCAGGATCAAATTTCTTTACACTTAACACTACAGGAAACTTTACAAATTATTTCTTTACAGCAGGTACTGGATTTGTTGATCCTGTGATATTCTACTCTTGGAGAAATGGTTTGTCTGGAGGTTCTGTATCTTGGGATGCTGCTACGAACGATCCGGCGACAAGTCCTTGGTCAGCAGACTCAACATCATTTGTCTATGTAGGATCTGATACAGAACCGACATCAACCAATCCTGTTGTTATTAGAGATGGTCATACAATGAACATCTCTACTGGTGTAAAAACCGCTGCCTCTGTTGAAATCAGAATAGGTAGTGTACTAAACATTACATCAGCATCAGCCCAAACTTTTGGACTAGGCATTTCTGGAACTGGAACACTAAGAATTGAAAGCAATGTTCTTCCACAACTCCAATCTTCATTTTTGGCAAGCGGAGGAGGAACAGTCGAATTCAGTGGTTCTACAGATTATACACTTCCGTCTTCACCTTTAACCTATAATAATGTTCAAATTTCAGGAACATCAAATAAAACTGTTAATGGATCTATTTTAAGTGTAATTGGAAATTTAACAGTAGCTTCAGGAACCCTTACTATTGCGCAAACTTCAAGTGCATTTGACCGCTCTGGTTCGGGGGGAACATTTACCCTTGGTTCAACAGGTAATCTTGTCATTTCTGGTAGCGGAAATTATCCAAGAAACTTTGCAACCTATTCCATTCAAGATGGTTCAACAGTTACGTATAATTTCCCGACCGCTACAACCAATCAAGACATTGCACCTCTAAACTCTTCTAATGGTGGAGGTTACAGCAACTTGGTTTTATCTAGACAAGCAACGAATACCCAACCAATTAATAAGAGAATGATTGGTGAAACAGTTGTTCGAGGAAATCTCACTTTAGAAGCTGATACGAGATTGCTTACTCAAAACAACAATCTTACAATTGGCGGAAATTTAACCTTAAATGGAACAGCAGCTGGAGATACAAGTTTTGTTCAAATTGGTACTTCAACAGTAACCTTTAATGGATTAGGGATTCAGTTGATCTCAAAAGCAAATGTTACTAATGAATTAAGACTACGAAATGTAAATCTAACAGGAACTGGAATTGTTCGACTGAATACAGCAAGTATGATACTCAATGTAGATACATTGAATATCGCTTTAGGTTCAACATTTGATGTAAATGGAAGAACACTTCGTTTGCAAGGAAATCTTGTCAATAACGGAACATTTACATCAGCTACAGGGACAACAGCTTTTGTTTCTTCTACTCTTGATCAAACAATAAGAGGAAATAATCCTGTAACATTCTCAAATCTAACAATAACAAAAGCAACCGGACTTAACTTAGATATTTTAACACCTGTAACGGTGAACAATACTTTTACAATGAATGCAAACGGTCTTGTTCGCTTAAACGGAACAACTAATAATTTCACATTTGGACCGTCAGCATTGACATCTGGTCCATTTTCTTCTTCAAGAAAAATATTAATGGATGGAACTGAAACAGGCTCAAGAGTTGTAAGAACCGGTACAACTCCTGCCCAGTTATCATTTACCTTTCCAATTGGTATTAGCGGAGATTACAATCCATATACGGTTACAACTGCGTCAATTGCAAGTGGCGCACCTACTGGATTTGCAGTGAGAATTGTTTCTCCAAACAATTCATACACAAATGCCTTTATAACATCGCGCGCACTAGGACAAAGTTTTGAAACCGAAGTTTTAGGTACAGGTAGCATTAATTCAACAAACACCTTTACTTATAGTAATAGCTTAGTTAACGGTACTGAAGTAAACTATGTTGTTCGTTATTACGATGGAGCAATCTGGCAAACTCCAACTTCACCAACAATCAATACAGCAAGCGATATTGCAGGTCACACAGCGAATGTAGCATTTTCAACTGGAATCAATTATGAGTGGATTGTCGGAGAATTGGCTGCATTCTCCCCACCACTTTACAGCAGAAATGCAACTTTAGGAGGAAATTGGGATGATGTCAATTCTTGGACGGTTTCATTTGATGGAACTGGTGGACCTGCGGGAACATTTCCGACAAGCGTAACTGATGTGACTGTTTTGACTGGTCATACAATAACGACGAATTCAAATGGTCAAAGTGCAGCGTCACTTTCAATTGTTGGAAGTGGAGTTGTTGATATTTCCACCAATAACACAACAGGTCATACATTTGGGACTCTCACAGGCGATGGAACTTTAAGACTAAGAGGTACTTTCCCGAATTATACAATTTCAGGAACAACTTTCTTTGATATTACGAACGGTGGTTTAGTGGACTACTCATCAACGGCAAGCTATAATTTGCCCGCAACACCTACCACATACAATGATGTTACTATCTCTGGTGGCGGAACTAAAACATTGTCTTCGAATATTGTTGTGACGGATTTTGAAATCGCAAGTTTAACAACACTTGATGCGAACAATTCAGGTAATTATTCGATTCAAATATTTGACGATTACACAAATAACGGCACATTTGAACCTCGTGCTGGTTTGGTTGAGTTTTCTGCAACTGTTGGTACACAAAATTTAGGGGGCACCTTAAACTTCCACAATTTGACTTTAGACGGTGGAACAACAAAGAATATAAATGCACCACTTACACTTAGTGGTAACTTTAGAATCCAAAGTGCATCCGGTCCTGTTAATATTGGGGCAAATACAATAACTTTATCGGGAGGAAATTGGAGAAATGATGCAGCAGCGAATGTTTTAACTTCTACATCAGGTCACTCAGTAACTTTTACCAGCACTTCAGGTGAACAAACGATTACGGGTGTCACTCAATTTAGAGCATTAAATGTTGATAAAGCAGGTCAAAGCTTAACTCTGAATGATTCAATTTCTGTTACTGATGATTTAACTATTACGGCTGGAACATTAAATTCTGGGGTTTATGGAATCGCAATTTCTGGTAACTTGACTAATGATGGTAATATCAATGCCGGTACAGGGACCTATACATTTAACGGTAATGGTTCACAGGTCATTTCTGGATCAGCAATTTCCCCTGATTTTAACTTCAATAATTTGACAATTCAAGGTTCAACAAATTCCGTTGAGTTCACTTCAAATGCTAATATTGTTGGTGATCTCAATGTTGCAAGTGGTACTTTATTTGCAGGTGAATCAGCGACTTTAGTTGACTTGGATTCAGTTACAATAGGTGCAAGCGGTACTTTCGATGCTTCGAACATATCTTCAATTACCCTTTCAGAAAGTTGGGTAAATAATGGCACTTTTACTTCAGGATCTTCTAATGTTACTTTCTCTGGTACATCTGTAAATCAAGCCATAAGTGGTTCCCAAGTCACCTCTTTCTATGATTTAACTGTGGATAAAACTACAGGAGACTTGACAATAAACAGCAACCAGATTGTTTCAAACTCTTTGAACCTTACAAATGGCGTTATTGTCATACCATCTGCGACACTTCGATTAACCGATACTGACAATGGTGACGGCGCGAGCGGAACACCAATTATAGGCGGAAGTACAACATCATTTGTCGAAGGGAATGTTCGAATTGATTATCCAAATAATCCGAGCGTTACAAGAAGATTTCCTTCAGGTCATCGTGCAAATACTTGGAATGGGTTTAACTTCGCCGTATCCTATTTGCCGGTTGAATTAACCGTTTCTCATGTATCTGGTTCAAATTCATTCACTCTACGACAAGTGAATACAAATGCTCCTGCGGGTTCACCTGCCTACTCATTAGGAACTTTATCCAAAGTTTCGTCTATGAGATATTTTGCTGTATCAAATAGTGGTGGAGGAACCTACAATAACGGTTCTGTAACGCTAAGTTGGAACGCTGATGACTTTGTTTCGGCTGGGGGAATATTTGCTACCGAAAGAAACAGTTTAAGAGCGGCAAGTTTAGATATTGCCAGTTCAGCTTGGGAAAACCTTGGTGACGGCGGACAAACAGGTGATGAGTCATCTGGAACCATTACAAGTTCAGTGACTTTCACACAGACAGATGCATTTGCATTAGGCACTGTTAATCCTGCGGATAACCCATTGCCGGTTGAACTAGCAGAATTTAAGGTGGTACCAACTGAAGGTAGAACAACTACAATACAATGGAGAACAAGATCTGAATTTGAAAATTTAGGTTTCATAGTTAAGCGTTCCGAAAATCAAAATGACGGGTTTGAAGAAATCGCTTCTTACAGAACCATTGAATCGCTCAAGGGATTAGGGACAAATTCTACAGGTAAAGAATACAGTTTTATTGACAATTCAAGATTGCAAGCAGGCAGAACTTATTACTACAAGTTAATTGATGTTTCATTTGGTGGTGTTGTAACTGAACACCAAGTGGTGTCAGTAAGAATGCCGGATGAATACACGCTTTCGCAAAATTATCCAAATCCATTTAATCCAGCGACAACCATAGAATTTTCATTGAAACAAGCAGGGAGAACAACGCTTGAAGTTTATAATGTTCTGGGTCAAAAAGTTGGAATTTTAGTGGATGGAAACCTGCAGGCAGGCGCACATCGTTACTCATTTAATGGGTTGAATCTTTCATCGGGTGTTTACTTCTATCGCTTGAGAAGTGGAGATTTCAATGCAGTAAAGAAAATGATGTTAATCAAATAAGTTTTTTGATTGCAAAAGTAAGGCGCTTCGATTAGAGGCGCCTTTTTTTTTATAGAATTATTCTATTAAGGAAGAGAAAATTCTATGCTATCATTGACAACTATAAATGGATGAACGAGTATATATAAGGGCCTATAACTTAAACACTGAATTATGTCAAACTCAAAATATTTAATCGCAACCGATTCAAATTTCGAATCAGAAGTTTTAAACTCAGATAAACCAGTCTTAGTTGATTTTTGGGCACCTTGGTGTGGTCCTTGTAGAATGATTGCTCCGGTTGTTGAGGAATTAGCCAATGAATATGAAGGTAAAGCGACTGTTGCCAAAGTAAATGTGGATGAAAATCCTCAAATTTCTATGAAGTTTGGGATACGGTCTATTCCAACGCTTCTTTTGTTTCGCGGAGGAAAAGTCGTTGATCAAGTTGTCGGTGCCGTTCCAAAAGGTGTACTCGCATCAAAATTAAACGCCCAGTTGAATGGATAGGAAAGTAACAATGTACACGACAAGTTGGTGTCCTGATTGTCATCGAACTGAGCGGATACTAAAAGATAAGTCAATTCATTTTGAAAAAATTGACATCGAAAAGTTGCCTGAAGCCGCTGAAATCGTGATGTCCATAACAGGGGGGAAAAGAAGTGTACCTACTTTAGTGATAGAAGATTCCACCGGGAAAAAGGCGCTTGTTAATCCCAATCCAAATATCCTTTCAAAGGAATTACAATTTGAGCTATAACCTCGATAACAATTACAAAGCCTGAGACCCCAACTCAGGCTTTTATCATAAATATGAAGTCTGAAAATCAAGTTACAATTATTGGATCAGGCCCAGCAGGGCTTACGGCCGCGATTTACGCAAGTCGAGCAAATTTAAACCCATTGGTCATCGAAGGAATGCAACCGGGCGGTCAACTCACGATTACTACCGAAGTTGAAAATTTTCCGGGATTTCCACACGGAATTATGGGTCCGAAGTTGATGGATGATATGAGGGAACAAGCCCGAAGGTTTGGGACTGAATTTCATTATGGAGCAATAACACACGTAAATTTAAAAAACAACCCAATTGAATTAACCCTCAATGAAACACAAGTTGTCAAAACTCAGTCTTTGATTATTGCTTCAGGGGCTTCGGCCAAGCTTTTAGGGTTGGAAAGTGAAAGAAAGTATATGGGTTATGGTGTTTCGGCGTGTGCCACCTGCGATGGCTTTTTTTATAAAAATCGAGTGGTTGTTGTTGTGGGAGGGGGAGATACAGCAATGGAAGAGGCTAGTTTTCTCACTAAATATGCATCTAAAGTCATTTTATTACATCGAAGAGATGATTTTCGAGCCTCTAAAATTATGGTTGATCGTGCCAAGAAAAATCCTAAAATTGAATTTAAAACGAGTGTGGGTATCGAGGAAATTTTAGGAGATGGGAAAGTAGTCAATGGTGTCAAGTTGAAAAATTTCAAAACGAATTCAATTGAGGTTTTGGCGTGTGACGGTGTATTTGTAGCAATAGGACATCAACCGAATACTCATTTATTTCAGGGACAGTTAGAAATGGATGAGCAGGGCTATTTGATTACCAAAAAATCAAGTACAGAAACCAATTTGCCGGGTGTGTTTGCATGTGGAGATGTTCAAGATAAGGTTTATAGGCAAGCAGTAACAGCAGCTGGAACAGGATGTATGGCAGCGATTGATGCTGAACGTTATATTGAAAACTTGCATGTCCAATAAAATTAGTACATGAATGATGGAAATTTTAGTCACCGGAGGCGCAGGCTATATCGGTTCTCATACGGTTAAGGCACTGATAAAAAGAGGATACAATCCAGTAATTCTCGATAATTTAGTTTATGGTCATCAAGATTTTGTTGGAACAACTCCTTTTGAATATGGAGATTTACAAGACCAATCTTTTATTGAAGAAGTTTTTAATCGGCATAAAATCAGTGCCGTGATGCATTTTGCGGCTTATGCATACGTAGGTGAATCGGTTGAAAATCCACTTAAATACTATAGGAATAATTACGCCTCAACACTTAATCTTCTAGAGGTCATGTTGAAGTTTGGTGTAAAAAATTTCATTTTCTCTTCAACTTGCGCCACTTATGGTGAACCTTCGGAAGTTCCAATCTCTGAAAGTCATCCTCAAAATCCACTTAACCCATACGGGCGTTCAAAATTTTTTGTAGAGCAAACCCTAAAAGAATTTGATCAAGCTTATGGATTAAAGTATGTGGCACTTCGTTATTTCAATGCTTCAGGAGCAGATGAAAGCGGCCTAATCGGTGAAGACCACACACCTGAAACCCATTTGATTCCTTTGGTCTTGGATGTTGCCTTAGGGAAAAGAAAACATATCACTGTGTTTGGAAAAGATTACCCTACAAAAGATGGAACTTGTATTAGAGATTATATTCATGTGAATGATTTAGCTGATGCCCATATTCGAGCACTTGATTTTATTAATCACGAAAATCGATCAGCCGCATTTAATCTTGGAAATGGCAATGGTTTTAGTGTTTTAGAAGTTATAGAGGCTATCCAAAAAGTTACTGGAAAAAACATAACAGTTGAATTTGGGCCAAGACGACCCGGCGATCCCGCAAAGCTAATTGGCAGTTTTGAAAAGGCTAGGAAAGAGTTAGGTTGGGAGCCTCGATATAAAGAAATAGAATCAATTGTCTCAACTGCGTGGAAATGGCATCAAGCTCGCTTTTCAAGTTAATTTTTCTTGGCTATGAGAATCTCGCTCTCAAAAATTAAAAAGATCAAGGAGCATGCAAAGCAAGTTTTCCCTGAAGAATGTTGCGGGTTATTAATCGGAAAAGCTGGTTTTGAACCGAATGGTAAAGTAGAAAACACGGTTTATGCGGTGTTACCCTGCGAAAATGTGCTTGATGGAGATAAAAAAACAGGTTTTGAAATCTCCTTGTCTGAAGTTTGGAAAGCAGAGGTAAAAGCCCGTGAAGTTGGATTAGAAATCGTAGGAAATTATCACTCTCATACAGATGCTGGTGCTTATCCTTCTGGCGATGATGAAAAGCACTGCAAGCTTTATACCTCGATGTTAATCATTAGCCTAGGTCAAGGAATTATTGAAGAAACAAAATCTTGGACGGTTGGTATAAATAAAACTGTTTTTGAAGAAACGATTACATTCATATAAATCATCTGAGGTATGATGAAGACTAAATTGATAAAAGCATTTTAAATTTTCATTAAACCCGGATTATCAATCGATCAAAATCATTTTCTCTTACCCCAAGTTCTTTAAGAAAAGGTACGACGCGAGCAATAGACATTATGAAGGTGAATATCAAAGTTACTAAACCAAAAACATTTCAATTTGAAAATGGCACAAATGAGGTAGAGGGTGAGATATTTAAGCCTGCTGAAATCAAGTATAAGGTTTCCGGAGCTATCGAGTTGGGAATTTTAATTGATCTCGTTATGCCTGTACAAGTGTCTGTTATTAAAACACAACAGCTTTTTTTACAACTGAATTCGAGGGAATCTGTTCAAAAAGCCCTACAAGGAAAATCGGCTTGGGCAGATATTTTTCTGGTTCCATTTGGCACGAGAGAGAGAATCGGCGGATTGATTATGGAGCAAGAATTGATACATTTAGGATACGGAATGATAGTAAGAGTTGAGTAAAAAATGATTGATTCGGTTGTGATGAAGTATTAGTGTTGATTAGACTTATTGATGCGAATTCAGAATTGCGAATAATAAAATGTCATTTATGAATCCATTTCCAAAAAATGAAGGTACAAATCAAGATGATAGTTTTGGTTCATCCTACTTTTTTGGAAGCGGTGCAATTCTTGTCGTTATCGCTGCAATTTTGTGGAGCACCGGAGGAGTATTAATTAAATCGGTTTCGCTTGATGCGTTTCAAATTTCGTTTTGGCGATCTTTTTTTGCGATTGCAACAATACTTATAATTTATAAACCAAATTCAATTTCTTCAGATAAAGTAACAATATTCGGGTCGCTTGCTTTTGCCTCCACATTAATACTGTTCGTATTGGCAACAAAGTTCACCACTGCGGCAAACGCTATTTTATTACAATACACCGCTCCTATTTATATACTGATTCTATCACCATTTTTATTGCATGAAAAGCCAACAGTATGGCAAATGCTTACCATTACAATATGTTTTATTGGGATGGGTATATTTTTCTTTGAGGGAATTTCGAAAGAGGGCTTTTATGGGAATGTTTTTGCTTTGTTATCCGGTATTTCATTTGCCTTGATGACGATACTCTTAAGAAAAAAGAAAGATGAAAGACCGATTGATGTCATTTTATTGGGTTCAGGTTGGATTGTTATTATTTGTTCTTCAGTGGTTATGTGGCAGGCATCTTTTAATCCGAAAGGACTTCTACACGAAGATGTTTATATGGGGTTTGCGATTAGCACTGCCGATAGTATAATGGTATTAGCTTTAGGCGTCTTTCAAATCGGGATTCCGTATCTCTTGTTTTCTAAGGGAATAAAAACAGTGAAAGCTTTGGATGCATCGCTTATCGGTATGTTAGAACCTGTACTCAATCCGATTCTTGTAATTTTGTTTGTAGGTGAGAAGCCATCAATTAATGCCATAATTGGTGGTGCGATAATTTTAATAGCAGTTTTTTTACAAAGTCTTCTTGCTTCTTTAAGAAAGGTTCAAGATGTTTAAAGAAAATTAAAAAACTTAGTAACATGACACCAACATCATATCGAATCACAACACTATTTTTCATACTCGTATCTTTTTGCACCTACATGTCTGGTTGTAATCCTACAAATGAAACTTATCGTTACCCAAAAACTGATAAAGTATCACATACTGATTCTCTTCACGGGGTACAAATTAAAGACCCTTTTCATTGGCTTGAAGATGATCGTGCACCAAAAGTTGAAGGTTGGGTTAAAGAGCAAAATAAGGTCACATTTGCCCATTTAGAAGCAATTCCATTTCGGGATGCAGTGAAAGAGCGCTTCATGCAAATCTATAACTATCCTAAATACTCAGCCCCTTTTAAAAAAGGTAACTATACCTTCTTTTATAAGAATAATGGCCTTCAAAATCAATCGATACTTTATATCCAGAAAGAAGGAGGTTCGCCCGAAGTTTTAATAGATCCAAATGCTATTTCAAGTGAAGGCACTTCTCGGTTGACAAACGTTTCCGTATCAAAAGATGCGAAATATGTTGCGTATAGCATTTCTGCCGGAGGTTCAGATTGGCAACGAATTTTCATTAAAGAAATCGATTCGAAAAAAAATCTTTCAGATTCAATTGATTGGGTGAAGGTATCCGGCATTTCTTGGGCGGGCCAAGGCTTCTTTTATAGCCGTTACCCCGAACCCAAAGAATCAGGGAAACAGTACTCGGCTAAAAACGAAAATCATTTGGTGTATTATCACAAGCTGAATACCAATCAAAATCAAGATGAATTGGTTTTCGAAGATCGTGAACACCCGCTGAGGTTTCATTTAGCTTCCGTAACCGATGATGAAGAATACCTCATTTTAAGTATTTCTGATCGGAGTAAAGGTTTCGATGGAACTGCATTTAAGGTCAAAAACCTGAAGGCAAAAGATGATGGCTTTAAGGCGATTGTGAATCAATTTGATTATGATTTTAATGTTGTTGATCATATTGAAGGAAGTTTGATTGTTCAAACCAATAAAGGGGCTGATAATGGTAAACTAATAAAAATAGATCTCAACAATTCAGAGGAAGCCAATTGGGAAACTATTGTCGCGGAGAAACCCGAGCCATTGGTTTTTGCGCAGAGTGTTGGCGGTAAAATAATTTTAGGGTACATGAAAGATGTGACACACCGTGTCTATGTTCATGACCTTAAGGGAAACTTTGAAAATGAAATCACTTTACCTTCACTTGGAACCGTTGGCGGTTTTGGTGGAGAGAGAAGTGATAAAAAAGTGTTTTACACATTTACCTCATTTACTTATCCGCCGGCGATCTATGAATATGATATTGAGTCAAAAAATGCGACGCTTTTCCGAAAAGCTGAGATTGATTTTAACCCCGAAGACTTTGAAACCAAGCAAGTTTTTTACACAAGTAAGGATGGAACAAAAGTACCGATGTTCTTAGTCTATAAGAAGGGGATTCAACTGGATGGAAACAACCCCACACTTTTATACGGATACGGCGGTTTCAATATCAACCTTAATCCAAACTTCGATCCTTTAAGGATAGGTTGGTTGGAGCAAGGTGGCGTGTATGCAATGGCAAACTTAAGAGGCGGTGGTGAATATGGAGAAAAATGGCATCAAGCAGGAATGAAATTGAATAAACAAAATGTGTTTGATGATTTTATTGCAGCGGCCGAGTGGCTTATAAAGGAAAAATATACAAAGAAGGAAAAGCTTGGAATTCAAGGCCGTTCAAATGGTGGGTTGCTTGTAGGAGCCGCTATGGTTCAACGGCCGGACTTGTTCGCAGTTGCTCTCCCGGGTGTTGGCGTGATGGATATGTTACGCTATGAAAAATTTACCATTGGCTGGAATTGGGCTGCTGAATACGGTTCAGTAAAAGACAGTATTCACTTCCGAAATCTTTACAAGTATTCCCCTTATCATAATCTAAAAAAGCAATCATACCCGGCGACTTTGGTGGTCACTGCAGACCACGACGATCGGGTGGTTCCTGCTCATAGTTTCAAGTTTATGGCAAGGCTTCAAGAACAGCAACTTGGCAAAGCCCCTACATTAATTCGGATCGGGGTAAACTCAGGGCACGGCGCAAGCAGTACTGAAAAGCTAATTGAAGAGCGAGCAGATGAATACTCGTTTTTAATGTATCATACCGGAATGACGCCTAGTTATGTAGAAATTAAGAAACGAAAAGATTGATTGGATTTCCTTTTATGGCAATTGATTGAAGATTCTGAAAACGCCTCAATCAGGAAACAACGGGTTAGATAAGAGAAATGAGCATTGCAGATGAATCAAAGCTATTTTCAAATGATGAAATCGGCCGGTACAGTCGCCATTTATTGCTACCTGAAGTTGGTTTTCTCGGTCAATCGAAGCTTAAACAAGCCTCCGTATTGCTTATTGGAGCTGGAGGTTTAAGTTCTCCTGCTGCTATGTACCTTGCAGCAGCTGGCGTTGGAAAAATCGGAATCGTGGATAATGATGTTGTGGAGCTATCCAATCTTCAGAGACAAGTGATACATCGCACCGAGCAAATCGGGAAGAGTAAACTAGAATCCGCAAAAAATACGATTCATTCAATCAACCCCTTTGTCGAAGTGAAAGGGCATGATACTCGTCTAACTGCAAAGAACGCTAAAGATATCGTTCGTCTATACGACTTAATTGTTGATGGTTCAGACAATTTTCCTACCCGATATCTGATTAATGATATTTGTTTTTTTTTGAAAAAGCCATTGGTATTTGGGAGTATTTTCCGCTTTGAGGGTCAAGTTTCTGTATTTTGTACAGGCGATTGGGAGAATGAAACACCTTATGCCTGTTACCGTTGCTTGTACCCTGAACCACCTTCGCCGGGAGAAGTTCCGAATTGTTCGGAAAGCGGCGTTTTGGGTGTTTTACCCGGAATTATTGGGTCACTCCAAGCGATTGAAGCAATTAAGTTAATCACGGGTATCGGTGAGCTTTTAATTAATCGTGTGCTGCGTTTTGATGCATTAAAAATGAAATTCAATGAAATTCGCTTTTCAAAACAAAACGACTGTGCACTTTGCGGGGATCATCCAAGCATTGTTGACCTGATCGATTACGAATCGTTTTGTGGGTATTCAGAGGAAAAAAACGACAACAAACTAACCTTAAATGATATGAAAAGTCAATCCGAATTAACCGTTCATGAGTTAAAAAAGCGTTTAGACGGAGGTGAAGCACCATTTATCTTGGATGTACGAAATTTGGATGAGTGGCAGATTTGTAAGATTGAGGGCGCAAAGCTTATACCACTTCCAGAACTTCCGAATCGATTGAAGGAATTGAATCCGGATCAAGAAATTATCGTTCATTGTAAAATGGGGGGAAGATCTGCTCAAGCTTCCGAGTATCTGAAGCAAAACGGATTTAAGGATGTTAAAAACCTTGTTGGTGGAATTAATGCTTGGGCTAATGAAATTGATAAAACGATGTTAACCTATTAATCAAATGCTTGAATTAAAACAGATTTATAAGTACTACGATAAAAAAGTTGCCGTTAAAGATTTATCACTTCAAGTTCAAAAAGGTGAAATCTTTGGTATCCTTGGGCCTAACGGTGCCGGTAAAACCTCAACAATTCGAATGATCTGCGGTATCACGATTCCCGATAAGGGTTCGGTTGAGTTTTTGGGGGAATCGATGAATGAGAATCTTCAAAATAAAATCGGTTACTTGCCCGAAGAGCGGGGGCTATACAAAAAAATGAAAGTTGGTGATTTGCTTCTTTATTTGGCAGAGTTAAAAGGACTCGAAAAAAAGGAAGCGCAATCTAAAATCGATTTCTGGTTGAAAAAATTTGAAATTGAAAGTTGGGCACCAAAAAAAGTTGAAGAGCTATCAAAAGGAATGCAACAAAAAGTTCAGTTTATCTCTGTGGTGCTTCACGATCCAGAGCTGTTGATACTGGACGAACCTTTCTCAGGTTTAGACCCAATAAACGCTGAGTTGATTATGGAGGTCATTTTAGATCTGAAAAAGAGTGGAAAAACAATTATTTTTTCAACTCATCGAATGGAACAAGTTGAAAAGATTTGCGATTCTATTGCTTTGATCAATAATGGAGAAAAGGTTTTAGACGGTAAGGTGCGTGATATAAAAAAATCTTACGGTAAAAATCACCTTTTGATTGAGTTTGAAGGGGATGATACATTTATTGATGAGTTTCAAAAAACTGGGCTTGTTGAAATTGCAGATCGTCAACCTAAGTTTGTTGAGTTTAAGTTGCCTACTGACACAAAACACAAAGAATTTCTGCAAAAAGTATTAAATCATCCAAATACCGATATTACTAAATTTGAATTGGCAGAACCATCACTCAAGGAAATATTCATTCTCAAAGTTGGGGAATCGAATGCACTTGCAGAGACTGCTGCTTAATTAAGTTCTGCAAAAGTTTTTAACTCTCAATGTCAAACCGAACGCGATTTTTCTGCTTTGCTTTTCTCCCACTCTTATTCATCTCCGGTTCTGGACTTCTCGCACAGCGAGTTCCGGCAAGTTTGGTAAGACCTATTCCTGAAAAGGGCTTTTCAATTATTTTAGGCTTCGGATACTTTTCTGCGCAAGAAGAGTTTACGGATCAACAAACCAGACAACCTCTTTTTACAAAGGATCGACCTGAACAAGATGACTTTGGAATTGTTAATGCTTTTTTTCGGCAACCATCCTTCGATTTTCAATACGAATACGGGTTATCGGATGTGATTACGGTTGGTGCAAAACTCTCTTATTTATATAATGTCACGGATTATGCAGATGTTTTGGTTGAAAGACAAGATATTCGATATTCCTCGGCAGGATTTTCTGAAACTTGGGTTTGGGGAAGATGGGGAATTATCAATAATGCAGCCGGTGGGCTTTCATTACAACTTGGCATTAAACCACCAACCGGCGATATCAGTGCTCGAATCCCAACCGGTACGGGGCTTTTGGACTATGAATCCAGACTTATGGGAATTATTAATCTCTTGGCTGAAAAAGTGCCCTTATACCTTGCATTTGATGCAGGTTATCGGCTTCGTAGTGGAAATTTTGTAAATCAAATACCCTTCAAATTTGAATTTGGTTTAACTGCTTCTCCCGAAATTTTGATTCGATTAAGCCTTAGCGGAATTCAAAGCTTAGGGACGTTTCAAACCCCTGTCGGAATTCGATATATCAGTGCTCAATCACTTGAAAGAAGAATTAATCTTGTTGGTGATGAAACCTTTTATCACTTCAATCTTGGGTTAACGGCATTTGCTTCGAATAATGTTGAGTTCTACTTCGACTATTCCTTTAGGTTTTTAGGGCAACAAACCTTTTCAGGGGAGTTTATCAGAGGCGGAATCGCAATACGGTAATCAGAGGGTTAATACGAGGTGTTTTGGCTCTTCAAGATTAGATTCGACTGCAAATTTCATATTCTCCAAAAGTTCAAACCCGTATTTATTAGCATAAAAAAAGAAATTGATTACCCTTTCTTGAAGAATGTTCGAGGGAATTAAGTTTGTATAAGCTTTTTCAATTTGATTGAGAGCAACCTGATGCTTGTCTAATTCAAGTTTTTGAGATTTCTCTTGAAGTGTTTTCAAATGGTAAATCATTTTTTCGGCAGATGCATTCAAGTGCTGAATCATTGCGGGTTGATGGGTATTAAAATAATGCCTAAGTGATTCCAGAATTATCCGTAGCTTTTCTTCAGACTCCTCAAAAAGTGCTTTATCAAAAGCCGACCCCGCTTCAGGTAGTCGAGTCTGAATAAACTTATTTTTATCGGAAAAAAATATGCCCAATTCTTCGCTTAAAAGAGATGGGGTATGAAAGGCTTTTAAGTATTTGTTTTCAAGCAAAGAAAGTGATGCTCTTGGATAAAATAACGGTTCTTCAATATTAAAGTGTGAGTAAAGAGACTTGAGTTGTGCCCAATATCCTGCCTCGCCCGGTCCTCCAACATACACCGCATTTGGAAATGCGTAATCTTGAATTAATGGTCTTAAGATTACATTTGCACTAAATCTTTCGGGTTCGTTGTAAATGAAATCTAAAATGTTACTTTCAGACACTTTTGACTTATCGGGTAACAAGCTGAACTCCTTTGCATTAAGCCGTTCAAGGCGTAATCGTCGAGAATCTTCAATCAAATAGGCATTAATTGGCTGTGATTTTGCTTGCGCTTGAAACCCCTCTTCTTCTAACAAAGCACTTTGCGCGATAACCTGTTGGCTACTCTCAGTATCATTCATTATTTCACGCGAGAAAACAGGAGCGCAAAGGCGTTTGAATTCTTGATCATCGCTATTGAGAAAAACTAATCCGTCTTCGGAAAATAACTTCATCATAAGCGTTGCAAACGCTTCGGTGAAAGTTTTTTCCGGTGTGTATGTTTCCTTCAATAACGATTCGATTTTCGATTTATAGTCTGATGGTTGCAGAAGGGCAATAAATGTATCAATGAATAGTTCAATATCCTTACCTAAGACGGTACGGCCTGTCATTTTGCGCTTTTGAAAATTAGAGGATTGAAATTGAAAGGTTTCAGGTTTTCCTTGATGAAAAGTGGTTACTTTTGAAATCTCTTCATAATCATGATCCTCGCCTTCAAGCCAAAAAAGTGGGATGAATGAAATTTCGGGATAATTCGACCGCCATTTCTTCGTTAGAAATTTCGATAAGGCAATTGTGGTTATTGTTTTGTAAATCGTGTAAAGACTCCCTGAAAACAAACCGACCTGTTGACCAGTTACGATAAAGAAGGTGTTGGGGCTTTTCACTTTTTCAATGTTAGAGATTGTCGCTTTAGAGGCTTGATACAACTGATTTTGGCGGGTCAGAATTGCATAAATCTTTTCTCGTTGAAACGATATGTTTTTTAAGGTTTCAATTTTTTTTCTTTGATCGATTTCTGAGAAAGAATCGCCTGAAAAGAATTGGGTTGCTTTTCTACGGCGAGACAAGTCCATAGAATGAAGGTCAACAAAGATACGAGAGGTGTAATTGCTGAGATAATCCGTGTCAAGTGGGATTGCGGGATTTCTTGAGTTTATTTCTTGAGTTTCCAAGCTTTTACAGTTTCCATAAATTTATCGTGTGTTAAGTCATAGTTAATCGGGGTTACTGAAACATAACCCATTCGAATGGCAAACTCATCATCTTCAATTGAGTCATCATAGAGGTTCATCGTTCCTTTCAACCAGTAATAAGGAAGCCCATAAGCATCTTGTCGTTCTAACAATTCTTCTTTCCATTTTGATTTCCCTTGACGAGTAACAACCACCCCTTTAATTTCATTTTCAGGAAGGTTTGGAATATTTACCGTTAGAATAGTTTCGTTAGGCAATCCTTCACGGAGTACTTTTTTTGCAAGAGATTGTGCGAATTTTGCAGCATAAGAAAAATTTGCGTTTTGGTAGGTCGTTAGTGAAAAAGCAATAGAAGGGACACCAAAAATTGATGCTTCAATGGCCGCACCAACAGTTCCAGAATACAGTATGTTAATTGCTGTATTACTGCCATAATTTATTCCGCTGACCATTAAATCGGGTTTGCGTTGAACAATTTTCGTAAGCGCAACTTTTACGCAATCTACTGGCGTTCCAGCCACGGAATAACCAAATAGCTTTTTTTGTTTCTGCCAAGGGGTAATTCGATGGGGCTTTCCAAGGGTCATTGCATGACTCATTCCGCTTTGAGGAGATGACGGAGCAACAATAATAACATCCCCAATTTTTTTCATAGCATTTGCAAGTGCTTCAATTCCTTCGGCATCAATGCCGTCGTCGTTGCAAACTAAGATATAAGGCTTTTTGAGTTGAGGCGTTTGGGAAGGCAAAGACTTTTTTTTCTTAATTGATTGGGACACAGTGTTCATTTAATTGTATTGACTCCTATATTAGCTTTAAAAGATAATCATTTCTCGCAATAAAAAATTTTTCAAATGTCTCTCGAAAGCAATTTATATACTGACCCAAAGCTTGTAAACCCTGATTACATCGAAGTAAAGGAGTCTCCCATTCACGGAAAAGGGATTTTTTCTTTAAGAACATTTAATACTGGTGAAATGGTCATGATTATCAGTGGCGAAATGATTAATGCTGATGAATGTATGAGGAGAGAAAATGAAGAAGATAATGTTTATATCTTCTATAACGGAGATGATTGCTTTATCGATACCGCAAACTCTGGAAAAATCAGATTTATCAACCATTCTTGTAAACCGAATTGCAAAGTGCTAGACCGAAGTGAATCAACATTGATTTTAGAAGCACAAAGGGAGATTGCGATAGGCGAGGAAATAACCATCAATTATGATTATGAAGAAATTTTCGAGAGTTGCCGTATTCATAACCCACATTGCTTAAATGAAAATTGTGAAGCTTTTCTAAACCACCATAAAGAAAAATAGAGAAGCGGCTTTATAGCTGCTTCTCTATTTTCTATTTCTACCTAAGAAGCCCGGATTATTTAATTAGCCGATTTGAAGGTAAAGCGTTCGATTAGGCCGTTTCTATCGAAATGAATTTCTGCTTTCGCATTTCCACCGTTAAATACACATTTGGCTGTGTAAACGATGCCTTGTTCGGTTTCTTTGGCTTCTACATCACGAACCTCTTGGAAATCACCGAAAGTTGCAGCAATCGCATCTCGGTATTCTTCTAGATTAGTCCCGTCACGGAAAACGGATTTTGTGGAGAGCATGCTGTTGGCTTTTCTAAGATTGTTGTTGAAAAGCGACTCAATAAATGCTTGAGATTTTTCTGCGAGAGAAAGTCTAACATTAGCATTTACAGCACTGAAAGAAACGGTGAGCAACAATGCAAAAATTGCAAAATGCTTCATTGAAAATTTATTATTCATAATGGTGATATCTCTTGATTGATTTTAATCTGATGTCTTTAATGTAAAAGTGAATACGAGCATATCTAACGAGCGCCTAAAGAGCATTGTTACACTTGGTGTTGTAAAGAAATGTTAAAAGAAAAGCGAATTGTTAAGCATTATTTAACTGGTTGGGCTTGACAATGGATTTTAAGAAGAAAGAGAATTAGAAAAGGGAGATTAATCAGGTCAAAGAGGAATGGGAAAAAAGTTGAAAAAAATAGAATTAAAGTCCAAGGGTAGATAAGACAAAGAAAAACTCAGGGGTTTGTCTTTGTGATATTCTTGCAGAGACATCAAATCGAAGAAAAAGGAGGATTCGTGAAATCCCGAACCCTACTTCATAATACCAACGATCATCTGTACTAACCGTAGCAGGCAGGGAAGTTTGCGTAAAATTTCTCGTATTCGATGAAAACTCCGACCAGCCGAGCCCTCCTGTTAAAATAAATTCCAAGCCAAAGGACGCGACATTCGGAATTCTTAAAAGACCCGGAACAACCTCACCAAAATTATGCTCTACCGTCATCATCATGAATCGGTCTCCATAAAACTCTTTAATGTTCATTGCCCGATAAAGACCTGTGTTTCCAGTTCCATTTAGGGCAGATTCTAAACTAAAAAATCGTTGTGGAGGAACATTTCCACGAGAATATCCCCCTTGAACACGAACATCTAATCGCCATAATGGGAGTGTTACCGTTCGCCATAAAAAGGCCGCAAAGTATTGCTCAAAATCGAAGTCGCTTGAAAGGAAAGATGGCTTTGATATTTCAGCTCTAAGTTGAAATCCGAAATTTTTTATTCTCCGATAAGGGCTATAGTTGAAGAGTAATTCACCGCCAAAAGAGCGCATTGTGCCGTCAATAATGGAGGGGTTATCGCGGAAAGGGCGTCCGCCGCCAAAAAGTGAAAAATCGGTATTGACTCCTGCAGAACGTTGAGTTTCTGATTTAAGGAAAAAGGTCATTTGAATCGGGTGTTGGAAGATTAATCGTGTAACTTGTTGAAGTTGTCCAAAACCGAATGTTGATGAAAGAGATAGACCTTTTCCATAAAAGTAATCCCCATAATCTGATTTAAAGATTGCAGAACCTAAAGTAATCAGTGGTGAAGAGACAGTATAGTCAAAATCTCTTCTAGCTAAATAGTCGTAATACTTTGCCGTAATCGAAAAAAAATCGGATTTATCGGAACTATAGGTGAGCCCTGTTTCGTAATAGAAACGGTTATCTGAAGTACCATAACCTATTTTTGCTTCAGGTCTAAGCCGCTCATCCAGTAATAACTCTTTGAAACCCACGCCAAAGTAAGCCCCGTGAACACGGTTATATCGAAATAAATCTTCTATGCCACTAAAAGGGCGACGATTAAACACGCCTAATGAGCGATTGATGGCATTGGAGATTTGTGCAACAACATTGGTTCCGATGGCAGAGTCGGGATTATCGATCAACATCTCAATCGATTGATAGGCTTGTGCTTCAGTGGGCGAAAGTGGTAAAACAGGAGGATTCCAATAAGCACTATCGAGTTTATCTGAATTCTCTGTTGCCTCAACACGCCGCTGAGAAAAGAGGTCGTTGCTAATCGGTTGATTGAATGAATAATTATACGCAAGAGTATAAATGGATGCATCTACACGGGGATTAATGACCCATAAAAAAGAAGTTTCCGCTGAACCTTCAATTCTCATTTGAGTGGGCATGATATATTTTTTTTCAAAGAGAGAAAACTCTTGTTCATAGAGTAAGGCTGCGTCAAACGGAAGCCTTACTGTTTTAGAGGGTTGAAGTGCAACTCGAATTGGTGTAAAGTGCAGGGTATCAATAACAACGATGCCGGTAAAAAGAGGTCGGTAAGATGTTTTCGGTTTTATGTCAAAACGGATTGCATGAGGCGCAACACGAGCATCGATGGTATCGATGGGTTGGAAGGAATAGTATTCCAATGCATTGGGGTGAAAAGGTGTTGCAATTTCTTGATCAAGTAAAATAACGATATCGTCGTAGGCATTAATATTTGTTCCAAATGCCACGAAGTTTGCTCTTGGAGGAACATTGGCTGATTGCCTTCGTTGGAAAATTTCATTAAAGTAACGCTCGGGTTTTTCATAGTACCCGCGAGAATAGGATTCAAATAAAAATACAATAGTGGTATCCCCATATCCGCTTGATCTATTGGCAGTTACGGTATCAGCTGAGGTGATAAACTTTGTATAGAGGGTGTATGAATAGGTTTTGATTGAATCAACTTGTTTGGCTTTTCTTTCCAGTGTTTTACGGATCAGCTTGGTGATGGGATCTTCGGGGTCAACCTCTACAACGAATTCATCTTTATTGAAATTGACGGGCTCAAGTAAATATTCACAGACATCAGACATTTCGATTTCAACTTCTGCTCTAAGTTCCTCGTATCCCGCTTTTGAAATAATGGCTTTTTGAGTTCCCTTCGGTATGACAAGCTTGAAAATTCCGGAAGAGTTTGTTCGTGCCGTTTGTTTCGTTGATTCAATCACAATTCTCGCTCCACGAAGCGGTAAGGTGGTTTCAGCATCTCTGACAACACCATAAATGATAAGACTATCAACAGCTGTTTGTGCTGATAAAGAGTGAGAGTTTATCCAAACACCAGCAACGAAAAGAAGAAAAATTGTATAAACCGATTGAAAGAGTCTTTTACGACTGCAATTGGAGGGGCGAAAAAAAACAAAATTGAGATTCATGAAGTGATTAAGTGCAACGAAATAAACTGCATTTTTTACGACTTTTCTATAGAAAGGTTACCTAATAATTGCACTTTTTCAATTTCATCGATCCTTTTTTTCCACTTTACTAAAGGAGAAATTGTATCGATGTGCATGTGTGAAGCAATTCCGGGAATCGGTGATAAGCAAAGTGATTTCCCATAAAAAAATGATTGGCCATAGAGCTTACTGCTCAAATAACCATCGTTTGCTCCTTTAATTGACCTATTGAATGTGTCAAAGTATCGTTTTAGTGTTTCTTTTTCGAGAAGAAATGTAAATGTAGTGTTGCTGATTTGCCGCCAATGACAAGTATTCCCTAAAAAAACAAAGGATTTTTTTCTTCTAAAATACAAGTATCGATCGGGGTAATCTGTTGGATGGATGACCAAGGGTAGGGTTGAAAAATCGGTTGAAAATGGGCGTTGAAAAAAGCCTCGCGGTTTGTGGTAAAGGATTTCCTTTTTATTGCTTATCAGATCAGTGATGTGGTGGAAAGCGTCTTTTGAGTGAAGGTAATCATCCTCACAAAAATAAACCCAATCTGCACTAGGTTGGCTGTATCCCAAATCAAATGCCTTTTGGAGAGAGGCTTCATTTCCCCAATTTCCTTGAATCAGCGTGACTTTCGATTTAAGAAAAAAATCTTCAAGATCTTTGGAAAGTTTATCACCTAAAACAACAATTTCATGTTCATAAGGGAGTAGTGATTCATAAAGCGAAAGAAAACAAATTTTAACCAGCTCTGTTTTGCTAAGTCCAAAAGGACGCGGAGACCCGTTGAATGATGTTATGGCATCGCATGCCCTAAATACGACAAAAAACTTAGGCTTGTTATTCATTGTCATCATTTAAACTGGAAATGCGATTTCCTGAAAGAATCAATTGACTTGTCA
This sequence comes from Chloroherpetonaceae bacterium, assembly GCA_033763895.1. Classification (NCBI taxonomy): domain Bacteria; kingdom Pseudomonadati; phylum Chlorobiota; class Chlorobiia; order Chlorobiales; family Chloroherpetonaceae; species Chloroherpetonaceae bacterium. The sequence goes on along the minus strand of JANRJQ010000007.1, from coordinate 471,415 downwards.
TTACCATACGACGAACCTCTTCAGTAACTGAAAAGCGCAAACTATTCTCAAAACATTTTTTTCGGTTGAAGGTCATGTAAAGAGATTGTTCTAAATCATCAAACGAATTGGTTGAAACTCCACAATCTTGGATTAGTTCAGGTAAAGCACCATTGGCAGAGCCTAATACAGGTGTGCCTTTAGAGAAACTCTCAAGAACGGTTCTCCCTAAGGTTTCCGGGATTTGCGTTGGGAAGATAAATGCACGAGCATTTTTGAAAACTTCACGGTGCATTTCACCCCTTCTTAAAATCCCTCTAAACTCAAAGTTCTTCAAATTCCAAGTAGCACAGAAAAGTTTGAATTCGACCGAAAATCGGCGGCTACCATAGGCAATAAAGTGTAAATGAGGATTTCTCTTCGCCAGCTTCGCAAAAAGATGAAGACCTTTATTTTCCCATCCCCAACCAAGGCCGGCAACCCACAAGAAATATGTACCGGTGACTTCTGAAAAGTCATACTCGCTTTCATCAAGACCGGTGTAAATTTGCGTGCTTTTTGGAAGTTGCCACGCCTCAGTTACCCAATTCTTGAATTGGAATTTTGAAATGTAGCGATAATAAACTAAGGGAGAGTTATTAAGCCAAGAGGCTTCTCGCTCATGACTATCGTGCATTGTGGTTAATACAGGAATCCCTAATGAAATTGGGACATCAACAGACCACGCATTTTGAGACCAAATGATATCTGGTCGATAAGATTCAAGGATCGGTTTAACTTTTGCCATAAAATCCCACACGGTTCGACGCGATTTTTTTGAAGGAATGAAATCCGCCTCGATAATTTCAAAAGGATAAAGGTTTTTTTTTGGTTCATTTTCAACTCGTTTAGGGACAATACAACAAAATTGTTGGGCGGTTTTTGACAAACCCAACGCAAGATTTTCCACACAAGATTCAATTCCACCATAGCCTATAAGAGGAAATTGTTGTTCATACTCATTGCCGATTATTGCAATCTTCATTTTAAACTTTCTTGATAATAAATTGATTCAACAGCTGCTGAAAAGCGAGATAAACAGTTTCTACAGGGATTGCTGAGGTATCATGATTGTGAGGTGCCCACAATACAATCTTTTTCTCAGTTAAAGGAAGCCATTGAGCGGTTGTTGATTTTGTGGTACACAAAACCAAAATGGGCGTGTTCATTGCTGCACAGGCATGAACGAAAGCCGTATCGGGTGAAAGGCAACCTATTGATCGATTGATGAGTTCAACGATTTCTAAAAAATTTGATGTGAAAGGATAGTAATAGATGTTTGGATTTGAGATGGTTCTTTGCAATTCAAGAACATCCGATGAATCGTTTGGAGCGGCTGTTATGATGATTGGAAGTTGGCTATGAGGAAGCAAGTCTTGGCAATATCGGATCAAAAATTCTATAGAATTTTTTGCTCCCCATTTTTTGCATGATTCTCTTGCACTTAGGTTTAAGATGATAAATGAATCATTGATTTTATGAGTGTTAAGAAATTTTGAAACAGCATTGGCTTCAATATCTGAGATAAAAATTGATGTCTTTACCGACTTAGGTTCATTTACTCCAAACAATTCAAGCATAGCTAAGTGATACTCTTCCGCCCAATTCAAACCTTTGGGGAGAAGAACAGCATGATACATTTTCTTGAGATACAACTCCCGCTTTCCTTCTTTATTATCAAGCACTACAGTAATAGCCTTTGGATTGATTTTTTGGGCAATTGAAGCCGTGAGATAATGTTCCCAAAACGAAACATCAATCAATAAATCGTATGATTCCATTTGGCATTGAGCGATGTTTTTATTTATTGATTCCTCGGTAAGAGAAACAGAGAAAATCTTTTCAACATTGGGGTTGTAGCGGAGAATGATTTCGTTTGAAGCCGAAGCCCAGATATGGATGGATGATTTGGGCAAAATTGATTTCAACGCGCTTAGAGCTGAGGTGAAGACTATCATATCACCAATTTGATCTCCGCGGAAAATCAGGATTTTCTTAATCTGTGATAATTCAAGCGGAATTGAAATTGATGCTTTATTAAATTTTAATTCCAAAAATTTTAATAACAAGGCGATAAGGAGGGAATTGGAAGTACGCCCTGCTTTGCGATTAAAACTAGCGATTAAGGCAAGTTTTAGGCGAAAAACTGCTTCCTTGACATCACTTATAAAGTGGTTTAGTTTCACGGTTAACTACCTCATAAAATTGCTTCCTGCGCCGGATTGGGTACTTTGCAAGCGCAATCTCCAGTTTTGATTAAATGCTTCCGTTGGAACATCGGAATGAAGAAGTTCAAATTCGCCTGTACCTCGTACATCTCCAAAAACGAATGAGACGCGTCCTCTTCCCGGGAAATTTTCATAAGTCCAAATTTCATGTGCGCGGGTATTCGATTCTTGGGAGAAAACTTCAACATTGGTTGGCCTTCCATATTTGAGAAGTATTTTCCCACGGTCTGTTTCATACCCTTTTCTAAATGAACTGCCCCACCATTTTGTTTCACCAATCAAAGTAACGAATTCGCGTACTTTTGTTACCCCACCTCGAGCTTCCCAAAAACGTTGAAAAAAGAATTTTTTGGAGTCTAAAGTGGTAAGTGTTTCGTAGGCTTTCGCTTCATCTTCAGTAATGATAGCCTTTACTTGAGAGCGCATTTCATCAAGTTCTTCTTCACTTAAACGGGCAAATTCGGGCTCAAGAAATGAGTCACTGATTCGCTTTCGTTTTATGGTTGTAACGGGATTGGTGACAAAGATTCGCTTCTTGGATTCAGCGATTTTTTGCTTACTACTATCTTCTAAAGTTACGACAAAGTCGTAACTACCACTGAGTAAATCGCCGACAAACATTGATTCCTTAAATACCACAGCATCATACAGTCTGCTTCGAACTTTCTTTACTTCTGTTTCTTCAAGTTTTTTTCCGGCTCTTGTGAGAAAAATTGATTGGTATATTTTTTCTCCAACAATATTCGCAGATTTAATGCCATATAGTTCGGCATAAAAGAAAGCGGTATCTAACCCATTCCCATAGGCGGATTCAGGATTGGGAATAACTTCAAGATTATTTTTATAGAAAGGCGAGTTGATGTTTTTGGATGATTCAATTGAAAATGCCGAAATCAATGAGCTCAATCTAAGTTTTGAACGTGGGTTTCCTACTTTAATTACTCTTTCGGTTTTTGCTTTATACCGTCCGTCTTGATTTTCTGCTGTTAAGGTAAATTTATACTCGCCATCAATGACCTTTAGTCGCATTGAGCCTAAAAGTGTGGAAGTAAGAATTCGGCTAGAATCATCATTGGAGTCAAGTTGAGATTGCGTTTCAAATACTTTCCCAGTTGACGCTTCTGCTTTTAATGATAATTTGAGTGAGGTTGTGAAGAGATTAGGTTTAACGGCTTTATAAGGAATTTTCCATTTGGGAAAGTTGAAATACACCTCAACTTTATAGAATGTGGAGTCAGATTCAAAGACTCCGAAATCGACACCGTTCAGCGTTTGCACGGTTTGCTGAGAATAAAGAAGGAAAGGATTTGTGAATAAAAAAATGAAGATTCCGTACTTTCGGCAGACTGCTCTACCAACTTTTACAATTAAATTGATCATTCAAAAACAAGTTAACTCGATTAATTCACTAATTTACAAATGCCACAAGTTATCTACGGCCGTAATGCCGTCTATGAACTCCTCCGAACGAAACCCGATACAATTTCAAAAATTTACTTTCCGATTAATATGGCCAATGACAAGCGTTTGAATGAAATGCTGATAATTGCCAAGCAAAATCAAGTGTCAATCGGTAAAGCAAGCAATCAAAAATTAGGTGATTTTGCTAAAACGGATAAGCACCAAGGGGTTGTCGCTCTTACAGACGAAACAAAGATATATGACCTTGATGATATTCTTGCTGAAAACCCCGTGCAACCCCGATTTTTCTTGATTTTAGATAGCATTGAAGACCCACAAAATCTCGGTGCGATTCTTCGTTCAGCTGAGGCAGCGGGAGTCGACGCCGTGTTAATTCCAAAAGATTTCGGAGCGCCCATAAATTCAACCGTACATAAAACTTCTGCCGGCGCTACGGCTTATGTCAGAATCTGTAGGGTGGGAAATCTTTCACAAACAATGATCAAATTAAAAAAGCATCAAATCTGGGTTGTTGGTACCGATTTACAAGCAACGAAATCATACACCGATTTTGATTATTCAATGAACATTGCGTTGGTAATTGGGTCTGAAGGCAAAGGCATGAGGCATCTTGTACGTGAAACTTGCGATGAGCTTGTGAAAATCCCGATTCGGGGAAAAATTCAATCGCTTAATGCAAGCGTCTCTGCCGGAATCATGCTCTATGAAGTGGTTCGTCAGAGGATATTGAGCAAAAAACTTTAGTTAGAATTAAAACCTCAGACAAACAAAAAGGGAAAGATGACCAAAAAAAAGAGGGCATTTCTGCCCTCCTTTTTATTCCTGACAACGAAATTAAGGATTTTGTTGAGGCTTTTGTTCCGGCTTTTTCCAAGTATTGTTTTCACGATTAACATCAGCGAAATTTTCCTCAGGGTCAAGCGCAACACTGGTAATTTCTTTATCAGTGAATAAACCCTTCACAAAGTCCAATTCATTTTGCATCCAGACTTCAGCAGGGAAGCGCATCAATTCGTTGCTTCCATCGCCATATGTGATTTTCATTTCTAGAGGTAGCACTAATCCGCCATTATTGACAACTTTGATGCGATAGAAGTATTTGCCTCGATTCATTTTAATCCCAAGAGAATCACTGGGTGTCAGGTTGACATCGGCAATTGCTTGGTCATTGTTATAAGTCGAATAAAACCAACCTCTCCAAAACCACGCTAAATTTTCGCCACTACCTTTTTCAAGAGAGCGGAAGAAGTCGGCTGGTTCAGGATGTTTAAACTTCCAAAGTCTGCAATATTCACGAAATGCTTCGTCAAAGACATCCGGTTTTAGGATATGCTCGCGGAGCATGACAAGTCCTGCGGCAGGTTTTGAATACCCGTTATTACCAAAATCTTTGTGAATTTGATCGGAGTTTGTCATCAATGGCACTTGATCCGAATCTTTCATATAAGGAACAATCATTTTTGCAGGTCCACGGCGGACAGGATAGGCGGGATCCCAATCTAGTTCGGCATAGTATTGGAGGAATGTATTCACACCTTCATCGAGCCAAGTCCAACGGCGTTCATCAGAAGAAACGATCATTGGAAACCAATTATGCCCCACCTCATGAATCGTGACTGAAATGAGAGCGTGAGCTAAAGCAGTTGGATAGGTGCCGTCGGGACGTGGACGAGCACCGCAGAAGCAAATCATCGGATATTCCATTCCAAATACAGGCCCGTGAACATTAATCGCGACGGGGTATGGATATTCAAAAGCCATTCTGCCATAGGTTTTCATTGTTTGAATAATGGCTTTGGTTGAAACCGAATCCCATAGTGGGCTTGCGTCGCGTGGATATAGGGAGTGGCATTCGATCACTTTTTCTTTAGGATTTTTCCAATCGTATTTATAGCCGGCGGCATCCCACACATAAGTTTTCGATGAAACCCAAGCGAAATCGCGAACATTTTCCGCTTTGTAGTGCCAAGTTAATGTCCCACTAGATTTTGGCCGAGAGCCGGGTGTCATTACCTCGTTTGGTCGAATGATATACTGAGGCCCTTCTGAACTTAAGGCATCTTTCAGCCGTGTTTGCTGCTCTTTGGTTAGCACATCTTTGGGGTTTTGAAGAACGCCCGTAGCAGCAACAATATGATTATATGGAACAGTTAATTTGACGTCATAATCTCCAAATTCCAAGTGAAATTCACCTTGCCCCATATATTGATTCGTTTGCCAACCGCTGACATCATCATAAACACAAAGGCGTGGAAACCACTGAGCAATTTCATAAAGCCAACCATCTTTTACTTTTTCTTTTGCTCCGCGCCCTTGGTCTGGTACTTTATATGACCAATCGATTTCAAGTTCAACGCTTCCACCCGATTTCAATGGTTCGAGAAGGCTTACTTTCATCACCGTTCCGGCGACATACGTTTTTGCATTAACCTTCTTGCCTTTGTTGATAAGCTGTACACGGCTGATTTTATGCCCACCATCAAAAGGCTCATTGAAAAGAAATCGCAAAGCATTTGGGTTTTTAGGTAATGGGTTTGCCGGATCAGGAGAGCGTTGCACTTTGTAAGTTCTGCTGTGCTCGAGCGAATTCAGGTTTTGATCAACCTGTAACCACAAGTAGGTTAATTCATCGGGAGAATTATTGAAATAGGTAATTTTCTCCGAACCTGTCACCGTGTGAGTTGCGGTATCGAGTGAAGCATCAATTTTGTAATTTACCTTTTGTTGCCAATAGGATTTACCGGGAGCACCATTGGCGTTTCGGAATTCATTGGGCGTTGGGAATTCTTCCAATTCGCGAAACATTGAGCGGTTAAAGCGGTTATCAAAAGTTGTGTTTTTCCATTTTTGTGCCGAAGCCACAATGGGTAGCGCAAGAAAAATGAATAGAAGTATTTTTTTCATTGATTTATGATTGGTTATCGAAAGTTTTGATGTTGTTTTGTTGACCGTAAATCTTCTCGCATAGTGATGAAAGTGTTTCCGCTTCTTCGGGCGAAATTTGACTGAAAAGGTGATGATCCAAAGCTTCAATTGGTGCAGCCATTCTATTGACAATCTCAAGCCCTTTGGCAGTTATTTTTGTAATTGAAAGTCTTTTATCAGTTTCTGAGACCGTTCTTTCCACAAGTTCTCTTTCTTCCAAGCGGTCGATTAAGCGTGTTGCATCCGGAGAGCGTTCGATCATACGGCTCAAAATCTCTCTTCTAGGATGACCATTTGGGTGGGCACCTTTAAGAATTCTTAAGACATTATACTGCTGCGCGGTTATACCATTTTCACTGCAAAGTTTTTCAATTTTTTCCTTGAGATAATCAGCAGTTACAAGCACATTTAGGGTTGCTTCTTGAAAAGCAGATTTGAAGTGAGATTGCTTTAATCGATCGCGAAGTATTTGTCCCATTCCACTTAAATCGACCTAAATTGATTGATAACTTGTTGTGTTAATTTCTTTTCCTTTGAAGGGCTTTAAGTGCCTTTTCAACGATTCGCTCGGCAGTTAAACCATATTTTTCAAGAAGTTGATTGGCTGTTCCGGATTCGCCGAATTTATCTTCAACAGCAATCATTTCAATTGGAATGGGTTTATAGCGGCTGCAGAAATTTGCGATGAGGTCTCCAAGACCAGTATTGATTTGGTGCTCTTCTGCGGTTACAATCGCTCCTGTTTCGCTTGCAGCGGCTAAAACAGCGTTTGTATCAAGCGGCTTTATGGTGTGCATATTGATGACTCGCGCAGAGACGCCTTTATCTTCAAGCAAATAAGCAGCTTGAAGGGCTCTCCAAACCATAACCCCACAAGCGATAATCGTGACATCATTCCCTTCTTTAAGGGTGATTGACTTCCCAATTTCGAATGGAATGGAATCAGGCGTAAAGTCAGGTATAGAAGGACGTCCGAACCGAAAATATACTGGTCCGTGAAATTTATGAATTGCTGCTGTAGCACGTTTCGTTTCAGAAAAATCTGCCGGAACAACAACCGTCATGTGTGGTAATGAACGCATCAAACCGATGTCTTCTAAAATTTGATGGGTTGCTCCGTCTTCGCCAAGCGTTAAACCGGCGTGTGAGGCGCAGATTTTGACATTTTTCTCAGAATAACAAACGGATTGTCGAACTTGGTCGAAACTTCTTCCTGTTGCAAAATTTGCAAAAGTTCCAGTAAACGGAATATACCCAGCGGTTGCGAAACCGGCAGCCATCGACGTCATGTGAGCTTCTGCGATTCCCACATTAAAGAATCGATTAGGGAAGTGCTCCGCAAATTTTTTCATCCCCACAGATTCTGTTAAGTCCGCACAGAGCGCAACAACTTTAGAATCTGTTTTTCCTATCTCTAGAAAAGCTTCTCCAAAACCTGCGCGCGTTGCTTTTTCTCCTCGTGAGCTAATGCGTGTCATCATGTTTTATGAATTCTAAAACGATATTTGTGGATATCGTGAAATAAATTATGTTGCAAGTCTTTTGCAAGATCTCTTTAATTATCTGAGTAAAATATAAAGAAGAAGAGATTTGTTTCAATCAGATTTCATTCGAATTTGTAAAAGTTTCCTTGGTATAGGAGAAAAATGGTGGTAAACATTGAATAAACAAGGTCGATTTCTTGAGTTTGAAGGAAAAATTCACCGACCAAAAAAGCATTTGGGTCAAAATTTTTTGGAGGATAAGAATATCCTAAAAAAAATTGCTGATTCCGTTAACCTTCATAGTTCTGAATCGGTGATTGAAATTGGTCCGGGGAAAGGTGCGTTAACGGAATTTCTAATTCAAAGAACCAATCGATTAAAAGCGATTGAGGTCGATAACTCCCTTTTCGAAGGTTTACAGAAAAAATTTTTGAATGCAGAGTTCATCTTGGGTGACTTTTTGGAAATAGAATTGGAATCCTTCTACAAAGGAGAAAAACTTGTTGTGGTAGGGAATATTCCATATTACATCACGACACCAATCATCTTTAAGTTATTAGAAAATTGGCGTTTTATCGATCGAGCCGTGCTTATGATTCAAGATGAAGTTGCGAAACGGTTGAAAGCCGAACCAGAAACAAAAGACTATGGGATTTTAGCGGTGCAACTCCAATCCTTTTCGGAGGTGTCATATCTATTTCAAGTGGGAAGAAAAGCATTTTTTCCCGCGCCAAATGTCGATAGTGCCGTTATCGAATTAAAATTTAACCCGCATCCCGCTATAAAAAAAGGCGAGGTGGATGAAAAATTTTATCGAAATTTGATTAGAAATGCTTTTTCAATGAGAAGAAAAACATTGTTAAACAACTTAAAAGGGAAATACGATATTGATTTTTTTAATGAATCAAGGATGATTGATAACAAAATAGACCTTAGTCGCAGAGCGGAAACGCTGACTCGTGAAGAGTTTATTTTGCTTTCCATAAACTTGGCAAAAAAGTAAAAAACTATACTTCGTATTCTATTGACTACATGATTAAAAATAAAACATTCAATTTTTTTTGTTGCGGTATTAAAACACTCAAATCGCAGTACTTTTCTTTCGAGTCCCTGATCATATTTTACATATTATTGCTGTTTATGTTGGAAGTCATCGGCGCGACAAGGCCAAGCAGACTGCTTCTTTTTGCTGTTTTAGGTGCAGCCGTTCTTCTTCTTCCTTTATTCAGTAAATATTTCAGTGAAAAAGCCCGTTACTTTGCTCCGATGTTCTTTGTTCCAATTTTATTTACCGAAACTTTAGGGATTATACCAACCATTATCCCTTATACGGTTGATGATCTTCTTATTCATTGGGATTTCGAACTTTTTGGGCAACATGCAACCCACTGGGCTTATCAATTTGAAAATCCTTTTGTCACCGAATATCTCCAAATTCTTTATGTGACATTCTTCTTCTTGCCTTTTCCAATTGTGATTTATTTGGTGTCAAAAGAAAAACGACAAGAAGCTGAAAACACGGTATTTTCAATTGTTTATGCATTTTTTGTTTCTTATGTCGGCTATTTTTTTATGCCGGCACGAGGACCAAGATTTACCTTACATGATATTTCGCAAATTGATCAAGAATTACCCGGTGTTTGGATCGCAGAGTCGGTAAGAAATTTACTTCATCAATTAGAAGGATACGTTGCACTTGATTGTTTTCCCTCAGGCCACACAGATATTACCCTCGTTACATTATTTATGGCTTGGAAATACCGTAAATCCATTTTTTTAATGGTTTTCCCTATCGGTGTGTCCATTATTATTTCAACGATCTATCTTCGCTATCATTACGCTGTAGATTTAATTGCCGGCGTAATATTCTTTGTGTTCACGATATGGAGTGCCCCATACGCACAATCTTTCTTTAAAGACCAAACCGAGTTTTTACAAAATTTTATTGAGAGTAAACTTCCACTCGTATTTCAGAAAGAGATTCGAAATGATAAAGCATCAAAAATTCTGCCTTAATTGGTATGCGATTTCAATGGCGATTCGTTAAATGACCTAACAAAATGGTTATGCAGATTTTATTGAAATTTTCAAGAATCTCATCATTTTTTTTGTAGATTCTGTTGCACTTAACCCGAAAATAACAAACATATCTTATGTCAGATCTAAAAGCGGAACCACTAAAAACTGAACCCAAAACCGATGTAACAAAAAGCGATATCAGTATCAAAAAAGCTGTGATAATGGCCGGCGGTTTTGGTACAAGGCTTCGACCGCTTACGATGAATATTCCCAAGCCTCTTGTTCCAATGATGCAGAAACCAATGATGCATCACATTGTCAATCTCTTAAAGCAGTATGGAATAAAGGAAATTACTTCAATGCTTTTTTATCAGCCTGATGCAATTCGCGATTACTTCGGAGATGGAAAAAAGGTTGGGGTTAAGATGCATTACATTCAATCTGATGCGGATTATGGAACTGCAGGAAGTGTACGCAATGCTGCAGACCTGATCGATGAACGGTTTATAGTGATATCAGGAGATGTGCTGACTGACTTTAATCTTGCAAAAGCGATGGAATTCCATCAAAAACGCGGCGCAAAAGCCACAATGATTTTAACCCGTGTTAAAAATCCGGTTCAATTTGGTGTGGTTATTACAGAGCCTGATGGAAAAGTTTCACGATTTCTTGAAAAGCCAACTTGGGGAGAAGTGTTCAGCGATACCATCAATACCGGTATTTATATCCTCGAAAGAGAAGTTCTCGATTTAATTCCGTTTCATGAAGATTATGATTTTTCAAAAGACTTATTTCCGAGAATGCTTCGTGAAAATATGGGTCTTTATGGGTACATCGCCGAAGGGTATTGGCGCGATATCGGAACTCTTCCCGAATATCAAGAAGCGCATTTAGATTGTTTGCACGGTCGGGTTGGGCTTGATTTCGGCGAGGGTTACGAGAAAATCGCTGCGGGGATTTTTGTTCATAAAACTGCAAAGTATGACCCCGATACAGTTAAGTTTTCGGGAAGTGTTTATGTTGGAAAAGGGTCTAAAATCGGAAAAGGTGTAACCCTTCATAATTCTGTTGTTGGAGATTCCGTGACGATTGGCGATGGCTCGCACCTCAATAAAGTCGTTGCGTGGAGTGAAGTCCAATTTGGGAAAAATGTCGATGCCCATTTATCGGTGATTTGTAATCATGTTAAAATCGGCAATGATGTAAAAATTGAGGAGCAAACATTTATCGCCGAGCGATGCAAAATCGGTAATCATGCGGTGATACGACCAAACATTAAAATTTGGCCCGAAAAGGAAATTGAAGACGGAGCAATTTTAACGCAAAGTTTGGTGTGGGAATCCAAATGGTCTCGTGAACTTTTTACCGGTGCAAGAATAACTGGCATTGCCAATATTGAAATCAATCCCGAATTTGCAGCAAAGTTAGGTGCTTCGTTTGGCACGATTATCGGAGAAGGTGGCACTGTTGCCGTAAGCCGAGATGTCGATAAAGTTTCACGAATGATCAGCCGCGCACTCATTGCAGGGTTGCTTTCATCAGGAATAACGGTTAATGACCTTCAAGCGACACCGATTCCAATCACGCGACATCGCCTTAAAAACAGTACCGAATTAGGCGGCGTTCATACTCGAAAATCCCCTTATGATAAAAACCTTTGCGATATCATCTTCTTTGATAAAGACGGGCGTGATCTTCCTACCGGCAAAACACAGAAAATTGAGCGTCATTTCTTTGGGGAAGATTACAAACGCTCAAGCTATGAAAATGTCGGTAATCTTAATTTCCCTGAGCGTGCCATCGAAAGTTACACCGATAGCTTTTTAAACTCTGTGGAGTCGGATGTGATTCGAAAAGCCAGATTACGCGTGGCGATTGATTACTCTCACGGGGCAGCATCAACGATTTTCCCCAGCATTATCGGGGGGCTAGGGATTGACCTTATTTCGATGAACGCATTTTTAGATCCAAAAAAATTTACTCGTACCGCCGATGAATTTTTGCAAGCAGCTGATAAACTTTCTGAAATTGTAGTGTCATTAGGCTATGATATTGGGTTTATGCTTGATGGAGGCGCAGAGCGCGTCTATATTGCTGATGAACGCGGAAATTTTCTAGATCATCAAAGATTACTAACCCTCATTACAAGATTATTTATCGATGTAAACCCTGAAACTAGAAAAATCGCGGTACCTATCACTGCCTCACAAGAAATCGATGACATTTGTTCTGAAAGAGGTATTGCCGTAGTTCGCACCGGAGACAGCCATCTTGATTTAATGCGTACCATTGCGTCTGACCCAGAAATTTCATTTGTAGGCGGTACAAAGGGCGGATTTGTATTTCCGAAGTTTTTATTCGCTGTTGATGGAATGTTTTCTTGCGTGAAGATTATGGAAATGATGGCGAAATCAAAGGTCAGAATCGGTGATTTATCAGTGCGTTACCCTGAAAAATATTTTATGATAAAGCGAAACATTTCGTGCCCAAAAGATGCAAAGGGAAAGGTAATGCGTAAAATTATGGAAGACACTGCAAGCAATTACCGAATTTTGATTGATGGTGTAAAGATCATTTTTGATAATGAAACCTCCCTTCTTCTATTACCGGATAAAGAGCGGGATATTTTTCATATTAACGCCGAGTCTCGCTCCAAAAGCCGCGCTGTTAGGCTTGTTTCTGAATACGAAAGAAAATTAAGCGGATGGGTTTTAGAATAAACGATCAAATTGAAATGGATTTTTCTTTATCAAAGGAATTAAAAGTTGGGTTGACTGTGCTAAGTGCGGCCGTCATCTTGATTTATGTGATTTGGTGGGGAAAAGATGTCAAGGTCGGAACTAGACAAGTTCAATTTAGTTTTAGAAATGTTTCAGGGTTGCAAATCGGTGACCCCGTGATGGTCAGTGGCTTAAGAGTCGGTAAAGTGGAATCGATTAGCTTTAGCGAATCTCTCGTTATTGTTTCCGCCTCTCTTCCTCCCGAACTTGAGCTATTCAAAGACGCTGAAGTGAAATTAATGATGTATGAGCTCATGACGGGAAAGAAACTTGAACTCATTCCCGGAACAAGAGAATGGGGATTCTTGGAAGAAGGGAAAATGATTCCGGGCTATTTTGTTTCGGATATTCCTGAACTCGTCGGTTTTGCCGGCACAACTGTCGATACCCTTCGTTTACTTCTTTCTGATATGCAACGAACGCTCTCCAATGCTAATCGAATTTTAGGTGATGATGATATGGCCAATGATCTTCGCTTAACCTTAAGAAATATGAGGCAAATAACGACTGATCTTGCCTATGTCAGCCGCGATATGCGAAGTGTTAAAGTCTCTGAATTAATGGGTCGCTTGGAAAGCACCGTTAATTCAGCCGATAGCTTTATGCGAGAATTAAAACCCGAAGTTAAATCTTCTTTGGAGGAATTTCGAACTACCGCACGCAACATTAATGAAGCGATTTTAGTCATCAAACCGGTCGTTGAAGAAATCAAATCGAATCGGAAATCCGTCATTGGAAAATTAATGTATGATACGCTTTTTGCATCAAGGCTTGAAAGTGCAATTGTTCAACTCGATTCAGTTTTGAAACTGGGTCAGGATGATGGTATAAAAGTAAAATTGAAAGTTTTTTGATGAATTCTTTTTTTTTGAGACTTTGGTATGACTATATTTGCGGCTCAAAAATAATATCTGACAATTCGAAATTTTCGACAATAATCCGTTTCTGAGAGTATATGGCAGCCAAGAAAGATTCTGGTAAGGCAGTAAAGAAAAAGCAAGATGTTGGCTTCAAGGCCGTTAAACTTATTCAATCGATCAAATCAACGAAAACCGGACAGTGGCGTTTCGCTGAGAAACTTGTTAAGGTTCCGACCGGTGCTGATGAAGCAAAGTTCTTTGAACAAGAAGCAAAGAAAATCAATATCCTTTAGTTCTTAAAAAAGACACAAATGTGTCTTTTTTTTTTGCAAAATATTTAAATGCGAATTATTTGCAATTTTTGTTTGTTGAATAATTCAACTTTTATCACATTGAAGATAAATATGAATCAAGGCGAAGAAAGGCCGCATCATCCAAATTCATTTTTAGGATTAAACCTTGACAAAATCGGGTTTTCTGCTTCTATGATTTGTGCAATTCATTGCTTGTTTGTTCCATTGTTTCTTGCAGGAGCAACAGGTTTTTCAGTTTTGGCCCATCCGGTTATCGAGTTCTCAATAATCAGTTTTGGAATCATTGTTGGTGTTTCTTCTCTATCACATAGTTTTCGATTTCACCATAAAAATGCTTTGCCAATTTTATTGATTGTTTTGGGTTTTGGAATAATCGCGTCCGGTCATCTTTTTTTTGATGAGTTTGAAAGTATTGTAACCCCGATTGGTGCCATTATTGTTGCGTCTTCGCACATGATTAATTTTAAATTGACAAAATCGTGCCCCGTTGGGAGTTGATTAAAGTAATATGATTTTTTCAAGATTTTGGAAGTTTCGGCTTCTGTTTTTTTTCTGTTTTTTTCAAATGCAATTCATTTGCGATTGTATTTATGTCAACCGAATCGTTGCGCAAGTAAAAACAGATTCTCTAACCGGAAGTCTTCGTGGGCAGGTATTTGAATCCATTTCGAAGGAGCCGATTGCAGGAGTATTGGTTTATCTATTGGATGTTGAAAAGAAAGCGAACCCCACAACGCTTTCAACCACAGTAACTGATGAAAAGGGTCGATTTAATATTTCAATTCGATCAATTCAATCTCCTTCACCCCACCAATTTGAACTTCGATTTTCAAGAATTGGCTATAAAATGTTGGTAATGCCCCTCGGATCAATTCCTGAAACAGATTTGCGGGTTTCGCTTCAAACGGCCGACATTCAGTACGAAGAGATGCAAGTTCAGAGTGAACGGATTCTTGGCTCCGGCCTATCAACTCAGTCTTCAGAAGTACTGAAGCTTGAGGAACTCGACCGACATCGAGGGCAGACCTTTGGCGAAATGATTTCCGAAGTTACAGGAGTAACCATTTTACAGACAGGTCCATCAATTTCAAAGCCCGTTATTCGTGGATTACACAGTCAGCGGATTGTGATTATGAATGATGGGATTCGGCAAGAGGGACAGCAGTGGGGCGCGGAACACGCACCAGAAATTGATCCATTTGCTGCCGGTCGAATTGAAGTACTCAAAGGAGGCAGAAGCGTCGAGTATGGGGCAGACGCGATAGGGGGAGTGATTCGGGTTGAACCAAAGCCATTTGAAACACAGCACGGTTTAAGCGGAGAAGTTCGTGTGAACTCCTTTTCAAATAACTTACAAGGCGCACTTTCAGCAGAAATCAGCGGCGACTTTAAGATGTTTGGATTCTCAAATGATGATTTGCGTTGGCGATTTCAAGCGAGCATCAGGCAAGCCGGCAATTCAGAAACCCCCGATTACATTATTCGAAACTCCGGATTTCGTGAAACCGATGTGGCTGTATTTTTTGGAAATATTGCGAATGATCAAACCCTTGCTTGGCGATTTCATTACAGCCGTTTCATGACCGAATTGGGAATATACCGCGGTGCCCATATCGGGAACTTAACCGACTTACAGCGTGCCATTGAACGCGGTTCCATTTTCGACAGTTCTGCAACATTTACTTATGATATCATCTCTCCAAGGCAGGAAATATCGCACGATAGGGCTTCGATTGCATTTTCCATTCCCTCGTTAATTGGAAATTGGGAACTCTCGACGGGCGCTCAACTCAATATCCGAAAAGAATTTGATGCATTTACCTTCGGCGGTATCTCAGGCACGATTCCTGCTCTGAAAATGCAACTCTTTACAGCGACCAGTGACGCAAAATTGACACAATTACCCGACCAAAATTTTTTTGGCTCTTGGCTAAAAAATACAATCGGAAGATTGGGCGTTTCAACAGTTTTTCAAATGAATGTTCGAGGTGAATCACGCCAACGGCTAATCCCAGACTTTATCAGTTTCACCATCGGTCTTTTTGTGACAGAAGAAATACAGCTTTCTGAATCAAGTACTATCAATTTCGGGGGAAGGTTCGATTATAGAATTCAAGAAGCCGCTGTTTTTAATCGAAGCTCACGAATTTCAACCGATGTCACAAGAGATTTTCAAGCTGCGACATTTAGCCTTGGTTATAAACAGAAAGTTTGGGAGTCTTTTTATTTATCAGGAAATATTGCTTCCGCTTGGAGACCACCTTCTATCAATGAACTTTATAGCGATGGGGTTCATCACGGAACTGCAATTTACGAGCGTGGAAATCCAACGCTCTTGGTAGAGCAATCGAATTCGATTGAATTTGGAGCGGAAATCGAATCATCGGACGTGAAAATCGAAATATCAACCTATTACAATCGGTTTTCAAATTTCATCTTTCAAGAACCCACAGGAATTGTTCTAACTCTTCGTGGTGCATTTCCGGCAACGGCGTATTCCCAATCTGACGCAGCCATTTATGGCGCTGAGTTTTCTTTACGAGCACAGCTGAACACTTGGGCAAGTTTAGAATCAAAGGTTGCGATTGTTCGAGGCGATAATTTAACCCGAAATGAACCGCTCATCTTAATACCCTCCGATAGGGCATCCGTTTCTCTGCATTTTGACTTGCCAGATGTTTGGGGGCTAAGCGAGAATTTCATTCAATTGGGTATTGAAGGGGTAAGACGACAGAATCGAATTCCTGCACCGCTTATCTCTCAAGAAAACATCACGCAGAGTTCACTCTCTGAAGCGGATTACCGCGAGTTAATGATTCGACTGACGGAATCTCCCGCAGGTTATGCCCTCTTGAATTTTGAAATGGGAACAAAAATCAAATTCGATGGTAAGAATTTTTTCACCCTTTCGCTCTCAGTTCAAAATTTAACGAATCAACGATATCGTGAATACTTAAGCCGCTTCCGCTACTATATCGATAACCCCGGACGCAATTTTGTTCTTCGAGCTCAAATTCCTTTTGGTTCTTCTTCGTAGCAATTTATTTTTTTAACTAAATCATTTCATCACAATGAAAATCACACGATTCTTTTTCTCGGTAGTTTTAGGTGCAATTGTCGCCTTTGGATTCAATGCATGCAAGAGTCATGACCACGACCACGAGCACGGTGCCGTAACAACATTGAGGCTTCAATTGACAAATTCGACAACCGCTTCAAATGTTGTTTCAGGACAAGCAAAAGACCTTGATGGCGACGGTGGGAATGCACCAACGATTGATACGCTTCGCCTGCAAGCCGGCGTAACCTATAACGGAACCATTTTATTACGCAATGACAACGATAATGAAGACCTCACGGAGGAAATTCGTGAAGAAGCTGATAGTCACATGTTTGTATTTACTTCAAATACATCGCGTATGGTGGTTTCAAATTTGAACAAGGATTCCAAAAATGCCGACTTCGGAATTGACTATACGCTTCAAGCAACCAGTGGCGGAAGTACAACCGGAACATTGCGCGTGGTGCTTCGCCATTATGACACAGGTAACAAAACTGAAGAGTTCGATACCGATTTCGATGTAACCTTCCCTGTGGTTGTTTCAGGAAATCAGTTGATAGTAATTCCTGCAGTTGCCGTACATTAGTTTTTTACTTTTCAATTAAAGAAGGGTGAAATCAAAAAGGCTGAACATGAATGTTCAGCCTTTTTTTTGAAAACAAAGGCTCGCATAAGCGAGCCCGTACAACTTTGGAGCAATGTTCAAAAAAAGAAAGAACCTAATGTGCTTAAAAGTGCATTGAAAGTTACCCTTTGTTGTTTGTTTTGAGATAAGTCGTGCCTTAACAAAATGTTCTTGAAATGTTAATGAAATTGTTCCGTTTCGGTACTTCCCGCCATTGCAACGGTTGAAGAATTGCCTTGTTGCACGGTGTTTTGCACGTAATCGAAATACTGTGTACCTACAAAAGCCTGATGCTTGACGGCAGAAAACCCTTTGCTTTGCAAAGCGAATTCCCGTTGCTGAAGGCTGCTGAACCCAAGCATGCCTTGTTCTTTATAAGCCAAGGAAAGCTCAAACATTGCGGTATTGAGCGAGTGAAAGCCGGCAAGGGTAATGAATTGAAATTTGTAACCCATCTCAGCAATTTTTTCGGAGAAGGAAAGCATTTCACTTTCGCTGAGTTTTGCCGCCCAATTGAATGAAGGAGAGCAATTGTAGGCCAAAAGCTTCTTCGGATACTTGGCGTGAATGGCTGCAGCGAATTCGCGGGCTTCTCCTAAGTCGGGCTTTGAAGTTTCCATCCAAAGTAAGTCTGAAAAGGGTGCATAAGATATTCCACGAGAAATGGCTTGTTCGACGCCATTTTTCACATAATAAAATCCTTCAGAAGTACGCTTGCCGGTTACAAAAGGGCGATCAATTTCATCAACATCAGAGGTAAGAAGATTTGCGGCATCGGCATCGGTTCGAGCGATGAGAATTGTTGGAACGCCGCAAACATCGGCGGCAAGGCGTGCCGCAATAAGTTTTTGGATTGCTTCTGAAGTTGGCACTAACACCTTTCCGCCCAAGTGTCCGCACTTTTTGGCGGATGAAAGTTGATCTTCAAAGTGAACGCCTGCTGCGCCGGCTTCGATCATTGCTTTCATTAATTCAAAGGCATTTAAGTTGCCTCCGAAACCCGCCTCCGCATCCGCAACAATAGGTGCAAGCCAATCGATATTGCCTTCACCGGTTACGGATTGAATTTGATCTCGACGAAGCAATGCATTATTAATTTTCTTAACAACGCTTGGAACTGAATTTGCAGGGTAGAGAGATTGATCGGGATACATCTCACCGGCTAAGTTCGCATCGGCAGCGACTTGCCAACCGCTTAAATAAATCGCATCAAGCCCAGCCATAACTTCTTGAATGGCTTGATTGCCTGTTAATGCCCCTAATGCACCAACGAATTTTTTGGTCAAAAGCATGTGCCAAAGTTTTTGTGCGCCGGCTTTCGCAATAGAATATTCGATATCGACCGAACCGCGAAGTTTAATAACATCTTCTGCGTTATAAGTACGTTCAACACCAACCCAGCGCGGGTTGTTGACCCATTCATTCTTGAGAGCCGTTATTTTTTGCTCTTTGTTCATAAGCGTAATGTGATTTGTTTAGAAAAGTTCTTTTTGTTCAATAAAGTGTTAATTAATCCTGTCGTAAGCAGAAAGTGTGAGAAAATCTTGAAACTTTGATGATTCAATTAGCTCCATAAAAATGGCGGTTGCCTCTACAAATCGTCCGTGGAGATAAGCTTCCTCGCCGACATAGGTTTTGATTTTCAAGAGTTCTTCTTGCATCAATCTTTTGCAAAGATTTAGCGTAACCGTTGTTCCATTTTCCATCAC
Source organism: Chloroherpetonaceae bacterium (assembly GCA_033763895.1). Classification (NCBI taxonomy): domain Bacteria; kingdom Pseudomonadati; phylum Chlorobiota; class Chlorobiia; order Chlorobiales; family Chloroherpetonaceae; species Chloroherpetonaceae bacterium. The sequence continues at coordinate 451,970 of JANRJQ010000007.1, read as the reverse complement.
CGCTCGGTGGTGAATCCATTGCCACACTTGCGTGCGTGAAATTTCCGCGGTTGCCGCGTCTTCCATTAGGTTGTAAATTGCTGCGGCACCAACACCCCGAAGCCAACTTTCGATATACAGAATGCCGACATTGATATTCATTCGGAGCCCAGCTTCTGTTATGGTGCCTTCAGGTGCACGGAGCAATAAGTCGCGAGTTGGTTCAAAATCCGGCAATTGCTTTTCAATCTGATTTGGTTGAGGCATATAGGTATTGAAAATTTCCATTGCCACAGGGACAAGACCGGGGTGTGCAACCCAAGTCCCATCATGCCCATCTTGCACTTCGCGTAGCTTATCGGCTTTGACGCGCTCGATGGCGGCTTCATTAGCAACGGGATCATTTTTGATGGGGATTTGAGCGGCCATTCCGCCCATTGCGTGAACGCCGCGTTTGTGACAAGTTTTAATCACAAGGCGGCTGTAAGCTCTCAGAAAATCGGTGGTCATAGTAACCTTTGAGCGGTCGGGCAAAAGAAACTTCGGGTTATTTCTGAACTTTTTGATGTAAGAAAAAATGTAATCCCAACGACCGCAGTTTAGCCCTGCAGAGTGTTCACGAAGTTCATAGAGAATTTCATCAAGTTCAAAAGTTGCAAGAATTGTTTCAACAAGAACCGTGGCTTTGATGGTGCCAGATGGAATTCCAAGCGAAGACTGCGCAAAGAGGAAAACATCGTTCCAAAGTTTTGCTTCTTCTGCCGATTCCAATTTTGGTAAATAGAAATATGGGCCGCTGCCTTTTTGAATCAGCGTTTGGGCATTATGGAAGAAGTATAGTCCAAAATCGAAGAGCGAGCCGCTGATGGGTAACTCTTCAACCAAGAAGTGCTTTTCAACCAAATGCCAACCGCGAGGTCGAACAAGGAGGGTGGCAATTTTTTCGTTCAGTCGATAAATTTTTCCATTTTCGGGATTCGTGAATTCAATGGTACCGCGAATGGCATCACGAAGATTGAGTTGACCTTCAAGATTATTTTCCCAAGAAGGAGAATTACTGTCTTCAAAATCAGCCATAAACACCTTTGCGCCTGAATTCAAAGCATTAATGATCATTTTGCGGTCAACCGGGCCGGTGATTTCAACTCGTCGGTCAAGTAAATCGGGCGGTAGTGGGGCTACTTTCCAATCGGACTTTCGAATGGCGTCGGCATTAAGAGGGAAATCGGGAAGTTTGCCATTGTCGAATTCGGTTTGACGAAGGATTCTTTTCTCAAGGAGAGATAAACGGCGTTCATTAAATCGCTCGTGAAGCGAAATGACAAATTGTATTGCTTCAGGGGTAAGGATTTGCTGATACCGTACCGGTTGAGTTCCCGTGATTTGAAAATTTACGGTGGTGAGTGACTCTGTCATAGTTTCTTCGGATTTTCTTAAATGTTGAATTTCGTTTGTGCTCGTATGAATGGACAAATATAAGAATACTTTTCAATTAGCGAAATATTCGCTGAAAATATTTTTTTCTTTTTTTTAGCGAAATTTCACAAAATCTCCGTTATTCGTTTTTGGCTTGGAAAATGGGTATTTTGAAAAGTTAGTTGAAGTTAGACCCATACGGGCAAGTTCAATCTTCTTTCAATCATGATTTTATGGAGCAACAAGCACTCGTACGAACTGTTTTTGGGATTAAAGTGAAATTTCATAGGCAAGAGAGAAATCTTTCTTATCAGGAACTTGCAGATTTGACAGGGCTTGCTCCTTCATACATTCATGATATTGAACGGGGGAAGAAGTATCCGAAACCCGATAAAATCTTCATCTTAGCCAAAGCCTTAGAAGTTGAATACGATTATCTTGTCACGCTACAAGCCAATAAGCGCTTACAGCCTATTGTGGATTTGCTTCGCTCTGATTTCTTTAAGCTATTCCCGTTAGATACCTTTGGGCTTGATATCCATAAGACATTTGATCTCTTTGCCGAAACCCCAGATAAACTCAACGCATTTATTTCGACCATCGTCAAAATGGTTCGAACCCATCAATTGAGTCAAGAAGAGTTTTATATGGCAGCCCTTCGATCATATCAAGATTTAAATGACAACTACTTTATTGAGATTGAACACGCTGCCAAAACATTACAAGAATCCCTGAAACTCCCGAATGGTAAAGCACTGGATGAATCAAGAATTGAAATGGCGTTGCTTGGAGAGTATGGGATTAAGGTGGATCGTACTTCCTTGGGCGCAATACCACAATTGACGAGTGTAAGAAGTTTTTTTCAACCGCAAAAAAAAGTTCTCTATTTAAATGATGGATTGTCAGTTGCTCAATCAAAATTTTTAATGGGGCGTGAGTTAGGATTTCAAGTTCTTGGCTTGAAGGAGCGACCTTTTGAAACACGGCTTCTGAAAGCAGATAGTTTTGAAATGTTGCTTAACAATTTCAAGGCATCTTATTTTTCTGTGGCATTGATGATGCATGAAGAAGAAATTGTGAAAGACTTAAAGAAATGGCTTGGGCAATCGAAAGCCGATGAGGAACTGATGCTTTCTCTAATTTCGAAATATGGGGTAACTCCAGAGATGCTTTTGCAGCGGATCACCAACATGCTTTCTCAACATTTTGGAATTAACGAGTTTTTTTTCATACGAATGCATACGGATGAAACACTTAGCACATTTACGATGACGAAAGAACTGCATTTGGCGCGTCAGCACACGCCACATGCAAATGCTGCGGATGAACACTATTGCAGGCGATGGGCTTCGGTAAATATCTTGAAACGGATTCGTACGGCGAAGTCGAGCCCGCTGCTCTTCGAACAACAAATTTCTGCTTATCAAGAACCTCCGGTTTCATACTATTGCTTTTCTATTGCTGAGCATGATTACAGAAAGTCTTATTCATCAGTAACCATTGGGCTTTTGGTCAATCAAAATTTGATGAATGCGGCAAAATTTTTGAATGATCGATCGATCAAAACGCGTCAAGTCAGCACGACGTGTGAGCAATGTCCGATTATTGACTGCAATGAACGTGTCGCGCCGCCGATTCACCTAGAGCGGGAAATTGGTCGAAATCTATTGTATGAGGAATTGAAGAAGCTCTAATGGTGTGATTATTTGAGTTAAGGTTTGGGGTTCATTTTTGGAACAAATAATGAAACGATTGCAACTGTTTTGTAAACAAAAGATGTCTTTGAAATTGACTGGAAATGAAAGAGTGGCACAAAGCCACATAAAAGCAAAAGTTGTTTCATTTCTTCAAGCGAGTACAGTGTGATTTGAGTAAGTGATTCAGGGTTCTTTATTCCTTCAGATTTATGATTCGGTAAAATAGCTTCAATAAAACTCAAATAGAATGCGCCACCCGGTTTAATGCGATTTGTACAATCAAGCAGCAATTTTTTTGTTTCATCTTTGTTTAGGTATGGAATACAAAAGCCAATCGTAATGCCATCAAATTGTTTCTCTTGAAACCGGTTTTCTTTGAGTGACGATAGATCTCTTGCATCATGAAGATAAAAAAAGGAATCAGGGCAATTGTGTTGAGCGTATTCAAGCATTTTGTGTGAAGTGTCGATGCCTGTAATCCTAAATTGAGGCCGCTTTTCGTGAATGTATTTGCTGATGCTTGCTGGACCACACCCAATATCCAAAACCTCAGAATCTAAGCTAGGGAAAAGGGAAATAAATGAATCATAGCTTTCAAAATATTCCGGTTGGGTGAGTAATTTTTCGGCATATTCTTTTGCTACTAAATTCCAATCCATCGCGGGAATCATTGTATTTCCCATTTTATTGGGGGATTTCGCGGTGAATGAGTAAAAATTCAGGAATCGAGACTTCAAAGGGATTCCCTTCAAGCTGTGGTTGAGAATCGGTTTCAAGTGACTCGTCTTGGAATACACTTGTGGTTATGGCATCAGTAAAGACACCAAAGTAAGAACCTGTCGCGCTGCCGAATCGTGAAAGCATGACATGAAAGCTTTGATAAACAAATTTTTCTCCGGGTTTCAGTATTGGCTTTTCACCGACAACGCCTTCACCTTCAACAATTTTATCTTTCATATCTCCATCTCGAACAACCCATTTTCTATTTTGAATTTGAATGACATACTCAGAAATATTCTCAATCGAAATGGTATAGGCATAGCCAAATTTGAAAGGCGGTTGAATTCTTGAGGGAGAAATTTCTTCGAGCTTTTCGATTGTTACTCTGCAAAACTCATTTTCAAAAGTAGGTGGCATCGTACTGGTAATTGGTATTGAAAAAATTTTGTTGAAAGAATTTTGTCGTAATACTTCTATTCGAGAGGAATTTCAGATCCTTGTTAAAATATCAACTTGCTTTTTCAGAGCTTAAGGAACTGGCGTTTAATATTCTATCCTCTTTCTCTTTTGAGAATAAATTATAAGCTGCAGTTAGACCTAAAGCAAATAGCGCCGCGCCAATCCCTAAAGTGATATTTACAAATGGCGGAGCAGTAAGTGCCAAGCGAATAATCACGGTTGTTAGGGCATATCCGGAATTGCGAAAAACACGTTGATAATCAGCGCTATACCGAAGCGAAATAAAGATAATGAGAATATCGCTGAAGATGAGGATGGTAAAAAATGTTTCAAAAAAATAGGTATCTGAAACACCCTGCACCATTCTTACCAGATCATAGATTCCAATTGAAGTAAAAATGAAGAGTAGTGCAAGGGCGAGTAATTTTTTTGTAGAATAAAATTTGGTGAGAAACTGTGCATCTTTTGTTATGGGGATATACCGTTGAGCTCGATAAAATAACCCTACAATCAAAAAGATAATCACACCTCCAAAAGCATCTGAAAGAACCGGATAAATTTTTTCGCCGATTGTTGCCCATCGGATCGGTTCTTCGAAATTGACAAATTCTTTAAAAGATTGACGCAGTAAGATGATAGACAGGATTTCAAATTGCTTGCCCAATGAATCGGAGGTCGAGTGTGCTAAAGTAAACACAAGCGAAAGCACTTCGATAATCAGGAGTAGAGTAAACGCTAAGCCTACGGCATAAAAATGATTTTTAGGAATCAGCGACGCAAGCGGCTCAAAGAGCCAGCCTTGTCTAGAAAACTCAATGACAATCAAAGAAGCAAGAAAAACTAGGGCTAAAGAGTTTGCTAAAGAGCGTTGGGTTGATTTCCCTTCAAAAAACTGCTCTGCTGCATCAAAGATTGTGTCTGTTAATTTTAAGGTAGAATGTATCATTTGCTTTTGCTTGCCATTTTGATACTGCTGAATTGGTGTTTTATTTTTTCGTGGGGTTTGATGTAACCCAAGCTGCTGCGAACGGCCATCGTTGCATCACCGAGTCCTGTTTGAATGATGTAAAGTTTATTCGGGTAAGAAACTACATCTCCGGCAGCATAAATTCCTTCAACGGAAGTTTTCATATCGGAACCTACTTTCACTTTGTTTCCATCCAATTCCAATCCCCATTCTTTTATTGGACCAAGGTCTGATTTATAACCGATTAATGGTAGAAGAACATCGGCTTGCAATGAAAAATGATCAGGCTTTTGAACAAAGTGTAACTTTTGAATTTCACGATGATAATGATCAATGCCTACAAGTTCGGTATTTAAGAAAATCTTCATTTTACCCTCTTCGGAGGCCTCCATTGCATCTGCAACGGTTTTGCCGTGGGCTTGAAATTGCTTCATTCGGTGAACAAGTGTAACCGAAGTCGCGACCTTTAGGAGCGTTACTGCCCAATCAAGCGCGGAGTCGCCTCCGCCAATGACAACCACACGTTTGCCTTCAAAATCAGAAATGCTTTTTACTGAATAATGAATGGCATGACCTTCAAGGGTTGAAACATCGCCCAATTGATCAAGCTTTCGAGGAGAAAAAGCGCCAAGTCCCGCTGCAATAATGACGGCCTTTGAAAGATAGGAATCGCCGGTTGATGTGGTTATGGTGAAAGTGCCATCATCATTTTTTTGAAGCGAAGTCACTTGAGATTCCAAAATGTATTCAGGAGAAAACTGTTCCGCTTGTTCCATCAATGTTTCGATAAGCTGCGAGGCTGTTACCCGAGGAAAACCGGCAACATCATAGATAAATTTCTCTGGATACAGCGCCGTTAGCTGCCCGCCTGCTTGTGGCATGCTATCAATCAAACGGCAAGTTAGGTCATTCATTCCGCATTGAAAGGCAGCGAAAATACCGGTTGGCCCTGCACCGATGATGGATATATCGCGGATTTCAGATGAGCCTTCGCTTTCAAGTTCAGATGATTGTTCGTTCATTTTTATCTCCGTATTCGTTCATTTAGGGGCGTTAGAATTGTTCATTTACTCTAGAAAGAAACCTTGCGGGTCGGCCACGCCAAAAAGAATCTGAACGATACCGCCATTTCGATCGAATTCCCGTATCTCGACATGCTTTGCATCCGGTTTAGGGACAATCTCGCCTTCATCGTTTGTGAAGGTTAGCACCGCTTTAACGCCACCATTCGGTGTTTCGCCGGTATATTCATAAACACCAACCGAGACTTCTCTCAGTGCACAGCCGGGAGTGATGTTTGAAATAACAGGGCAACCAATGCATTGACAGTAAAAACCCTCTTCATTCGGGTACATATCGCAACGTGGAAATTTCATAATCGTAGCAATTAATTCTGAAAAGTATTTTTAAAAATACTCAATTGTCAAGCAAAAGTGACGCTCAAAAAAAAAGGGTTCAAAACTTTGAACCCTAAAAAAGGAATAAATCTGAAGAAGTATCTCAACCTATCAAGTTAGAACACATTTTGTTATGGCATATCTGCCACCACAAAAGCCATTACGGCAAGCGTAGCCACACATTGCGCGATTTCTTTTGGAGAAAGTTTATCCATCGTATCTCCATCCGTGTGATGAAACCAAAAATACTTGCTGTTTTCAACATTTAAGCCCATTCCGGGAACACCGAGCTTCATCAGAGGGGCAATATCCGCACCGCCACCGCCAAGGGTAATATTACCCGAACCCAACGGCAAAAGCAATTGAGCCGCAGCGCGAACGCGAGAAAGCATCGCGTCATTGCCTGTATATCCAAAACCGACCGGTTTAAAAACCCCGCCATCCGATTCAATTGCAAGGATATGTTTCTCTTTGCCGTGACGGTTTGCATAGTCATTTGCTCCGCAAAAACCATTTTCTTCGTTTGTCCAAAGTACAACCCGAATGGTACGCTTTGGCTTTAAACCCAATTGCTTTAAGGTGAGCAATGCATTCCACGCGGCGACACATCCTCCGCCATCATCCATTGCGCCTTGACCGACATCCCACGAATCGCTGTGGCCACCCATCACCACAATCTCCTCCGGTTTTTCACCTCCTTTGATTTCTGCGTAAACATTTCGCGAAAAAGATGAATCCTTCATTTTAGCTTCCATCTTCAAACGAATTCGTATTCTCTCGCCGCGCGCTTGCATGCGAGAGAGCATCTCGGCATCTTCAAGTGAAATCGCTGCATGTGGGATTTTGCGAATCGAATCGGCATAGCTCATCGATCCTGTATGAGGTGATTGAATTGAGAATGGTCCTACAGATCGGATAAGACTTGCCACAGCACCCGCTTTCGCAGCCGAGATTGCGCCATTTCTTCGCGTGATAACCGTTGCACCATAGTTCGTAAAAGGAATGTTGAACAAAACAATTTTCCCTTTTGCTTCCAATTTTCTCCGTTCCAATTCTTCAAAACTGCCAACCACTAATACTTCAGCCGTGATACCATTCTTAGGCGTGGCAATGCTTCCACCAAGCCCATACATTGGGAGTGTTCGCGGGCGAGGGCTTAGCAGTTCACATGATTCCTTGCCTCTTACCCATCGTGGAACTTTAAGCGGGTCGGAAGCGACAAGATCGAAACCATCTTTTTTCATTTCTGTGAGAATCCAATCTAATGCCTTTTCGAGGCTTTGTGAGCCACTAAAACGATGGCCAAAGCGGTCGCAAAGTTCAGCGAGCCTGAGAAACGCAGAACTATCTTTGGTGGCGTGTGATATTATTTTCTCAGAAAGTGATCGATAGGAAACGGCTGCAAGTGAATCAGAAGGAGCCATTTGCGCTTGTATTTTGGGAGTATGAATGGTAAGCAAGAGAATTGAAATCAAAAGGAAAGAAGACAATGAATGCGGTCTTGAATTCATTAGTATTGGAATTTTGATTTTAGATTTTTGAAAAAGGTTGTATATGAAATTATGAATGCTGTGGAACGCTTTGGTAGTTAAGAACGCAAGTCTTTAATTTTTAATTCGGAGAAGTTGTAGATGAAACCCACAATCGGTGAGAGTTTTGAGATTTCTTTTGAAAATTCCTTTTTGGAGTGAGAAGTGGTCACTGCAATAACCTTCATTCCCGCCGCTTCTGCAGAGGCAATGCCGGGCATCGCATCTTCAAAAACCAAGCAATTTTCGGGTTGAACGCCCAAATTTTTTGCAGAGCTTAAATAAATTTCAGGATTTGGTTTTCCTTTTTTTACATCATCTGCCGTAAGAATAGAACGGAAGTAAGACTTGATTTCTAATCCGCTTAAAACAAAATCTGCATTTTTGCGACTGCCGCCGGTCGCAACCCCCATTAAGATCTTTGCCTTTCGAGCATCATCTAAAAATTTTCGAAGACCTTTTGCTGCTTTTAGTTTTGGGCGGTAAATGGTTCGATAGTAGAATTCTTTTTGATCGATAAGAGAAGTAACTGTTTCAGACGAAATATTCTTCCCTAAAAAAAATCGCACAACATCCGCGGCTTTCATTCCGGAAGTCTTTTCCAAAAATTCACGAACATCCATCTCGTAGCCTTGGTCGGCGAATAGCGCAAGCCACGCTTTGGTGTGGATTTTCATATTATCGGCAATAACACCATCCATATCAAAAATAAAGGCGGAGATTTCTGATGAAAGAGAATTGGTTCTGACTCTGCTCATTTTTGATTGGTTCTTTGGCTTCTATTAAAGATCGATTGTAACTCCTCTGAATTCTCGGAGACTTTCTTCATTGATATTTCACTTATCATTCCCGAAAATTCCGGCGCAATTGCTGAATAGCGTTTTCCTGTTTTTGATTTGAAAAATACCAGCAAATCTTTTAACTCCGAAAGTGAAAATGATTGTACATAGATGGCTATAAGCGGTTCTTTCAAGCTTTCCCATCCGATGGTTTTCTTAAAAAAAACTTCCAACTCTTTTTTGAATGGTTTCAATGCAGGCGAGGCTTCGAGTTGACCCTCAACGGTTCGCTCAATGATAATCTCCAAATTCTTTGGCGTTTCCATTGCCAAAAGCACTTCCTCCGAAAGTTGCTTTTTGGCAGTCGCTGTATCAAGTAAACCGGGTAATGAATTGGTAGGAAATTGAATTTTGGCTACAAGGGTAATCGCTTGAAAAGAAAAGAAAAGGGGAAGAAAGAACTTGATAAAACGATTGACCTTAAAGCTCTTCATTCAATTTGTTGATTTTTTTCTTGAAGGCCACTGATTTTGCCCGCCAACCTTCGCGTTCGTAAAGATGTTTAGCCAATTCATTCAGTACGCCGGCTGAGGCACGAAGCATATCGCAACCTTGCGCAACCGCCATCGATTCGGCAAAACGAACAAGTTCAGAGCCGATTCCTTTAGCACGAGCTTCTTTTGAAACAACAACTTCATCAATAAGAAGATGTTTTCCGTGTAAGAAATCCCACAACGTTCTCACACTTAAAATTCCTAAGCATTGATCCATTTTGGTTTCATCAAAAGCTCCGTAAATTCTAAAGTCATCACGCTTTTTTGCCTCGAAATATATCGTAAGGAATTCTGACTCGCTCAAATGCCCCCGAAGCTCCCTTATGACCGGGAAGCCAACTTTCAGTTCGGCTTCACTTTGCAATTCTTTGATTCTGATTTTCATCGTTAAAAATGTGTGAAATAAAATGTAAAAAAGAAAACGCCCGATTCGCAGGCGTTTTGACCTCACTTCCCAATTGAAGATTGATATTCCTCTGCACTCATTAATCCTTTGATTGACTCAGAATTTGAAACTTTAAGTTTAATCATCCAACCATCTTTATAACAATCTTTATTGACCAATGCAGCATCTTTTAAGGCGTCATTGTGTGCCACAATTTCACCATCAACCGGTAGAAATAAATCCGAAACGGTTTTTACTGCCTCAACTGTGCCGAAAATATCATTGGCTTTTAATTTGGTGCCGATTGATTTAAGATCGACAAACACAATATCTCCAAGTTCGGATTGTGCAAAATCCGTGATGCCAATTACAGCGATATCTCCGGATTCGAGCTTAATCCATTCATGTTCTTTTGTATAACGAAGGTCCGATGGAAATTCCATTTTTTGATAATTTTAAGTTAACGGGAAAACAAGTTAGCACATTTGAAGAAATCAAAAAACGAATTCAAGTTTGAAAAGAAATCTTAGTGAGCTTCCAACCAATTCTTTCCGGTGCCCATTTCAACCAAGGCAGGAACATGTTTCATTCCTGCATCGATCGCTGCTTTCTTCATGCTTTGCGAAATCAATTCCCTCATTTCCGCTTCCTCTAAAGGAATAAGATTGAAGAGCAATTCATCATGAACTTGAAGAATCATTACTGAACTGAGTTTTCGCTTTTCAATCTCTCGATCGACATAAATCATCGCGAGTTTGATCATATCGGCTGCTGTTCCTTGAATTGGCATATTGATCGCAGCCCTTTCAGCCCCATTGCGAATGGAAAAGTTTTTGCTTGCAAGATCAGCAATGTAACGACGTCGCCCTCTCAGAGTCTCGACATAACCTTTCGTTCGGGCTTCTTCGATAATTGTTTTTAGAAATGAAAAGAGCTTTGGATACTTGCTCTTATAAGAATCGATAATTTCTTTTGCTTCGGATTGAGGAATGTCAAGCCTCTGAGCTAAACCAAAAGGCTGAATGCCGTAAAGAACACCAAAGTTCACCTCTTTAGCCTTTCTTCGCATATCCTTCGTTACTTCTTGAACCCCAAAAACCAACTGAGCGGTTCGCGTGTGAATATCTTCACCGGTCTGAAAAGCTTTACGCATCGTTTCATCCTCCGAAACTTCAGCGGCAATTCTCAACTCAATTTGTGAGTAATCGGCAGAAAGAAGCAAGTGCTCTGGATGATGCGGAATAAACGCCCGTCTGATTTCGCGGCCGATTTCAGTTCGAATCGGGATGTTTTGTAGGTTTGGGCTCGAAGAAGAAAGCCTGCCGGTGGATGCTACCGTTTGATTAAATGAAGTGTGAAGCCTTCCTGTTTTTGGATGAATAAGCGTTGGAAGCGACTCAACATAAGTTGAACGAAGCTTTTGTAAACTCCGATACTCCAAAATCTTTTCAGCCACCGGAAATTCTGCCGCAAGTTCCTCTAACACCCGTACATCGGTCGAGTAACCCGTTTTCGTGCGCTTTTTAGGAGGGAGTTTAAGGCGTTCAAATAGAACCTCAGCAAGTTGCTTTGGTGAATCAATATTGAATTGCTCCCCGCCGCAAGCCCTATAAATATCGGCTGCTGCATAGTCAATCTCTTTTGAAAGGGTTTCGGAAAGTTTTGCAAGCATGACCTTATCGATACAAACGCCTGCAAGTTCCATTTTAGAAAGAACATTGACCAATGGCACTTCGATTTCCATCGTAACTTCAAAGAGCTTTGGCGATTCTTTCAGTTTCGCTTCGATTACATGCGCCAATTGCAAAGTGACATCTGCGTCTTGACCGGAGTATTGAACCAGCGATTCAATGGGTACCGAACTGATCAGTTTTTCAGATTTTCCTTCACCAACCAACTCTTTATACAAGATGGTTTTATAACCAAAATATTCGGCTGCCATATCATCCATATTGTGAGCTTTATCGGGGTCAAGGATGTAATGACCAAGCATCGTATCAAACCCAACCCAATTGGGTTCAATACCATATTTATTCAAAACCATCGCATCATACTTTCCATTTTGAGCAATTTTTCGGATCGTATGATTTTGAAGTATCGGCTTGAGAGCCGAAACGACTTCGATATCCGTCAATTCGCCACGAAGGCAATCAATCACAAACGATTCATGCTCTTTGTAAGAAATGGAAACCGCCACAAGTTTGGCATTCAATTCATCAAGCTCTGTGGTTTCGGTATCAATACAAAATTCGCTTACTTCACCGAGCGAAAGTACGAGTTGATGTAACTCGGCTTTGGTTTGAATTAAATGATAAGTGCCAAGCGTATGTGGTTGAATCAATACCGGTGCTGAAACCCCACCGCCGTTCAAAACCGGTGGTTCATCCCGTTCAAGTGCCTCATCAATCGCATCCGGAACAGATGGAAGCGTAACGGGAGAAAGATGTTTAAATCGATTGATAAAACTCTTGAATTCTAATTCTTGGAGCAATGAGAAAAATTTTTCGTTTTGGGGTGAGGTGGGTTTCATTTCGCTTAAGCTGATAGCCAAATCCATATCGGTTTTAATGGTCACTAAGAACTTGGAGAGTGTTAGTTTCGTTTGTGCGGCGAGTATATTCGACTTGACCTTCGGTTTTTTAAGTTGATGAATGTTATTAAATAAGTTTTCTAATGAGCCAAATTCATTAATGATTCCTGCAGCTGTTTTAGGGCCTACACCTTCTGCGCCCGGAACATTATCCGATGAGTCACCCATTAAGGTGAGCATATCGATAAACTGTTCAGGGTATACCCCGTATCGCTCGTGAATTTCTCGACGTGAGTAAAGGTCAAAAGAATCATCTTCGCGACTCGGTTTCAAAATCTTAATCTTTGAATTCACTAATTGAGAAAAGTCTTTATCCGGCGTTACTAAAAAAATTTCACAATCGTTCTGAAATTTTATGGCGAGTGAACCCATTATATCATCAGCCTCAAAGCCCGGTTGCATAATGAGCTTTATTCCATATGATTCAACCAAGGAAAAAATATAGGGCAACTGTTGGGTTAAATCTTCGGGTGGGGCAGGACGATTGGCTTTATAGGCCGGAAATCGCTCGTGACGAAAAGTCTTTTCGCGGGTATCGAATGCAACAAGCAAATACTCAGGTTGATATTGCTCTAGAATTTTTAGGAGCGTCGTCATAAAACCATAAGCCGCCCCGGTAGGAATTCCAGACTTGGTTTTCATTTGCATTGGCATTAAAGCAAAATAGGCTCTGTAAACCAAAGCCATCCCATCAAGTAAAAAAAGTTTGGGCGTTTCTTCTGATTCTGAGGTGGGCTTATTATTTAAGTTGGTTAAACCAAGTTCTTTTGAAGTTGGAAGCGCATCTTCAAAAGAATCAAAGAGCGAGGTTGTCATTGTCGGTAAAATTTTGGCAATGAACCGAACAAAACATTGGTATGGAAACATGAAATCTCATCGCAAAAAAAACAAACAAAGCGATGCTAGAATAATTTCAGGTTGTATATTTGCAGTTCTGTTTTTTGCCGTTGAATAAAGTTTTGGTCAATATATGATTTTTTCAAGATTGAATAGCTTATTCAATTGTGGCTTAAGCAAGAAATGGGACTTTAGCTCAGTTGGTCAGAGCAGTCGACTCATAATCGATTGGTCGAAGGTTCAAGTCCTTCAAGTCCCACCAAACCCCTGTCATGAAATTTCTCTTTTTCACTTTTTCCCGAAAGTTAGAAGAACGCAAAATTTTATATCGTGGAATCATCGGTTGAGAAACTAAATAGGCTCATTGCCTTAAAAGAATCCCTAATCTGCCTTGGTTTAGACCCTGAAATCAAAAAAATGCCCCTTTTTTACCAAAAGTCACCTGAGCCAATTTTTGAATTTTGCAACGACATTTTATCATCCCTTCACCCATTTATTTCAGCAATTAAACCGAATTTCGCCTTTTTCGAGGCCGAAGGAATCGCCGGCTTACAGCAACTGAAAAAAATTATGAATTTATGGGGCGATTCCCTTTTTTCAATTGCGGATATCAAAAGGGCGGATATTGGAAATACTAGCAGACTTTATGCCGAGGCATACTTTAATCATTGGAATTTTGATGCCATTACTGTACCGCCCTATATGGGAGAAGATTCAATTCTTCCGTTTGCTCAATTCGAAAAGAAACTCACTTTTGTTCTCTGTTTAACATCAAATCTCGGTTCTAAAGATTTTGAAGAACAACATCTGAGTTCCGGAAAACAACTTTATCTGGAGGTGTTGGATAAAGTCAAGAAATGGAATCATAATGGGAATTTAGGACTTGTGGTAGGCGCAACGAAACCCGATCAACTTAACGAGATCAGAAGATTGGAACAAATGGCACCAATCCTTATTCCGGGTGTAGGTGCCCAAGGTGGTGACCTTGAAGAAGCAATCACTTTAGGGTTGGGCGAAAAATCAGCTCCTGCTTTGATTAATATCGGAAGAGCGATTCTATACCCTGAAGGAAATTATTTGTCAAGAGAGGCTTATCTTAACGCTGTTATTGAAAAAGCAAGAGAATATCATTCAACAATGGCGAGGTTTATCAATTCGAAATAAAAAAAACTTATGTGTGGAATTGTCGCTTATATCGGTTCAAAAAAAGCCGTACCAATTCTTATCGAAGGCTTAAAAAGATTGGAGTATCGCGGTTATGACTCCGCCGGTCTCGCAACTCTTAACCCTCAGCTCGAAATTCATAAGAAAAAGGGAAAGGTGCTTGAAATGGAGCAGTCAGTTCCAGATTCAATGAAAGCCGCCACCATTGGAATCGGTCATACGCGATGGGCAACACACGGCGTTCCAAACGATACCAATGCTCATCCGCATTTCAATTCTAAAGGTGACATCGCTCTGATTCACAACGGCATTATTGAAAACTATGCCTCAATTCGAACTGAACTCACTCGTAAAGGTCATACTTTTCTCGGCCAAACCGATACGGAAGTCTTGGTACATTTAATTGAAGAAATTTGGGACAATACAAAATGCGATTTCGAAACGGCAGTTCGCTTTGCGCTTCGGCAAGTGGTTGGTACTTATGGCATTTGCGTTATCTCGTCTCGTGAACCCGATAAGATTATTGTCGGAAGAAATGGAAGCCCACTGATTTTAGGAATCGGCGATGGGGAATACTTTGTGGGTTCAGATGCCTCTCCCATTGTTGGTCATACCCGCCGCGTAATTTATTTAGCCGATCATGAAATGGCCGTTATTTCTCGTGACGGCTATACGGTAAAAAATACCGAGAATATTCAATTACCAAAGCAAATTGATGAATTGAATTTTTCTCTTACTGAAATTGAAAAAGCAGGTTATGCACACTTTATGCTCAAAGAAATATTTGAGCAGCCGGAAGTGATTGAAAACTCAATGCGCGGTCGTGTTTTATGGGATGAAGCGGGCATCAAGTTAGGGGGAATTGGTCAACATCTCGAGCGCCTTCGAAATGCAAAGCGAATTCTTATTTGCGCCTGCGGAACAAGTTGGCATGCAGGCTTAGTCGGTGAATACCTAATCGAAGAATTTGCCCGAATTCCGGTTGAAGTCGAATATGCCTCTGAATTTCGCTACAGAAACCCGATTATCAATGGAGATGATGTAGTTATCGTGATTTCTCAATCCGGCGAAACAGCTGATACGCTCGCTGCCGCAAGAGAAGCAAAATCTCGAGGGGCATTGGTTTTGGGAATTTGTAATGTAGTCGGTTCAACCATTGCTCGCGAAACAGATTGCGGGATTTATACACATGCCGGGCCGGAAATCGGTGTGGCGTCAACAAAAGCATTCACAGCTCAAATCACTGTTTTAACTTTACTCGCTTTAGGGCTTGCAAAACGAAGAACCATTTCTGATGCAGAACTTAAGGTGCTGATTGATGAGCTAAAGGTTTTACCCGATAAACTTCGTAAAATTCTTGAGCAGGATAAGGAAATCGAAAAACTTGCAGCGCTCTTTAAGGACGCAAAAAACTTTCTTTATTTAGGTCGCGGATTTAATTTCCCCGTAGCACTTGAAGGTGCTTTGAAACTGAAAGAAATTTCTTACATCCACGCAGAAGGCTACCCTGCGGCCGAAATGAAACACGGGCCAATTGCTTTGATTGATGAAAATATGCCGGTAGTGTTTATTGCAACCCGCGATGCCGGCTATCATAAAATCGTCAGCAATATCGAAGAGGTTCGAAGCCGAAAGGGTAGGGTTATTGCAATTGCCACCGATGGTGATAATGAAATTCAAAAGATTGCTGAATTCGTAATACGAATTCCTGAAACGAAAGATCAATTGTTGCCGTTACTAACGGTCTTACCGTTGCAACTGTTAGCCTATCACATTGCAGTAATGCGCGGCTGTGATGTCGATCAGCCAAGAAACCTTGCAAAATCTGTGACTGTGGAATAAGCCATTGAAAATTTTCATTTACCTGTTTTCCAGTATAAGGTCGAATTGCCCTCGTAGCTCAGATATGGATAGAGCAGCAGTTTCCTAAACTGTTGGTCGTAGGTTCGAATCCTATCGAGGGCACAAATTTTTCAAAAAGGTTTGCATAGAATAATTCAGGCTTTTATATTTGCAACCCATTTGATTTGTTCTTTGACCGGTTTTTTAACCAAAGTTTGCGAGAGTAGCTCAGCTGGTAGAGCATCACCTTGCCAAGGTGAGGGTCGCGAGTTCGAATCTCGTCTCTCGCTCGCAGTAAGCATTAGGCCTCAGTTAGAGGCTTTTTGCTTTTAACAACCATTTTTTTCGGAGAGATGCGAGAGTGGTTGAATCGGTCGGTCTCGAAAACCGATATGCGGGCAACTGTATCGAGGGTTCGAATCCCTCTCTCTCCGCTTGAACCTGCCTTAGGGCAGGTTTTTTTATTCTCTAAAGTAAAGTTTTGATTCTTTCTTCCCCTGTAATAACTTCTTTTGCAAAACCAAAATCAATCTATATCAATCTATCAAAAGGAGTTTTATGAATCAGCCCGAACGTTCCTCTAATAATCCACTTCCGCCTCCGGGCATATCATTTGAAAACGTGCCTCATCTTCATGAAAAGGGGGGAATGCGCGATTTTTCAACTGAGGCGCTCTCAGCCAGAGAAGCCTATCAACTTCTGATCTCTACAATTGTCCCAAGACCAATTGCGTTTGTTTCTACCGTTGGCGAAGAAGGACTCACCAACGCCGCACCTTTTAGTTTTTTTACCGCGCTGAATGCTCAACCAATGTTTATTGCTTTTTCAATTATTTCGCCAAAAGGAAAGAAAAAGGATACCCTTCGAAATATTGAATGGGCACAAGACTTTGTGGTCAATATGGTCGATGAAACCTTAGCCGATCCAATGAATGCAACCGCGTTTAACTTTCCACCAGAAATCAGTGAACTAGAATTTCTTGGAATACAAACCGTGAAATCATTGATTGTCAAAGCGCCTCGCATTGAATCCTCTCCGGTTCAGATGGAGTGCAAACTCATTTCGCTGATGCCGCTGACAGAAGAGGTGACGCTAATCATCGGTAAAGTTTTACATGTGCATGTTCGAGAATCACTTTTCACCGAAGATGGAAAAATTAATCAAAATGAATTAAAGGTGATTGGCGCGATGGGAGGAAATCGGTATTGCTGTGTAGAAAACACCTTTGAATTAAAAAGGCCGGAAATCAAACTTTGAAATGGAGAATGAGTTAGGGAGATTTTGGGAAGTTGTTAGGAAAATTTAATCGTGTATCATAAATTTGCACCCCTTTGAGAAGAACTATTTGAACTATGTGAGTTAGTGGGAAGGTTTTTTAAGGGATTCGTTGTCACAATCAGTGAGAAACTACTTCAAAAGATATTCTATTCTCTTTGGTGAGAAACCAATTTATTAATCAATTATATATTTAGAACAATGAAAGAAAATACGCATCCAACTTATATCCGCACCGAAGTCACATGTGCTAATTGTGGAAATCATTTTGTAAGCCGCTCCACCGAACCGGCTCTGAAAGTTGATATTTGCAACAATTGCCATCCTTTTTATACCGGCCGACAGGTTTTGGTTGATACCGCAGGTCGAGTAGATCGGTATAACAAGCGATTTGCTAAAAAAGCAACCGCCTAAGGCAATTTTGTTAAATAATGTCCTTTCGTGGCATTATGATGAAGTTTTGAGAATTGCCCAATTATACGACTGTAGGAGTATATTTGGGCGGTTTTCATTTTAAACCAATACAATAATCTATCAAGTATGTCATTAAAAGAAACTTTGAGTGGTGCAGACCAAAAAATGAAAAAAACGTTGGAGAGTCTCCAACATGAGCTTGCCACGATCAGAACCGGTAAAGCAAGCACAGCACTCTTGGACGGAGTAAGAGTAGAGTCTTATGGTCAGATTTCACCTTTGAAACAAGTTGCAAATGTTTCTGTCGTTGATAATAAAACCTTAAGTGTCCAAGTTTGGGATCGTTCACTAATGCAAGCCGTAGAAAAAGCAATACGCGATGCTAACTTAGGATTTAATCCGGTTACTGAAGGTCAAGTCATGCGGATTCCGATCCCACCTTTAACTGAAGAGCGTCGTAAAGATTATGTCAAAATGGTGAAGAAACACGCCGAAGAAGGGAAAGTCGCCCTGAGAAATATTCGACGAGATGCCATTCAATCTGTTGAAAAGTTAGAAAAGGATAAACAGATTACCGAGGACGATAAAAACCGAGGAAAAAAAGATGCCGATGCTTTGACTCAAAAGTATGAAAAATTGATTGATGAAAGTGTTCAGAAAAAAGAAAAGGAATTAATGGAAGTTTAATCATTATCAACCAAAAAAACAGAAAGAGTTATGCCCGCAGATGTGATTGATTTCAAATTGTATGGCGACGATATGCAAGTCGTCGAAATTGAGCTTGACCCCCAAGAAGGTGTTCGTGCCGAAGTTGGGGCAATGCTTTTTATGGAAAGCGGAATCGAAATGCAAACTTCCACTGGGGGTGGACTTTTTGCAGGATTTAAAAGAATGCTTTCGGGAGATAGTTTCTTTATCACAACGTTCTTAAACCAAGGGAGAGGAAAACAAAAGGTCGCTTTTGCTGCACCCTACCCCGGAAAAATCATCCCGATTGATTTGGCGAAAGTAGGCGGCGAATTCATTTGCCAAAAAGACGGCTTTCTTTGTGCTGCTGCTGGCGTAGATATCACAGTCGCATTTACAAAGAAAATCGGAACCGGAATTTTCGGCGGCGAGGGATTTATTCTTCAACGCTTAACCGGAGATGGTCTGGCTTTTATTCATGCAGGCGGAACCATTCTGGAAAGACAATTGCAGGCAGGTGAAACACTCCGCGTTGATACGGGCTGTCTTGTTGGGATGTCGCCTTCGGTCGATTATGATATCAAATTCGTTGGTGGGTTTAAAAACGCTCTCTTTGGTGGCGAAGGCCTATTCTTTGCACAAGTAACCGGTCCCGGCTTGGTCTATCTTCAAAGTTTGCCTTTTTCACGATTGGCAAATCGAGTTCTCTCGGCTTCTTACGGCGGCCGTGACGAAGGCGGATTAGGTATTGGCAATCTTTTGGGAAGAGAATAATCTTACGATTTCAAGAAATTTGTTTTAAGGATAAGCATCATGATGGAACATAAGGGGAGCAAAGACAGTATCGAAATGCTTGATTCGGTCAATCTTCTTGAGGATACAAAAGAAAAATCAGTATCAGGGGAAGAAACATTTGTTGGCATTTCTAAGCGAGATCGAATTGAACCGATCCGCGGGAAAGTCTATGTTGAAACTTACGGTTGCCAGATGAATTTCTCGGATTCCGAAATTGTCGCGTCAGTTTTGCGCAAAGATGGTTTTGGGCTTACTGATTCTGAACATGATGCAGATATAATATTTTTAAATACCTGCGCAATTCGTGATAATGCAGAGCAAAAAATTCATCACCGGTTGGATAAGCTCAGAGGAATCAAAAAGAAAAACCCAAAATTAATTGTTGGGGTCTTGGGCTGTATGGCAGAGCGAATGAAGCAGCGCTTGTTTGAAGAAGAAAAAATCGTTGATTTAATTGCAGGTCCCGATGCTTATCGCTCTTTACCTCAGTTGATTGAAATTGCTGAATCCGGCCAGAAAGCAGCCAATGTATTTCTTTCATTGGAAGAAACTTATTCTGATATCACGCCTATTCGGCGCCAAGGGAAGAGTGCCTTTCTCTCAATTATGCGCGGGTGCGATAACATGTGTTCTTTTTGTGTTGTCCCTTTTACAAGAGGGCGCGAACGCAGCCGAGCCGCAGATTCAATACTTGACGAAGTGAAAATGCTTTCTGAGGAAGGCTTCAAAGAGATTACATTTTTAGGTCAAAATGTGAATTCTTATAAAGATGAAATCGGAGGCGTGTCTTTTGCGCGATTACTTTATGAAGCAAGCTTGGTGGATGATTCAATAAGAATTCGCTTTTCTACATCACACCCAAAAGATATTTCAGAGGAACTCATTGATACCATTGCCTCCCGGCCAAATATCTGTAAATCAATTCATTTGCCGGTACAATCGGGTTCAACACGAATGCTTGATATCATGAACCGAAATCATACAAGGGAAGATTACTTCCGTAAAATTGAAATGATTCGTACTAAAATTCCGAATTGCGCTCTCTCAACGGACTTAATCACAGGTTTTTGTTCAGAAACAGAAGAAGAACACCAAGAAACACTTTCACTTTTAGAAGCGGTTCGATACGATTATGCGTTCACCTTTATTTATTCTGAGCGACCTAATACGCCGGCGGCAAAAAAAATGCGTGATGATATTCCAGCGGAAGTCAAGCAGCGCCGCCTTGAAGAAATAGTTTCTTTACAACACAAGATATCTGCCCAAAACTATAAAGAGGATATTGGCAAAACCAAAACCGTTCTTATTGAAGGCAATAGCAAACGCTCTTCAGAAATGTGGATGGGGCGAGCAGACGATAACCGAGTCGTCGTGTTTCCAAAATCAAACGGTGAACAACTCTGGGAGTATGTCAAGGTCAAAATTGAAGAAGCAACCTCCGCGACTTTAATAGGCAAAAGAATAACATTTTGATCTCTCTTTGGAAAGAGGCCTTAAAAAACCGTATCTCTGTTTTTTTTTTTTGAAATAGAGGGATAATCCTTTTTTTATTTTCCGTTAAACAGCGAATCTTAATTTCCCCTTAATCTCATGTTAACAGTTTCGTAACATTGTTAGTCTAACTTAGCGGCGTCTTGGAATAAAAGAATTTGACGAGCTTTTTGCTCCTTCTTTGATCGAAACAAACGACCGTTATGAATCTGACAGCTAATTCCCTTATTTCAAATAAAATTTCTTCTCAAAAGAGTAGCCTTACACCGTCTTTCTCCCTTCTTCCCCAAATCATTCTTATACTGCTCACAGCGTGCATTGCATTTCAAACTTTGAGTGCACAAGAAAAAGTAAAACTTACTGGTAAAATAACTGATAAAGATAATGGGGAAGAACTGATTGGGGCGACAGTTCTCGTCGTTGGTACTACCACAGGAGGTAAAACCAATGTGGATGGTGTTTTCAACCTGATGCTTCCTGAAGGAACCTACGATTTAAAGGTCTCTTATATTGGTTATAAGCAAAGCCTTATAAAAGGGGTTGTGGTTAAAGCGGGGGTTTTGAACCGCCAAGATATAAGGCTTGCCACAGAGACGGTAAACACCGAGGAAATTGTCGTTCAAGCGGATGTTTCTGGTGCAACGGAAGGTGCTTTACTCGCTCAACAGCGAAAAGCGTTGACTGTCCAAGATGGCGTGAGTGCTGAACAGATGAAAAGAACACCCGATTCCGACGCCGCCGAAGCTTCAAAAAGAATCACCGGTGTAACGGTAATGGGTGGTAAATATGTGTATGTTCGCGGTTTGGGTGAACGCTACAGTTCTACACAACTTAACGGTGTGAACATCCCAAGCCCCGAACCTGAAAAGAAAACCGTGCCTTTTGATATTATTCCTTCGAGCCTCATTGAGAATTTGGTAACCATCAAAACCTTTTTACCCGATCAGCCCGGAAACTTTGCCGGCGGTTTGGTGAAGATTAAGACGAAAGAATTTCCGGATGAATTTCAATTAAGCGTCGGTTCTTCGGTTGGTTATAATACGCTAACTCATTTCCAAGTACGCCCGAATTACCCCGGCAGCGGTACTGATTTTTTGGCCTTCGACGATGGATTAAGAGCATTGCCCTCTGGATTGCCTTCAATCAATGAATTGAAATCGAGTGCAACTGTGGGTAATGCGCGTGGTGATGTGTTAAGATTGTTCAATAATGGAGTTTATTCACCAAGAAGCGGTAACTATGGACTAAATCAATCTTACAATCTATCCGTTGGCGATCAATATCAACTCGGTCTTTTTCCTTTAGGGTTCATTGCGAGTTTGAGTTACAATAACGATGCTTCATACAGAAACACCAGTCTCTTTTTCCCTAACCCTGATTTTGATGAAGACATCGGAAAGTTTAGGTATCGTTACAATACCGATATTTCAATGTTTACGGTAAACATTGGTGGTATTATGCACTTCAATCTCCGACTTTCTGATAATAACAAATTGGGGCTCAAAGCCACTTACAATAGAAGTGCAGAAGATGAAACCAGAATTGCTTTTGGACGGGATAATTTATTTGACCCCTCACAAGATGTTCGTTCTACTAGATTAAGATTTGTAACTCGTGAGCTCTCGTCAACTCAACTGACCGGAAATCATTTTGTGACTGACTTACTGGGTCAACCAGAAATTGATTGGACGTTTCAATATGCAACGGCGAAAAGAGATGAACCCGATAACAGAGAATCACTTTATTCGGGAAGTATTGAAGAAAACTTCTTTTCGATGCAAAATTTCAGAAATCAACGATTCTTTGGACTTTTGGATGACAAGCAATTCGATGCTATTTGGAATATCAGTTTTTCGTTTACACAATGGGATGGGCTAAAATCAAAACTAAAGGTCGGAGGACTGTACTCTCAAAAAGATAGAGATTTTAGCGCGAGACGTTTTTCTTTTAGAGCGGCTAGATTTTCAAACATCATCAATGTTCAGCCGGATGCTCTCTTTATTCCAGAACGCGTAGCAAATGGTGATATTGAATTTTTAGATGATACAAACCCATCGGATAGTTATACCGCAAATGAGAAGACGACTGCGGGTTACTTTATGGTTGAATTGCCCATTATTGCCAATCTGAAATTTGTAGGGGGCATCCGATTTGAAAATAATTTTTTAGAGGCCAATGCAATTCGAGGTTCATTTGTTCAGCCGGTTCCTGTCAATGGTGGTTTTGATCAAACCAATATCCTTCCATCCGTAAACTTAATTTATTCGATTGGTGAATCAATTAATCTAAGAGCCTCATTCAGTCAAACGGTTGCACAACCCGAAATGCGTGAAATTGCGCCATTTCAGTTTGATGATTACATCAGTTCAACCCTTGGTAATCCATTTCTTGTTCAAACCACTATTCAAAATTTTGACTTAAGAGCAGAGCTTTTTCAAGGGTTTGGTGAGATGGTTGCGGTTAGTTTCTTCTACAAAGATCTTAATAATCCTCTTGAAAGAATTGTTTTAGATGATATTGGTACCAATCTTTTCTTTACCACTGTTAATGCCATTGAGGCAAAAAATTACGGAGCAGAGTTTGAATTTAGAAAGAAATTAAACTTTATCGCCGATTTCTTAGATCCGTTGACTTTGGGGGCAAATGTAACGATTGTTCAATCCACCATCAAGCCGCCTGAAACATTGGTGTTGTATAACGAGTCCCAAGGTCAGCAGATTTCGCAAGCACCTGAAGCAGTAAAAA
Source organism: Chloroherpetonaceae bacterium (assembly GCA_033763895.1). Lineage (NCBI taxonomy): Bacteria > Pseudomonadati > Chlorobiota > Chlorobiia > Chlorobiales > Chloroherpetonaceae > Chloroherpetonaceae bacterium. The sequence continues at coordinate 428,248 of JANRJQ010000007.1, read as the reverse complement.
AAGAGCGCCCCTTACAAGGTCAATCGCCCTATGTCGTAAATCTCAATTTATCCTACAGCGATCCGCAAAGTGGATTTAATGCTTCTTTACTTTACAATGTGTTTGGAAGAAGAATTTCACAACTTACCGGCGTTCGGAATTTGACCGATAATGTCGAAGAAATGCCGAGAAATCAAGTGGATATCTCCATCAGCCAACAGTTTTTCAACAGTTTAACGGTGAAATTCAGCGCAAAAAATATCTTAAACGACCGCTATTTATTTGTAATCGGTGAGGCTTGGGCTGAACGGTATTTTGTAGGACGAACCTTCGGTATCGCCTTGTCTTTTAACATGTAACATTTACTTGTTCTTTATCTTTCTAATTTATCCTTATCAAAAATGATGAAAAAAAATATAGTACAAAACCTCGCAATGCTTGTTCTGGCGTTAATGGTCAGCAGCGTTGCTTATGCACAACCTCGTGCTGCATTAAATGGAAATATCACCTCGGGTCTCAGAACATTGAGTGCCGATACCGTATATGAAGTTACCGGGTTTGTGAATGTTTTTCCGGGAGCAACACTTCGCATTCCTGCCGGCACAAAACTTGTTGGGCTTACCGGTAGCCGTCCTTCGCTTCAGACCCTTCGGAGCAACGATACAACCAATACGACCAACCCAACTTTGGGTGGTATTCTTGTTGTTGAAGGTACAGCCAATGCACCGGTTGTTTTCACCAGCAGCGCAGCAGATAGCGCGGGCGGCAAAGGAGCAAGAGGTCAAATTGGTGGCGTGATTTTAAATGGTATTGCAAAAAACAACGTCCCCGGCGGTACCCGTTTCGGTGAAGGTGGTACCGGCCCCGGTGGTGGACAATTTGATACCGATAGCAGCGGCTCATTGCGCTATATGCGTGTTGAATACGGTGGAACCGTTATTTCTCAAGGTAATGAAGTAAATGGGTTTACCTTTAATGGCGCAGGTTCACGCACCAAACTTGAATTTTTGCAAGCGCATTTCATCGCTGATGATGCTTTTGAATGGTTTGGCGGAACAGCAGATGCCAAATACTTAATTGCAACCGGTTGCGATGACGACCAAATTGATACCGAATTCGGATATCGCGGTCGCATTCAATTTGTCGTAGTCGTTCAAGACAAAAATCTTGCCAACCGTGGTTATGAATCGAATAATGATGGTTCAGGAACCAGCGCAAAGCCACATAACAAATACGCTGCTTGGAATGTCACGATGATTGGTGCCGGTATCAGACAAGCCAACAATGAAATCAATGACGGTATTTATGTCCGTGCCAATACTGGCGGCTTGCATAGAAATCACATTATTGCAAACTTTGGTGCTGCTGGTATTGTCGTTGATGGTGATGCTGCTCGTGACAACCTTTATGCACCTGCTTCAGCAGACTCTGCACTTGCGATTACAAATTCGATGTTCTTTGTGAAGAACCGAACAAGCACAACTGATTCAACAACTGATAACGGTGTAAAGGCAATCTATGCAATCCGTTCAGCCAATAGAACAACAGGTGATGGTGATACAACTGGTTTGTTTCCAATTTATGCTGCTTCTTCAGGTAATGTAAATGCAAATCCGCAATTTGTTAGCGTAAATTATAACGATCCATTAAACGGCGTTCGCCCGAATCTTCGTCCGCAAAACCCGGCAACCTTAAATGGAGCTACTCCGCCGAATGACGGATTCTTTGATGTTGGTGCGACCTTTATGGGTGCACTTCCTCCGTCAATTCCGACCGGTTTTTCAACTCAAAGCACCGTTGGAGATTGGACTGCAACTTGGTCTAACTTTGCAAGACAAACCACAGCCCTTTCAGTTGGTGGAAGAGCAGAAGCAGTGAATCCTGTTCAATCCTTTGAGCTTTCACAAAACTATCCGAATCCGTTCAACCCTTCAACAACCATCAACTACCGTTTAGCAAAAGCCGGTTTGGTGAGCTTGAAGGTGTATGATGTTTTAGGAAGACAAGTGGCTTCGCTCGTCAATGGACGCCAAGGTGTTGGTACATACAGCGTACAATTCAATGCTTCGAACCTCAGCAGCGGTGTATATTTCTATCGCTTGCAAGTGGGTGAATTCAGCGAGTCACGCAAGATGAATTTGGTTAAGTAATGTTTTTTTATTGTTGTTGACTTGATTTGTTCATTGTGGGGCATCTTTCGGGATGCCCCTTTTTTTATCTTTATCATTTTACTTATGAAGCATCTCATATCTCTTTTTCTAGCATTCAGTTTTTTTGTAGGCAGCCTTTCTGCACAGAATTTGATTAAGCCCTTTAAGAAAGGGGAAGTATTACCCGATAGTATAAAAAAGCGTGTTTTATCTTTTTCAAGTGCAACGCCAGAGGAGATTGCAGAAATTTTTGTAGTTGCCTTAAACAAAAGGGACACAACGGCTCTGCTCAATATCAGCCTCTCTCCAAAAGAATTCAAACAGTGGTTTTGGCCGGATAACGAATCGAGCGACCCGAAGTATAACATTCCAACAGAATCGGCGTGGGAACTTCATTTTCTCAATTCCGCAAAGGGGATGTTAAAGGCACTTAGCAGCCACGGTGGAGAAAAACTTACTTTTGAGGGGTTACGAATGAAGGGTAAACCTGATGAATACCGGACATTTAAACTCCATCTTTATCCTGAAGTTATTGCCCGAGATGAAAAGGGGAATCAAGTGATTATTAAGCAAATTGTTGCTATCATTGAAATGAACAAACGCTTTAAGATTTTGAATTACACCGAGAAGCGATAAGGAAAATCGTTGGCTTTTTTGAACAATAAATTCTCTCTGTTTATGATTTCAAAGAAGGTTTATATCATTGTTGGGCTTTTATTCAGTGTGGGATTAGGATCTCTCTATGCTCAACCGAGGGCAACGCTGCAAAGTAATATCACCTCAGGAATAAGGACTTTAAGTGCCGATACGGTTTATGACATTTTCGGCTTTGTCAATATTCATCCCGGTGCTACCCTAAAAATCCCAGCGGGCACAAAATTAGTTGGGCAAACGAATTCAAAAGCTGCAATCCAAACGCTTCGAAGTATAGACACTACAAACGCAACGAATCCTTCTTTAGGTGGCATATTAATCGTTGAAGGCACGGCGTCGGCGCCAGTTATTTTCACCAGCAGCGCAGCAGATAGCGCCGGTGGACGAGGTGGTCGAGGTCAAATTGGTGGTGTGATTCTCAACGGTATCGCAAGAGGAAATAGGGTAAATTTACAAACTCATGAGCCCGGGATGACGGGTGGCCAATTTGATGAAGATAGCAGTGGTTCTATACGATATATGCGTGTTGAGTGGGGTGGTGGTCTTTTGGGACAAGGAAATGAAGCAAATGGGTTTCAGTTTAATTTTGTAGGATCACGAACAAAAATTGAATATTTGCAATCATATTTTATCGCGGATGATGCCTTTGAATTTTCAGGGGGTACAGTCGATGCGAAGTATTTGGTAGCGACCGGTTGTGATGATGATATGATTGATACGGAATTTGGATATCGCGGGCGAATCCAATTTGTCGTTGGTGTTCAAGATGAGAAACTTGCAAATCGTGGTTATGAATCAAACAATGATGGTTCAGGTACCAGCGCAAAACCACATAACAAATATGCTGCGTGGAATGTCACGATGATTGGTGCCGGTATCCGACAAGCCAATAATGAAATCAATGACGGTATTTATGTTCGTGCCAATACAGGCGGATTGCATCGAAATCACATCATCGCAAATTTCGGTGCCGCAGGGGTTGTTGTAGATGGTGACGGAACTCGTGATAACCTTTATTCACCCGCTTCAGCGGATTCTGCACTTGCTGTCAGCAATTCTATGTTTTTTGTTAAGAACAGAACTTCAGTAAGTGATTCTGCACAAAATGGATCAAAAGCAATTTTTGCCATTCGTTCAGCCAATAGAACCACGGGTGATGGGGATACCACAGGACTTTTCCCTCTTTATGCAGCTTCAGCAGGAAATGTGGTTGCCGACCCGCAATTTGTGAACCTCAATTATGTTACACCGCTAAATGGTGTTCGCCCGAATCTTCGTCCGCAGAACCCGGCAACCTTAAATGGTGCTACTCCGCCGAATGATGGTTTTTTTGATGTAAGTGCTACTTATATGGGCGCATTACCTCCGTTAGTTCCTGCTGGTTTTTCTACACAAAACAATGAAGGTGATTGGACCATCGGTTGGACTAACTTTTCACGCACATCAACAACACTTTCCGTTGTTGGGAGAGCAGAAGCGGTGAATCCGGTTCAATCCTTTGAGCTTTCACAAAACTATCCGAATCCATTCAACCCTTCAACAACCATTAACTATCGCTTAGCACAAGCCGGATTGGTGAGCTTGAAGGTGTATGATGTGTTAGGAAGACAAGTGGCTTCGCTCGTCAATGGACGCCAAGGAATCGGTACTTATAGCGTGCAATTCAATGCGTTACAGCTTAGCAGCGGTGTATATTTCTATCGCTTGCAAGTGGGTGATGTTAGCGAATCGCGCAAGATGAATTTGGTGAAGTAAATTTTATTTGGGAAGTCTCTCTCTTGGGGCTAATTTGAAAATAGAGAAGAGGACATTACTCAAAGCTCAATCCTAATATCGGCTATCTTCTCGCCGTGAAGGAAAGTGGGAGTGAAAAATGAACGCACAGAAATTCCCGATTATCTACGAAATCAATACTCGGGTTTGGATAAAGAACCTCATTGCTGATGGAAAAGCAACCTCATTAGAAAATATCCCCGATTCATTTTTTCAGAAATGGAAGGAATCGCGATTTGACGCGGTTTGGTTGATGGGTGTTTGGAAACCAAGTGAGCCCGGAAGGCGCGTTGCGGTTGAACATCCGGGGCTTTGGACTGATTACCGTCGAACACTTTCTGATCCAAAACCGGAAGATGTGGTATGCTCTCCTTATTGCATTCAGGATTATTCAGTGGCAGATTCTTTAGGTGGTAAAAATGCGCTGCTGAAATTTCGCGACAGACTGCATAAATATGGATTAAAACTCATTCTTGATTTCGTACCAAATCATGTTGCGCTTGATCATCACTGGGTTTCAACAAATCCTGAGTTTTTTATTCAAGCCTCAGAAAGAGTATTTTATTCCTCTCCCGAGTCATATTTCTCAATTGATCACCATCATTTAGCACACGGGAAAGACCCGTACTTTCCGGCTTGGACAGACACGCTTCAACTCAATTATGCGAATAAGGGTTTGCAGGCTGCAATAATTGATACGCTCAAAAAAATCGCCGCACTTTGTGATGGTGTTCGATGTGATATGGCAATGCTTGAACTCAAAAGAATTTTTAATCAAACTTGGGGATGGATTGCCGGAGAGATGGAGAATGAATTTTGGGATAGAGCAATTCGAGAAGTGAAAGGTTCACATCCTCAATTTTTATTTATCGCAGAAGCATATTGGGATACCGAATGGAACTTACATCAGCTAGGCTTTGATTATACCTACGACAAGCGCTTTTATGATCGTTTGGTGACACGCGATATCAGTGGATTGAAGCAGCATTTGCAGGCATCACAGGTGTTTCAACAAAAGCTGGTGCGCTTTATCGAAAATCATGATGAGCCGAGAGCCGCCTCTGTATTTGGGGTGTTCAATAAAGCGGCGGGTGCGATAGCGGCAACCTCGCTCGGGGCAAGGCTCTTTCATGATGGACAATTTGAAGGGAAGCGAATCAAATTGCCTGTTCAACTGATTCGAACACCGGAGGAAACGACCGATGCTGACACAGAATTTTACTATGAAAATTTGTTAAGGATTTTAGATAATCCGGCATTTGTGAGGGGTGAGTTGAAAGTGCTTGAGCTTCAAGGGCAATCGGCTCAAGTCCTTGGCTTTGAACGGCTTGCAGGCGCAAATACCGGAAGGGCAATGACAATCGCGAACTTTGGTGATTCAACGGCTGAAGTACATTTCTTTACCGATGCCTTTAAGAATGTTACCAATTACGAACACATCGAAATTGTGAGTTCTTCGCGATTTAATAGTCCTCAATTTGACTTATGGGAAGGTGGAATTACGATTCGAATTCGCTCTGCCGAGGCTTTGATATTTATTCTTTCTTAAGATGATTTTATTTATGCTTCTTACAATTTCGGTTACGGGTGCACCGAATTCATTTGACCACTCAATATTTGATGCCGTTCTAAAAAAATATGTTGTGAATGGAAAGGTCAATTACAAAGGATTGAAGCAGGAACCACTTTTTAAGGATTATTTGAATCAACTCGAAAAAGCCGATCTTACCCAATTAAAAACGAGGGAAGAAAAAATTGCTTTTTGGATCAATGCTTATAATGCTTATACCCTTAAGTTGATTCTTGATAACTATCCTGTAAAAAGTATTCGCGATGTCACATTTCTTGGAAACACAATCTTCGGGTTTGTTTCAGGACCTTGGAAGAAAGAGTTTTGCAAAGTTGGTGGTAAGGTTTATTCGCTTGATTATATCGAGCATGAAATATTGAGGAAGGAACTTGGGGAAGAAAAAATTCACTTTGCTGTGAATTGCGCATCGGAATCTTGCCCGATACTTCGCCCTGAAGCCTACCGTGGTGAGCGATTGAAAGAGCAATTAAATGATCAACTCCAAATATTTTTAAGTGATACCCTAAAAAATCAATTTAAGTTTGAAGAAAATACTTTGTACCTGTCCCCAATATTTGATTGGTATGCCAATGATTTTAAGAAAAATGGGAAAGCGTTACTTGATTACTTGAAACCATACCTCACGCAATCACAACAAAAAATACTTGAAAGTGGAACAGTTGAGATAAAGTTTATGGATTATGATTGGAGCCTAAATGAAGTCAAATGAGAATAATGAATGAGAATGTTGCTCGGGAAATTAAGGCGCAGTATTGCTGAAAAACGAAATTTGTTTTGGAAGAAATGAAAAAAGGAACACTTAAGATTTCAAAGTCAAAGGAAAAAAGAACTAAAGGTATAAGTGGCGGTATCACAGTTGGATTTGTTGGCGCAACGAAAGATTGGCAAAATGGAAATCACCGATTGCCCGAGCCTCTACATCACATTGAGAATCCGCCATTGAAGACGGCGAATCGCATCGGGTGGAATGATTACTTTATGAGTGTTGCGCATCTGATTTCAAAGCGAGCAACCTGTGAACGCGCGCAAATCGGGGCTGTGCTTGTGCGTGACAACAATATTTTAGCAACGGGATATAATGGTGCGCCGGCTGGATTGCCTCATTGCGAGGGGCCAAAATGCTTGATCTACAAATCAACTCACCCCGATGGAAGCGTAGAAGAGAATTGTATGAGAACGATTCATGCAGAAATTAATGCGATTGCTCAAGCGGCGAAAAATGGTACTTCAATTCACGGTTCTGATATTTATATCACAGCAAGCCCTTGTATGAATTGCCTGAAAGTTCTAATTAATGTTGGGGTGAAAAGGATTTATTACGATAAGCCTTATAAGATTCACAACATTGAAGAATTGATTCGTCTTTCAGGAGTAAAGCTCATCCAAGTTTCACCACCCCCATTACAAGATTCGATAATTTAAATTCGTCCAAGTCGGCCGTCTGTTTTACAAAAAGCAAAGACGATTCTCTCTTCGGGTGATTACCTTGTAGGTAGTTTTATTAACAGAAGAAAAGGAGTAATCTATGGAAGGCGGACTTTCTTGGCTAATTATTTATGCCTTTGCGCTACCCATCTTTTTTGGGTTGGTTTATGGTTTATACAAATTCACCTCATTCAAGTTGGATCACGATAATGAGAAATTTGCACCAATTTTTGATACGAGCGATAATGTCGTTGGGCTTGATCAATCGCAATTGGAAGCGAAAAAGAAAGAGCAATTTGCCGCTCAAAAGCATTTAGCGGAGGTCATAGCAAAAGTGCCGGTAGAGCTTGTAAATGGAAAATTTGTTCCGATTGTCAAGAGCGAAAAACCTCAAGCGCAATTGAGTGAAGGGACTGAAAAGTAAACTTCTCTACGTTTTTCCGCATCAAATTTTAAGCCGCGGTTCGCGGCTTTTTTGATTTCTGTTTAAATGCTTGCTTTTTCTGCTATTTGAAAGTCATCAACTATCGCTAAAATAATTGTATTTGCGGGCATTTTGGGACTTTTGAAAACTTGCTCTACAACAGCACCTTCTTGAGCAACGAGCACCATATCTCCGATTCCCGCGCCTAAGGTATCCAGTGCGATGAATTCAGGTGATTTTAGAAACTCCCTTTTCAAACCAATGGGTTTAACAACAAGCAATTTTGCTTTTCGAAGTTCTTCATCTTTTTTGGTCGCGACGGTATTGCCAATAACTTTGCATAAAAGCATACTTAAAAGGCCGCTGAAATTTTAGAATAAGCAGCCACGGTGCATACGGCGCCGATAGCAATCCCCGATTGATTAAAGACGGGCGCGACTGAAATTGAGTAATCGCCATTTTCGAGATAGTCGCTGATCTTTTCTCCTGAAAGCCCACGGCTAAGAAAATCAATGAATTCGGGGTGCTTTCTGAATATCTCGAACGATGACTTTCCAATCTCGGCTTCGCCAAAAAAGTTCAGGTTAAGCACGGAGCCTTCTAAGAAAGTGATTTCGCCTTTGAAATCAATTCCAAAGACGGTTAATGCCCGGTTTGATTGTAATGCAGTGGACTTCGCAGAAAGCAACGCTTGGTCAATTTCTTGGCGCTTTTTAACTGTTGAATCCTCCAGCAAAGTGACAACGCCTTGCATCTCGCCTTGGGTATTAAATTGCTTTTCAACTTGAAGAATTGCATGTTTGACTTCGCCTGAGGCTGAGATAAAACTGACCTCGCCCTTCCATTTACCCTCGGTATCAAAACTTTTCTTTGCGGCTTCCTTTTTTGAGAGCGACGCATAACGATATTTCATGATGCGTTCCGAGCTGAACCCAATGGCTTTAGATTTTGGAACTTGATGAAAATCTTCAGCCGCTTTGTTCCAAAATGAGATTTGGCCCGATAAATCAACCCAAATGACAGCAACCGATATTCGGTCAAGGATCGAATAGAACCTCTCGGCGTTTTCTTCAAGATTTCGATTTGAATTTAGGGTTGAGCTTAGTTCGGATTGAATTGACTTAATAAAAATTTCTTTCTCAGCAAAAGACTTTTCAAGTTCCTCATAGCTAAGGCGTTCGCTTTGTAAATCTGCTTTAAGGGTACGAATTTCTTCTTGTAGCGAAGGTGAAGAGGACAATGCGATGTCATTGTCAAAAGAATCTGCCTCGTCAAGTTGCAAGGTTTCTTTAGAGAGATCAATGGCACCCGAATAAGAATTTGAAATTGTCTGTGGTTGAAAATATGAGATGAGCACTTTTTTATTTTCAACTTGCTCAACAATCATCGTTACTGTAACGGGTTTTAGCTCGGCACCTTTCGTTTTCACGACAGATTCAATGGTAACAGGTTCACCATTAAAAGCTGTGGTTCTCGCGTAGTAGAAACTTTCTTGATGTTCGTCGGCAATGAGTTCAATAACGGTTAGAGGGAGCAATTCTGATTTATCAAAACCAAAAAATTGAAGAGCGGAGCGATTCCCGTCATCTAGTTGGTGGAAGGTTTCCGTTTCCGCATCAATTTCTAAAATGGCCGGTGTAGGATTGTATTCAAATGTCAGGCGATATCGCTCTTGACGTTCCTTAAATGTATCGAACTGCTGCCGATATCGATCTTCTCTTTCGAGAGCCGCTTTCTCCTGTGCCTTCTTCTCGGTTAAATCTTCTAAAATCAAGAGCATTGAAGGCGTATTGGCGTATGTCGTTGGAGTGATTAAAGCTGCTACTGCAATTTTATTTTTCCCGGATCGGAGCGTGAATTCAATTTTCTGTTGGGTTGATTGACGCAAAACTTCGCGGAGTTTTTTTGCATCGTGAAGTGTCACAAAATCCTCCACAAAATTTAATCCTCGAATCGAATCTTCGGGCTTTAAGACGAGTCTCTTGAAGGTTGCATTGAAAAATACAATTTGTTCGTCTTGAAGAACGGCAATGGCATCAGGAAGTTGTTCCAACACGATGGTTAGAAAAGTATCATCATTTTTAACTTTTAAAGAATGGTTGAATTCATCCCTTGAAGCGTAACCGCTTCGAACGGTCATTTCTCCTTCTTCTTGTTCATCTTCTAGCGGTTGAGTTTCTTCATTTGCTTCCTTTCGAGGTTCTTCAAATGGTAATGCACCGGGTTTTGTACTGCGAATTAAGCGTTCAAATTCAGAACTGTCGCTCGATGAGAGTTCATCAGATGTGTGTGAATCAGACGCAACATCTTCTTGAAATGGTGATGCGATGGCGCTTTTCGAAGCGGATAAATGATCCTCATCAATATCATCGATGACAATTTTCTTTCCAGCTTTTTTTGAATGACTTGAAATGGGTTTTCTTTGCAGCGCTTCTTCGATTGCCCCGCCTAAGTGAGCTCGGTGAGATTTATAGATGACATCGGAAGCGCCAGCTAAGATGAGTTTTTTTGCTAAAGAAGGATCTTCAATTAAGGTTACAAAAATCACCGGTAAATCAGGGTTTTTCGAGCGAATGGTAGAAATTAGCCCTTCAGAAGATGTATCAGGAAGTTGGTATTCAGTTAAGATAAGATCATACTCATACTCCACAAAAGCTTTTGTAAATGCTGGAAGCGTCGTTACATGATCAATAACATAAATTTCTTTTTGTGCTTGAAGACGCTCGGTTTGTAATGCAATAAAGATTAGTTGAGCATCAAACTTTTCAGGTTCAAAGTGAAGTATGCGCGAAGACATTGGCAAGTATTTTTTTTGAAAAGTAAGAATCACAAATTGAATAAAACTGTGATTTACTTCAGTGGCTTTAAATTTGAGCACAACCCGTAAGTTCCTCATTAATGAAGGAATTTAATGAAAAAAAGCTATTCAGGCAGGCTAAAGCTGATGATTTTTCAGAGATTTATTAATCATTCGCTAACACTGCTATTACACTCCCTTAATCGATAAGCCCTATAATGAATTAGAATTAAACCGATTCACACCAAAAAAAAGGAAAATAATGGTACGCACATCAGGCACTTCTTTCGATTCTCCTTTTAGTCGATTTCATGAAGCAAGCGATTACTTTGAGAATTGGTGGCTACCAATCATCAAGGATCAGTTTCATTTTGAATTTGAACCCATTGTTAATCTCACCAGCGGAGAAGTAATGGGTTTTGAAGCGTTGCTTCGCGGTTGGCAATCCGGAGGATTTAGGAGTATTCCGGATGTATTTGATACGGCATTTAAAGAAAAAAATCTTTTTCGTCTTGAACTTGCTTTACGCGAAAAGCTTTTTGCAGAGATAAGTAATCATGCGGTGTTAAGGGAGAAAGTGACATTTATCAATGTCGATCAGCGCGTGATCCTTATGCCTGATTACAAAAGAGGAGAGACTGCAAAACTTATAGAAAAATATCAGATTCCGATTTCATCAATTTGTTTTGAGATATCTGAGCGGTATGATTTTAATACGGTCAAACAAGCGGTTGAGCTCATCAAAAAAGTGAAATCGCAGGGCTATAAAATTGCACTTGATGATTTCGGCACAGGCTACTCTGGGATGCAACAGCTCTATAATACAGAAGCGGATTATATCAAAATCGATCGCTTTTTTGTCTCCGAAGATGAATCAGCATTTAGGAAAAGACTCTTTATTGCCAACATAGTTCATTTGGCACACCTTCTTGGAATAACTGTCATAGCAGAGGGTGTTGAAAATGAAAGGGAGTATTATTTGTGTAAAGAACTCGGCTGTGATTATGTTCAAGGGTATTTCGTGAAATCTCCTTCAACAGACTTCCGTCAAATAGTTGGGCAGTACTCTCACATTCAAGAAATCAATGATAAAGATCGCCGTAAACTGAAAGATGATCGGTTGATGTTAAAAAATCATATTGAACCGCTCCCGACTTTGAAAACAGATTCTGATATTGAAGATGTGTTTAATATTTTTCGAGATAACCCTCAATGTTCATTTATTCCGATCCTCAATTCGCTTAAAGAACCTATTGGAATCATTCGTGAAAGTGGTCTTAAACAATATGTTTATTCCCCGTATGGAAGGGAAGTCTTAAAAAGGATTGCTAAAAGCAAGGGGGTTATGGAGTTTCTTTCTTCTTGCCCCAAATCTGAACTTCGATTTTCTGCAGAAAAAATCATGAACACATTTTCAGTCTCTCAAGGGGATGAAGGCATTATGATGACAGAAGGTGGGAAGTATGTTGGTTTTTTATTCGCTTCTGATTTGTTGAAAATTCTCAATGAAAAAAATTTAGAGCAAGCACGGGATCAAAATCCACTTACAAAGCTCAATGGAAATCAACGAATCACTGATTTTATCAATAGAGCATTGACGCTTTCAGATATGGCAAGGTATCTGGTTTATTTTGACTTTGATAATTTTAAGCCCTTTAATGATAAATACGGCTTTCGACGAGGCGACCGAGCGATTCTCCTTTTTTCAGATATTTTGAAAAAAGCCACTTCAATGGGTTCATTTTACTCCGAGAGAAACGAAAGCGAAGTTGATCAAAAGCTATTCTTAGGTCATGTGGGTGGCGACGATTTCTTTTTAGGTTCTTTGGGGAAAAACATTGATGAGGTATTGCAGTTGGTGAAATCCATTTGCACTCAGTATTGCAAAGAGGTTGCCGATCTATATGACCCCGCCGACCGTGAAGCTGGGAAGATTCGCTCGATTGACCGAGAAGGAAATCCAAAAGACTTTTCACTCCTTACAGTTAGCGCAGGGATTCTTGAACTTTCACAAGGGTTTAAATATGATAACCAAGAGGAAATCGGAAAGATTTTAGCTCAAATGAAAAAGAGTGCAAAGGGATTAAACGGGGGGATTACTCTTGCTAGCATTCTCCCTTAAATGAATAATCAATTTTTAACCCATCGTTTTAACTCTACAACACGATTAAAGACAATCGTGGTAAGATGAAATTCTTCTTTTATGCGTCGCAAGATTAGACTAAATTCAAATGAAAAAGATTTGAATTCAACGCTTCGATGAATAAAAGAAGGATATGTTTCTAAATGGCTGTATTCATGAAACAAAAGTCTATCCCAAATTTCTTCTTCGTTTTCATCCCAACTGCCAATCCATTTCCCGAACATCCCCGTGTGACCTTCAAAAAAGCGATATCAACTCAAAAATTAACTTCAATTTAAATGAGCATCACCAAACCAAAGGAAAGTGAATTCACTGTTATAAATGAAATGAAGAAAACACTTCGTTTTGATTTGCCCGCATCTTTTGTTGTTTTTTTGGTTGCATTGCCTCTTTGTCTTGGAATAGCTCTTGCTTCTGGCGCGCCTTTGATTTCAGGATTAATTGCGGGTATTATCGGTGGAGTTTTGGTTGGTTTCTTATCCGGTTCTGAAGTCAGCGTGAGCGGCCCAGCTGCGGGATTAGCCGTGATTGTGGCTTCATCAATTCAAAAGCTTGGATCATTCGATGCATTTTTGACAGCGTTGGTTCTTGCAGGATTCTTTCAATTGTTATTGGGTAAAATAAGAGCAGGGGTAATTGGAAATTATTTTCCGACGAGTGTCATTGAAGGAATGTTGGCTGCAATTGGAATCGTGATTGTGCTCAAGCAAATCCCACACGCCGTAGGGTGGGATAATCAATTTGAAGGCGAAATGAGTTTTATTTCGGGTGAAGAAAATACATTCTCTTCTATTCTTATTGCATTAAAATTTTTTACTCCAATTGCATTTCTTATTTCTCTTCTTTCTTTATTTATCTTGATTTACTGGGAGAAAATCCTTTCAAAAAAGTTTCGAATGCTAACCTATCTGCCACCCTCTCTCATCGTAGTTTTTCTGGGAATTACAATCAATGAGATCTCAAAAATATTCTTTCCGGCATTCCAATTATCGGTAGAGAAAAATCAATTGGTCAGCATTCCGGATTTGATGCCAATAGGAAATGTACTGGAAAAATTGCATTTCCCCGACTTTCACGCATTATTCAATAAGGAAACCTATATCATTTCACTCACTATTGGAATTGTGGCAAGTTTGGAATCGCTTCTATCGCTTGAAGCGGCGGATAAATTAGACCCATATAAACGCATCTCCGATACCAATCGTGAATTAAGAGCCCAAGGTATTGGAAATATCGTCAGTGGTCTTTTAGGAGGGCTACCCATTACAGCAGTGATTGTGAGGACCTCTGCCAATATTTATGCAGGTGCAAAATCGCGATACTCGTCTATATTTCACGGGCTGTTACTTTTAATCTCAATTCTGACGATCCCGTTTGTATTAAATAAAATCCCATTAGCGAGTCTTGCTGCGATTCTCATTGTAGTGGGATATCGCTTGGGAAAAGTTAAGTTGTTTGTTGGTATGTTTCGGGCTGGCAACTCCGTCTTTATTCCCTTTATAGTCACTGTTCTTGCTGTGGTGTTTACAGATCTTTTAATTGGAATTGCAATTGGTTCTGTCGTAGGATTTTTCTTCGTGATTCGTGCAAATCATCACTCTTCGGTAACAATGGTAAGCCAAGACGACTATTATCTTATTCGGTTTAATAAGGATATGTCTTTTGTCAATAAAGCTGAACTTAAGGAGTGCTTAATTCAAATTCCTGATAAAAGCCTTGTTTGTATTGATGGGACAAAAGCAATTTTTATTGATAACGATATTTATGATGTCATTAATGATTTTCAAGAATCAGCGAAATACAAAGAGATTACGATTGAAACGCGCAATATTCATTCAAAAGAACTCCCATTATTCAATATTCGAAATCCAAGAATAAGCGATAAAAACATTTCAAAACAAACAGCAGAAAATGGAAAGCTATAAGAAAATGCTTCTTGCAAACAAGGCTTGGGTAAAGGAATGCCTTCAAATTCGAGAAGATTACTTTGAAAGATTTAAGTATGAACAAAAGCCTGAGTTTTTATGGATTGGGTGCGCTGATAGCCGTGTTCCTGCGGAGGATGTTGTAGCTGCTGAACCCGGTGAGCTTTTTGTTCAGAGGAATATTGCAAACTTGGTGATACATACAGATTTCAACATGCTTAGCGTTCTTCAATTCGCGGTTGAAGTTTTAAAGGTAAAGCATGTGGTGCTTTGTGGTCATTACGGATGCGGAGGCGTTAAGGCTGCAATGTCTCACAGGAGTTATGGGTTGATAAACAAATGGCTTCAACATGTCAAAGATGTGTACCGGTTTCATAAAACAGAATTGGAAATGATTCAGGATGAAAAAAAGCGTTTTGATCGTTTAGTTGAGCTCAATGTATATGAGCAATTAAAGAACATTGCTGATACAAGCATTATCCAACGGATGTGGAAAAAGGAACAGCAGCCGACACTTCACGGTTGGGTCTATGACATCGAAACCGGTTTACTCAAGCAACTTCATCTTTGGGAACCCGGCTCTGAGGTGGAAGATATTTATCGATACGATATCGAATAGACAATGACTGGATACATTTTTGAAATTGTTGTCATCCTATTTCTAATCATTTTGAATGCGCTTTTCTCACTTTCAGAATTGGCGATTGTTTCTTCACGAAAAGCAAAACTTCAACAATTGGCGAATGAAGGAAATAAGAATGCAAAACTCGCGCTTGAGTTGGCAGAGTCTCCCGAAGATTTTCTTTCCACAGTTCAAGTGGGAATTACAGGAATTGGAATTTTGGCCGGCGTTTTTGGCGGTGCGACCATTGCTGAAGGAATTGCTCTTCGCTTGAAAGATTTCGTGTGGATTGCATCATACGCAGAGCCGCTTTCTTTAGGCTTGGTGGTATTACCGATTACATTCTTCTCTTTGGTAATCGGCGAACTTGTTCCCAAACGGCTTGCCTTAAATTCCCCGGAAAAAATTGCATGTTTGATTGCAGGCCCAATGATTTCGCTAACTAAGATTTCTTTGCTGGTTGTAAAGATTCTCAGTGTTTCTACAAAAATTGCGCTCAAAGGAATTGGGTTTAAGGATTCTGAAGAACCTCAAATAACCGAAGAAGAGATCAAGGTATTAATCTCGCAAGGCAGGGAGCAAGGAACATTTCATGAGTTTGAGGAAGACATGATTAAGCGCGTCTTTCGCCTTTCTGACCGAACTGTAAGTGTTTTAATGACACCAAGAAAAGAAGTTCAGTGGATTGATTATTCGGGAACAGATGATGACATTAAACGGACGATGTTAAGCCATCACTATGCATGTTTTCCATTATGCGATGGAGAAATAGACCGCGTTATTGGGATGATTAGAATGAAAGATTTCGTTAAGATATTTTTTGGTGAAAATGAACTGAACTTGAAAGAACACTTAAAGACTATTCAAGTAAAACCAATCTTCCTTTCTGAAAATCTCCCTGCGCTCAAGGCTTTAGAAGTATTCAAAAAAAATAAGAATCATCAAGCAGTTGTTATTGATGAATTCGGAACTGTGCAAGGCGTTCTAACCTTAAACGATATTTTAAGATCAGTTTTTGAAGAAATTTCTGATGACACAACAATCGAAAGCAAAATTATAAGACGACAAGATGGGACGTTTCTCGTTTCTGGCACCACACCATTAGATGAATTTTTCGATGAATTGAAAGTAAGTACAGAAGTAAAAAATGAGTTTGAAGGGATGAATACAGTAGGTGGGTTTGTGATGCATCTATTTACAGCCATTCCCAAAGAAGGGCAGACAATTGAATGGAATAATTATATTATTGAAGTGATGGATATGGATGGGCGCCGTGTCGATAAAATTCTTCTTTCAGAAAAGCCTTGAGCTATGGCAAAGGAAAAAATAGATAAAAAGTACATCCTTTATTTTTTCCTAACGATTCCACCCAAGCCGCTCCTCCGTGAAGAGTTACAATATCTTTCACAATCGAAAGCCCTAAGCCGGTTGAGCTTTCATTTCCCGTTGGTTTAGAGGAAAGTTTTTGAAACCGCTTAAATACTTTCTCAAGGTCGCTTTCGCTTAACCCTTGCCCTTCATCTCGAACTGAAATCAATATCCCTGAGGGATGACTTACCGATGAATGCATTGGATGATTTTTAGTCAAAGAAAATGGCATTACGGAAAGTTCAATGGTAGTGTGTTCAAATGAATACTTAATCGCGTTTGAAATAAGATTATCAACCGTTTCAAAAAGCCGGGCTTTATCAGCCACAAGCATAAGTTTTGAATCACAGGTGAGTTGAATCCGTTGAAATTTTAACTCTGCTAAAGCACTGTTTTGGTTTGCAACCGCTTCAAGGATTGGCGAAAGATGAAACGATTCTTTTTTAAGAGTAATCGATCCAATTTCATACGCCGATGATTCCAAGAGTTCAGAAATGAGGTTCACCATTCTTCTGCTTGACGATTGAATGCGACCCGCCATCATCTTAATTTTCTCGATATCCGATTCCTCAAGAATTAAACTTGAAAAGCCTCCTATCGAAGTGAGCGGATTTTTTAAGTCATGAGCTGCTATAGCAAAGAGTTCGGTTTTTTGTTTGTTCGCTTCTTCGGCAATCTTCTTCAGTCGGTCAGACTCTTGAAGTGCAGAAGCCAATTCGATGTTTCTTAATCGGAAAAGTTCAGCTTCAATTGCATCCTTTTCCGCGGCCTCTTTTTCGAGACGAAGTGTATTGATACGATCGCCGAGCGCTAACGAAAGCAGAATCATTTCCAACCCTGAACCAATTTGATACGCATAACTCGAAAAGAAATTTGATGGAACAAGATTAAGGCCTTCCAATTGAAAGAGAATTCCACCAGTGATAAAAACCGACCAACCGATAAAGAAGTACAGAGCGGTTTTATCACCTTGTTTCATTCTTAAAACACCAATAACAATCGCAAAGATGGCCGTTGGTAATGTGGTGTAATTGATTGCTTTAGAAAGCAAAGGCTGTGGAAGAACAAAACTAAGGAGCGAAAGGATGATAAAGAGGTAGATAAAAATAAAGGTGGCTTTATAAAAAGAAGGAAGGAACTTTTTCAGGTTTAGAAAATCACGAATAAAAGCAATGGCAAAAATCAAGGAGAAAAAGTAAAGGGAATACATCAAATACCTACGGCTGAAAAACGCGATGGATTCAGGCAAGATTTCATAACCAAATCCATTGTGCAGCCAAACCGCTGTAACATAAGGCAGATTAAAAAGAACATAGATGATAAAGTTTCGATCTCTAAGCGAGAGATAAAGAAAAAAGTTATAAAGAATCAAAGAAAAGGCAGCACCGAAGTACAAACCAAAAAGATAGAACTCAACTCTATTTCGACGCTCAAAGTCGGCAGGGGAATATAAGTGAAGGTCTAATATGGTTTGGCGGAATGAAGTTGTCCGCACATAAATCGTTTTTACCTCGTGTGCATCTAAAGAAGTTTGAAATACAAATTCTCTTAAAAAACCTTTACGTGTATCAAATGGAAAATACAGTCCGGTATGATGTTCAGAGTAGATTCCATTCGATGTCGAAGGAATGGAATAGAAATCTATTGTTTTTGAATACTGATCTTTGGAAACGAGAAAATAACTCAGGGATTCATTGGTGGAATTCTTCAAAACTATTTTTCCCCAATATGCACTTTGGGTATAGCCAAAGTTGGTTGAAGGGCTCGGAGAAAAATGAAGTTCGCCGTTAAGCTCATGCCTTATCAATGAATCCAATGAAAGTGAATCTGTGACATCCTCATAATACCTTAATGAATGCGTATTCAGTTTGATATGGCCAAGTTCTCGATGACATTCAAGTGTATCCTGAAAGGCAAATGCGTAATGAGGAAATACAAAGAAAAGCAGAACGAATCGTAATGAAAAAAATGGGGGAAATGTTCGCGAAATTTTGGGAAAAAAGTCCTTCATACCGAAGATGATTTATTCTAATTCGAATCCTGTATTAATTGATTTTTCAATGGCTTTCACGCCCGTTTTCATCCACCGGGGCATCGGTGCACCTTTAAGGTAGTGATCAAAAAATTGCATCATTCTAACAGATAAATCTTTTTGATTTTTCCGTTGAACCAAGTTGTGTGCTTCTCCATTGTAATTGAGCATCCAAACCGGTTTTTCCAAACGTTTGAGTGCCATAAACATCTCAATTCCTTGATACCACGGCACGGCACCATCAGCATCGTTCGCCATCATCAACAGCGGGGTTTCAATTTTTTCTGAAGAAAAGAGAGGAGAATTTTCAAGGTATAAATTGGGCTTTTGCCAAAGCGTTGCCCCTATTCTACTTTGTGACTGTTCATATTGAAACATTCTGCTAATTCCCGATTCCCATCGAATGCCACCATACGCGCTGGTCATATTTGCAACAGGTGCACCTGCCATTGCCGCCGCAAACATCTTTTTTGTTTTGGTAATCAAAAAGGCGGTTTGGTAGCCACCCCAACTTTGGCCTTGCAATCCCATTTTAGTTTCGTCAATAAAGCCGCGTTTGACAATTGATTTTACTCCTGAAATAATGTCGTCGTAGGCGCTTTGACCGGGATAGCCCACTTTATAAGTAATATCCGGAATGAAGAGCACGTACCCGTTACTTGGGTAAAGAGAACGATTAACCGTCGATGCACTCGGTGCCGGAGGTGAATACTGATGAAGTGATTCGCTGCTTCGATCGTAGCAATAAACAATCATCGGGTACTTTTTTGTTGGTACGAAATCGTCGGGCAGGTATAAAAGGCCTTCTAACATTTCGCCGCTAAATGATTTCCATTTCACAAGTTGAACCGTAGGCCAAATGAAATCGGCTTGTTGTGGGTTTGCGAACGAAACTTGTTGAATGGATTGAAACCTTAAGTCCGTAAGCTGAAGGTCGGGATAATCTTTTACGGTTGATTTTCTGAAGGTGACCACATCACCCTCTTTTGCTTTTTTAAAATCAGAAACTGCATAATTGCCGTAAGTCAACACTCTCAATTGATTTGAAGATGGATTAAGGGATGAATATCCTGAGCTTTTGGTTGGTTCGTGAAATACACTCAAAATCCAATTGGTGGTATTAGGAATCGAGCGTTCATCGGAGTTGTAACATACATATCGATAAACGGTTTTGCTTTCACGACCTTTTGTTAAACGTGTTTTTGTTTTTCCATCCGTAGAAAATTGCCACAAGTCGTAACGGTCGTAAAGGATTGGCTTTTCATCGTCAGTCCACCCTGCAAGCCCATAAGGAGATGGTGATTCAGGGAGATCATTCTCTTCATCAAAAAATCTAGGATTTGAATTCTTAGTGAGTAAGGTTTTTTTTCCGGTTGCACACTCATAGGTAACCCAGCTTTGATCCTCCACGGAGTACCAAATGATAAAATTTCCCTTTGGCGAAAATTGGAGATCTGAAGCCCGCAGATTAGTTGTAATCAGTCTCTTACTTCCTGTATTGACATTCACAAGATAAATATCGGCGCGGGTGGGATAGCCTTCCCAAACTTTCCGTTTCTCATATTTGGATTCTGAAAGAAGTAGTCCGTTAGGAGAATCTCCTTCGCTTGCAGAGATAAAGGTTTCAAATTCAGGTGTTTCTAACGCTTGCGCCCCATTCGACTCTAGCAAATAAACAGTGCGAAAGGATTTTTCTCGTTCTCTTGTAATGAACCGATTTTGTTCAGGCTGCAGCTTAGCATCATTCCAATTCCAAACATCCACAGAGACAATTTCTTCGGGCAACTTGGTTGTGTCTTGTAAAAAAGGTTTTGGAGCAACACCAAAAAACAACTTTTTCCCATTTTTTGAAAATGAAAGTGAAGCATACTCGCTTAGTAGCCAACCTTTGGGAATGACCGAATTCAGGGTATCTATAATTTTTAATGCTGAGTCTTGTTGATTCTGCTTCAAAAAGAGAGAATAATATCTGATACGCGATTTTGTGGTATCCGAATCATGTATAAACGCAATGGTATTACCATTTTCATCGGTGGCCAATTTTTTGAATATTCCTTTAGCACGAAAAATCGGAGAGAGGGTTTCATTTTCGAGAGTTACACTATAAACACCGGGCATCATTAGCGAATCATCGCCGGTAGAGATAAATGTGAAAATCTTCCCATACTTTGAAAAGGAAAATTCGGTCACATATTTAAAGCGCCATTCTCTTTCACTCGCGAGATTTCGAAGAACAACCTCTGTTCCCAATGAATCTCCCTCTTCCTTTGTGGGCCTGCCTTTTACTTTCGAGGTGTCTTTTGTTGGTTTCTTTTTTTCGAGTTGATAGGCAATCCAATTGCCAGCTTTTTCGGGCATCTTAAATGATTTCACGCGTTCGATTTTTACGAGGCGTTTATCAGAAAGCGATAATATTGCCAATGTATCTTTTGGCAAGTCTTCCGATTTGGTTTTTTTTCTTTTGAGATTCTTCACACTATCAAGTGAAGGCTTAAGAAAAAAAACCAAGTGTTTTGAATCATAGGAAAACTGAGGATCTTCACCCCTAAAAAATGATGCGCTATCGCTTGATTTAACCGATCGAATTTTTAAATCAGCATCCCCTTCTTGAGGTTTCACAACAAAATGTAGCCACTCCCCATTGGTCGAAATTGCATTTCCTATTACACGTTTCCACTGGTCATACACATCGTGGGTTAAGGGTTTCTTTTGTGAAAAAGATTCACAATCGAAAAATGAAATGAAAAAAATAAAAACTAAAAAAAATTGTGAGAAACGATATTTCATAGCTGTTTGATTGAATTGACGCTAAAACTTAGTCACTTTTTTAAGAAAGAAATTTATGAATTCCAGAAATATGAATTTTTAACAGAAGATTTTGAATTAGTACAAATCATATCTTGAGCGATTCTTTGTCAAACTCGTGTTTAAAGTTCGTCAATTTTTTTCCAAGCTTCAGATGCGATTTCAGGGTTTAGTTCATACCCAATGGCATTGCGCTCTAATTCAGATGCTGCAATAAGCGTGGTAGCAGAACCCGCAAATGGGTCAAGAATTGTTTCGCTACGATAGCTAAATGCTCGAATTAAACGATGCGGAAGCTCCTTCGGAAACGGCGCAACATGAGTACGATTATCGCCACTTGCTTCCGGTTTCATAAGCCATACATCGCTGTTTTTTATCGATAACCAAAATTCTTTTGTAAGCTTCGATCTTTCTTTGTCGAGCTTTGAAACGTGAGGATACTTTAACCCTGATTTCACTTTCGGTTTATCGAATTCAAGTATAAACTCATGCATGTTGTTGATGAGAATACCGCCCGGGTAGGGATAAGTCCCAAAATGTGCACGAACGCCGTTGGTCTTTTGCCAAATAATATCGCGTTTAAAAATAAACCCAATCGATTCACAAAGATCAATTGTTTTACCAACCAAATTCATCGTTCGATAACCCCCATCACTCAACCTGAGAGGAAGATTCATAATGTTGATAAAGATTTTTCTTCCGGGCTGAAGTACACGAAAGCACTCTCTCCATACAGACCCGATTTCCTCAAACCATTTATCAGCATTGTGAATATCTCCTAAGTCACCTTTGATTTTTACCCGTGAATACATTTTGGCATTGTAGTAGGGCGGTGAAGTTATTATCAAATGAATCGATTCCGAAGAAACCTCTTTCATGAATGCTGAATTGCCAATCAAAAGTTGAACCAAAGACTGCTTGACTTTCCGCTCAAAACCTAAAAGCTCTATTTTTGTTACCGTTTCCTTTTTCTTATGAGGAATTGAGTAAAGAAGTAAATCAGCGCGTTTATATCGAAGTTGACCACTGGCTGACTTTTGCCCCAAAATCTTTTTCGATTTTGTGAGCAAGTGAAGTTCGTTGACCGTGATTTGTAAAAATTTGGCAGCCTCCGAAGCAGAGAGATAATTCCGTTCAGAATAGTCTGTGTTTTTCATTGGTTTGATTCTCATCATGCAGTAATAGAGAGGAATAAAAAGTAAGCTAAGGAAAATTTAGAAAGAAAAGGAGTTGGATTTGGCGTGCAATTTTTTGAAAGTACAAACAGGTTCAAAAAAAATTCTCTTGGAATTTAGAAAATTGTGTAACTTGAGGTTTACAAACGGGTTCACATTCTGCACAGCAATCGTCTGAACCCATATTTTAAGAGACGGCAGTTACGGCCATAAGTTTGGAAACGCTGAAAGGATTTAACCCCAGTTACCTCCCAATTCAGACCACACCACGATTGTGATGAAGATCGTCTCGACACTTAACAAATAGATCATGTCATTTACACAACTTGGCCTATCAGATGCCTTGGTACAAGGTATTTTGGCCACGGGGTATGAAGCCCCAACAGAAATTCAATCTCGGGCTATTCCGCTTGCAGTTGAAGGCAAAGATGTTATTGGGTTGGCACAAACCGGAACAGGAAAAACAGCAGCCTATGTGTTGCCCTTGCTTCACCGATTAAGCCTAACCCCAACAGAAAAGAAACGCCCCATTCGTGCGTTAATTCTTTCTCCTACCAGAGAGTTAGCCAGTCAAATCGAAAAATCGGTCAAAGAATATGGCCGGTTTATGAAATTCTTTTCACTGACAATTTATGGCGGCACCGATATGCGCCGGCAAATTCGCGACCTTCATCGTGGGTTCGATATTCTTATCGCAACGCCCGGTCGGTTGATTGATCACATCGGACAAGGCACAATCGATCTCTCCGCAGTCGAAATCTTAGTGCTTGACGAGGCCGATCGAATGCTTGATATGGGATTTGTCAATGATGTGAAAAAAATCATATCATTTTTACCTGAAGAGCGTCAAACGCTTCTCTTCTCAGCAACAATGTCTCAAGGCATTCAAGCACTCACAAGCAGTGTTCAAAATAACCCATCTATCGTTGAAGTTGGTACTCGAAGAAAAACCGCCGATTCAGTCGCCCAAAAGTTTTATAAAGTGCCTCAAGAGAAAAAATTTGATCTCTTGTTCCATATTCTTGATACTGTAGAAATGGATAGCGTTCTTGTCTTTTCTAGAACTAAACACGGCGCCGACAAAATTCAACATCGGTTGGATCAACGAGGTGTGAAAGCCATTGCGATTCACTCCAATCGAACTCAGTCTCAGAGGGAACGCGCATTAAACGGATTCCGAAAGAAGCATTTCAAGGTTCTCGTCGCCACAGACATTGCAGCTCGAGGAATCGATATTGATGGCATTTCACATGTAATCAATTACGATACACCAACTTATGCCGAAGATTATGTGCATCGCATCGGTCGAACCGGACGCGCAGCCACAACCGGCGACGCGATTACGTTTGTTTCACCGGATGAATTCAAGCACTTTAAAAGTATTTCGCAATTTGTTGGGAAACGCTTTGAAGTGGCAAATTATCCCGGTTTCGATTATTCCGCCGCATCGTCGTCATTTGGACGCAGAAGCAGTTTTTCAGCAGAAGGTGAAGGTGATGTCGCGATGTCCGATGAAAATTTTTCCGAAGGAGAAGTTTTTGAAAGAGGTGAACAGCCAAGCCGAGAAGGAGCACCAACGCCATTCAAGCGCGGTGATAAGCGTGTAAGGCAAAATTTTGAACGCAATGATTCCCGGCGTTTTAGCGGAGATCGCAAACGCCCCGGAGGTTGGAAAAGTAATGATCGTAAAGAGCGTGGCGGTGGCAGAGATTCTAGAGATTTTGGTCGAAAGCGAACCAATTCGTTTAAGCCAACCCCAGCAGACGAATTGAATTCGAACGGAAAACCAGAAAAGATTAAAATTGTTGATCCTTTCGCACCTGATTTTGCAAAGCCTAAGTCAGATTTCAAAAAGGGAAGATCGTTTGGTTCAAAAGACAAAAAGTTTACACCAAGATCCGATTTTAAAAAGGGTTTTAAGAAACCTTACGGAAAAACGGGCGATGGTGAGTTTAAGCAAACGTGGAAAAACCAATCTGATCAAGATCGATTCAAATCCGACGGATTCAAGAGCGGGTTTGCTGCAAAGAAAAAAACGCGATCTTTTGAAAAACCCGCTTCCTCGGATTCTTCGCCTAAAACACCGGCGTTTAGACCAAAAAAGAACTACCCACTCTTTGATTCAGAAGAACGAAAGAAACAAATTCTTCAAAATCTCTCCTCTGAGGGAAATTAATTTTGCTCTCAAAGGCGTTGAATTGAAAACTCAACGCCTTTTTTTATTATGCCAGAGTTTAGCAAAGTTATCATTTCAACCAATCGATTGTTCTATGAAAATTAAAGGCTATACGCTCTCGCCTATTCTTTGCGAAAATTTTGCACTTGATGGTGGGGCGATGTTCGGTACTGTCCCAAAAGTACTATGGGAAAAGGCAATTCCTCCTGATGAAAAAAATCGAATTGATATGGCTGCTCGTGCCTTGCTCATTTCGGGAAACGGGAAAAACATTCTCGTCGATACCGGGATGGGACAAAAATGGGAGCCTAAATTCAGAGAGATGTTTAAGGTTTCTGAATCTTTTCTTGAATTGAATCTTAAATCTCACGGGATTTCACCCGCTGATATTACCGACGTGATTTTAACCCATTTGCATTTTGATCATGCAGGCGGAGCCGTAAAAAGGAATGAACAAGGTTCACTTGTACCCACTTTTCCAAACGCCACCTATTATGTTCAAGAAGACAACTACAAATGGGCATTAAACCCGAACGCAAGAGAGAAAGCAAGTTATTTGAAGGAAAATTTTCTCCCATTGATGGAAATAGGTATACTAAAATTTACTTCCGGAGAGTTTGAACTTTTCGAGGGCGTTCATTTGATTCGTTCTGAAGCACATACTAGGGCTCAACAGCTCGTAAAAGTTACCGATGAGAAAAACTCACTTTTATATTGCGGGGATGTTATTCCTACACACGCTCATATTCCACTGCCTTGGGTGATGGGATACGATCTTTACCCGCTTGAAATTATGGAAGAGAAAAAAAAGCTATTAGAGCAAGCTGCTGATGAAGGATGGGTGCTCTTTTTTGAGCATGAGCCGATAAAAGAAGCCGCAACTGTGGTAAAATCAGAAAAGGGAATTATTTCAAATAAACATTATTCATTCGCGGTAAATTAAAAGAAATGAACTCAGTGCAAAATTCATCAAATTCTACCCCTGAATCAGATTCGCCTGAAAATAATTTTGTTGCTTCCCCTAAAGAAAATACGCCCGAACTTTATGTTTTCAACGAAACACGTTTAAACGGTTGGTTTGAACAACACGGCTTTTCACCTTTGGTAGCTAATTTTATTGTTTTGGTTTTTATTTTTGTGACTTATCAATTTTTAGGCGGATTGATTATGGTGATGGCCATATTGGTTCCAAAAGTGGCAGAAGGTGAAGACCCTCAGGTATTAATTCACAGTTTCAATGAGTTAATTACAAGCAATGTTGAGTTAATTCGATTAATTCAAAGTGGAAGTCAATTTCTTTTTATTCTGCTTCCGGTATTTTATTTCACGAAATTACATTCAAATACAAAAGGCTTACTTAGTCAGGAACATAAAGCCTTTTTAGGCTTAACGCCTCCTGTTTCAGGAAAAATGTATTTCTATGCATTTTTTGGAATTTTAGCTTTGAACCCCATCCTGAGTTATTTCAACGACTTGCAGTTTGTTGCTTTAGATGGGTTTGGTATCATTGATCAAGAAGACATTCAATCGTTGCGTTCCGTTTTTCGAACCCAGATTGAAAATATTGCTACTTCTTATTCATTCGCCGAATATCTGGTTGTGGTAGCCGTGATTTCAATTACACCGGCAATTGCAGAGGAACTACTTTTTAGGGGATTTGTTCAACGAAATTTTTTAAGAGTTCTGCATCCACAAACTGCAGCCATTTTAACCGGAATTATTTTTGGTATCTACCATCTTAATCCACTCGAACTTTTTCCTCTAATCGGATTAGGGATTTATTTGGCACTTGTTCGTCAATATTCTGGTTCAGTTTATCCCGCCGCGTTAGCGCATTTCGCGAATAATTGGTTTTCGGTAACGATGCTCGCGCTGTCCAAAAATCCGGAATCGTTTGGACTTTCAGATGAAATGGCGAGTCAAATAAACTCCCTGACGCCTGATATAGAATCTCCACTTGCAATTGGGTCTGCACTGATTTCTTTACTTCTAACTGTACTGATTTGGCGAGCGATGAAGATTGAAAGTGAAAAAGTACCTCTATCCTAACGGATATGGTACTTTTTCAATAAACTTAATTTTTGATCAAAAGCAACAGAAACGGAAAAGAATTTTTCTTTATTCTGCCTTAACGACTTTCGATTTACGAATATAGTTTTCATGAACTAACCCGCGTTGTAACACTTTAATAATCGTATTCGGAGCAAAAGCAGTTTTTAACATCGCCCCCGCTTTCTCATGAATTTCATTATTGAAAGCGGTATTTCTCGGAATAATTTCAATTTGCCGAATAGCCAAAATTTCGCATAACTCTTTGATATACCGAAGAACCTGTTCTGGGGTGTTCAATGTAGAATCAATGTCTGTCTGAAAAAGGGCATCAATTCGATCAATGTGCTGAAAGACAACTTGAGGAACAAAACTTTTGGGAGAAACACCCGCTTCTAATTCGCTTAAAAGAGAAGTGAATTCATCAAGATAAAACGCAAGCTTCATTGAAATATCAGCACTTTCGAAAGCACTCGGCTTTGACCACTCTAATTTATAGCGAGTGTTTAATTCAGCAATTTTAGCAGCAAGTGGATTAATGAAATTAATCGATTGACTGTCAAAAGGCTGATAATTTGAACCCAATTCTAATTTTCTGATTCGAATTAATAAATCATCAATCGATTTGTTAATCTTGAAGTCTCGCTTAGATTCAACTTCTGTGGATTGATAAAATGGCTTTTCAAGTTTATTGTCCATTACGCGAAGTTTCCCCTCAACACGTTCCAATGTTTTTTTCAGTTTTCGAATGTTGATTCCCGCGTTAAAGAGCAAAAACAGACAGAAAATAAGCAAGAGCCCAACTCCTCCAAGTGCATAAAGAGCCCTAAGATTAGCCGTTTCAATTAACTTTTGATCGCTTGAAGAAAGCTTTGCATTGTCCGAAACTTTTGTTAACCCTGAAATGAATGATTGCTGAATAAAACCTTCAAATTTTGCTGATCGTAACTTCCTTGTATAGTCAGGTTGAGCAGTTTCTGCAATCCATTGCTTTGTCATGAAATTATAAAGAGCCACGGATTCGGGCGTGTTCGGGTCACGCAGAAGCGCGTCGTTTTCAAGGGCAAGTTCAAAATTAAAAACATAAACTAGGTCAGGAATTCCGAATGATGTGAGTTTGATAGACTTAAATAAAGTTGTGCTTTGGCTTCGGATTACTTCAATCAAGTTTCTATATCCTACAATCGTATTCAGTTTATCTTTAGAAAAGGTTGAAAAGTGTGCCCCAATATGTTGATAAACATCTTCAAGGCGGATGGCATCATTTTTGGGTTTGTCTCGGGGAGGTAGATTGTAATAATCGATATACAATTCAGAGCGTGAAGGCATTGTAATCAACAAATTACGCGACATCTTTTCATTTTCAACCATTCCACTTTGAACGATTCGTATTAAAAGCGAATCCTCCGAGATTGGTTTCAAGTAAAAACAAATCGTTTTTGCTTCGGGCTTTGTAATTGGCGTTTGCGCGTCAACTTGAAGAAAAAAGAAAAAAAGAAGAAAAAGTGAAAAAGCGAATTTCATTTTGTTTTGAAGATTGTAGCGATTTGCCGGATTGCAAAATAATAGCTTTAAAGATACAAAAATTTCAGGCACCTTTATCTTGAAGCGATGTCATAGGTAAACTTGAATAATCTTTTGTGATTGAAATCAAATCTTTAAACATTCGCTTCATGACCGAAATAAAGTCCTTTTCGACGCCAAAGCGGTTGCAATAATCTTGCATTGCGGCGCTTAAGCCTATATCCTTGCCCTTTTTTTCACTCAGATAATACTTGTTTTCCATAATCTCAATGTAAAGTTCAAGTTCTGTTTTATCCGGGAAAAAAGTTGCAAAGCGACTTTGTGAAAGAGTTTCTCTGAGCGGCAAAAACAATTTGACATACCAATCAATCGTCGCCTCTCGCAAGGTGACTTCCTTTTTGGCGCGTTCCGAGAGATACCATTTATGTTCCTCAAGATGTTTGAGCAATACTTTAGGGTGGGAAAGGCTTCGAAATTTTCCAAAATGCCGCTCCGAGCGAAATGACGTGAGTTTATCAAATGCTTTATGTGCTTCAAAAATTGAATAGAGAAAATTGTAACGGTTTTTCAAGTATTCAATGTCCTCGGAAGTTATGCTTCGGTCTCTTGGAATCCCTCGTTTGGTAAACTCTTCATCAAGCCAAAGCATTGATTCGAAAAAAAATTCAATGTCACTTTCTCGAGATCGAAGCGAGAGGGAAGGATGGATTTCGGTGGTTTCAGTATCACTTAAAATGGCTGTGAGTCGCCGCTTTTTTCCTAAGGTGTATTCTTCACGCTTAAATTTGACCAAAACATTTTCGAGTGAGGCATCTCCCCAATGAACTCCTTTGGCGTGACAATTTGCAAAAAGTTCAGAAATAGCATTAAAGATTTCAATTCTGGCGCCTCTTGCCAAACGGTAACTGAAAAGATATGACTCCGGCAATACCGTTTCTTCCAAAAGCGTGATCAAATAAGCGACTTCGTTCTTTTCATACATCACCCCGACCGGTGTCTCAACCGCAATCTCTTCATCCTCACGAACCACAACGCCAACTGGAGTGAGGGTTTCAATTTCAAGTTCTTTGAGTTTGATGTAATTTTTCCACTCCTTGTAAGCTAATGCCGGCGTTGTTTCCTTAATCGCATAGGCTTGAGTTTTTTCGGAATGAGGAGCCTTAACAAAAATAACCGGATGCCGTGAATTCCCTTTTCGAATCGAAAGTGTTTGAACCCCAAAAGCTTCCCAATCTTCGAGATTTGATTCAAAAGGGAAGTCAGAGAGTTCAGATAAATAGTGATCGGGTAAATCGTAGGTTAATTTCACAAACCGTGTGACAAAGAAAAGTTTCTTAGTTACTTTATTTTAGAAAACGGAACATCTGAGATTGAATAAGTCTTCCAATCGGGCGAATCAAAATGCCACCATTCAGAGGGGTTTGGAATAAATCCTTCACTTTTCATTGCATCATGCAAAATCGTGCGATTGGCAAGAACCTTTTCGGGAAGATTTCGATAGTCACTTCGTGCGGCATCGATAAACTCATCATACGCGGTTGGCATTTGTAATTCATTCCCGTCTAAATCTGTTAGGGTAAGGTCAACCGCGGCACCACGATTATGTTTTGAACCTTTTCGAGGATCGGCAACAAAGCGTGGGTCAGGTACAACTTCCCACAATTTCCATTGCACAGAAAGTGGACGGTAAGCATCAAAGATTTTTAATCGATACCCTTTAAGAATAAGTTTATCGCTTACCCGTTTGAGTCTTTCAGCAACTTTTTTTCTTAAAACACACCGAGCCTCAGGGTAAACCTTTTTTTTCATAAAGTTATTCTCCGAGGCGTAACGAATATCAAAAATTGCTTCGGAAATAACACTTTGTAAATCCACAAAACCAGTATCAGAAAGGGATTGCGAGAGAGTTACCATAATTTTTGATTCAGGAGCGAAAGTTCTGTTAAAGCAATCATTCACCATAATGATGAAATAAGGTGCTAAAAAGAAAAATACGAATCGGTGCGAAACAAAGAAAGAATTCCTATCAAAGGTTTTCTCAAATTGGGTTGATTTCATAAATTCGCGCGTCAATATTATTAGGTTCAAATTCACATAAACTCACAAATACAGTGGAACAAACACTTGCTATTATCAAGCCCGATAGCGTTCGAAAGAACAACATCGGCGGAATCATCGAAAAAATTGAAAAAGCCGGTTTCAAAATTGTTGCGATGAAGTTAACTCGGTTAACGACAGTTTCAGCCGGAAAATTTTATGAAGTACACAAAGAGCGAGGTTTTTACAATGAACTCGTTGAATTTATGGCCTCCGGACCGTGTGTGCCGATGATTCTTCAAAAAGAAAATGCGGTGGCCGATTTCCGCACTTTGATTGGGGCAACTGATCCAGCAAAAGCAGCCGAAGGAACAATCCGCAAAATGTTTGCTTCTAGCGTTGGTGAAAATGCCATTCACGGTTCTGATTCCGTTGAAAATGCAAAAATTGAGGGTGCGTTCTTCTTTCCGATGAAAGAGGTTGCTGAAACACACGCGTAAATTTTTTCTTAAATTAAAAGGGCGGCAATTTGCCGCCCTTTTTTTATTCTTTTACAATTAAGGAACTATTGTTGCCTCGGCAGGAACCGGAAGATTCAATTTTTGTGCAGTTTCTTTATTGACCGATAGTCGCCGAACTTTCACCGTAGTAAGTTTAGAGGCTTCAAGCATACCGGAATCTAAAAATAACGCGGCTTCTTCGCCCGTTTGATAACCCCATTGATAAAAATCAGCTCCGTAAGCCAAATATGCGCCGCGTTTCACAAGTCCTTCTTCAGATGTGACTACCGGAACATTTTTTTCAGTAGCTTCTTTTAAAATTGATTCGAAGCTTGCAAAGACAAGATTATCAGGCAATGCAAAAAAGAGCTCGATTTTTTCTTTGAGAAGCGCTTGAGCAGCCTGCTGAGATTCGTTAGAAGTGGTAATGGCTTGTTCAACAAGGGTTATGCCCATTTGTTGGCAAACCAAACGAAGTTGTCTGACAGAATTTTCAGAGTTGATTTCACCAGTATTAAAAATTGTACCGATTTTCTTAACCTTTGGAAACACTTGCTTGACAATATGCATTGTCGAATCAATGTAAAAGAGAGTTTCATAAACACCCTTTAAATTCGAAGGAGGTACTAATTTCCCAGAAGCATCTTTCACCATTACCTCGGCGAGCTTGGGTTCAGGTGCAACCATTACAAAAATCGGAATTTCCTTTGTCTTATTAACCGACATCATCATTGCCAGTGTGGTATTCGCGGCAATCAAAGTCACTTTTTGTGCAATGAATTGATCGGCAATTTGGCTAAGAATAATTTGATCATTCTGAGCATTTTGAACCATAATTTTTACGGTACCCGCGCTATCAGAATAACCTTTGGCCGCTAAAGCAGAAATAAATCCCTTTTGTGCTTGAGCGATGGTTTCATCATCAAGCGCTTGCATGAAACCAATCACCGGTACTTTCTTTTCCGGTGTTTTTGAACATCCGAGAAAAATCGGTTGAGAAGCAAGTAGGAGAAGCAAAAAGAAACTTAAGAAACGATATCCCTTCATTGTTAATTTTGGTTTTGTTGATTGATTGTATATAAATGAAAGATGAAATTGTAACATGAATCAGGTTATTCTAATAAAGCAATATAATCAAAAGAGGGATTTGCTAAAGTAAACACGCGCTGCATTCCTGTGAGATTTTTTGAAAAGGCAAAAGAAAGGGTTGTTCGGGAATTGGAAAACCTTAAATTTGCAGTCTTGATCATTCATTAGACTTTTTTTATGCGAAATCGCTCTTTACTTATATCATTATTTCTCGTTATTTATCTTTGGGGTTGTGATGAATCTCTGACCAATCAACCAATTATTACGCCACCGCCAAGAACATCGTCAAACTTTTCGATTGTTTCACCGAGAGATAGCGCTGTCATCGTTATTCCTGACTCAACGCCGGTTTTGGGCTTAAAATGGAATGTTCCCATTGATATTACTGGCCAACTTCGTTATACAGTATTACTCGATCGTGATGATGACTTCTCAAACGGCGCGCTCCTTTTTTACGATACCTTTAGCGATACACTTGCGCTTAGCAGAGAGTTCCTGCTGAATCTTCCTTCAAGAACGGATGCCGATACCCTTCTTTATTATCGGGTTTTCGTCAGTAACGCCAATGAATATTACCTTTCAGGTAATTCAATTCACCGAATCAAACTTTTTGTTAAGTAAAAATTAAACCGATCGATTGCAATAAGCCGTAAAGCATGAGTAATACGGCGGTTTTCGCTAAAGTCGGGTTCAATTCTTTCCCTTTCTTCGTGTGAATTTCAGAAATACATTTCAACGCTAAAGGAAAAGATAAGTATGGCAATAAAACCCAAATGGAATACCCGTTTTTATAGAGATAAATTGGCACAATAAATGCCAAAATCAATTGTCCGGTATATAACCAAGGTGCACCGTTTTCTCCCAAAAGAAGTGACAAGGTAATTTTACCAACAGCCTTATCGGTGGGGATATCGCGAGTATTATTGACACCTAAGATATTCGATGCTAAAAACCCGGCGGCAAGGCCAATAATTAATGCTTCAAGTGAAAATTTTGAGTGATGCAAGTAGAAAGTTCCTGATACTGCCGCAATGCCGTAGAATAGAATAACGGTGACGTCACCTAAGGCACGGTATGCCAAAGGAAAAGGGCCGCCCGTGTAAGCCCAAGCAAAGAAAATTGACGAAACCCCAATTGCGAAAATGATCCATCCGCCTATCCAAACAAGAATCAATCCCAATAAAAAAGCCGTTGTCAATACAAAAATGGCACCGCGCTTTAAATCTTTTTCAGTCAATAAGCCGCTCGTTAAGACTTTTTGTGCCCCCAAACGGTTTTCGTTGTCTGCTCCTTTACGAAAGTCATAAATATCATTAATAAAATTTGAGCCGGTTTGCATCAACATCGCGCATATCAAAGCGAGAAAAAGTACTAGCGGATTAAATGCGCCATTCGAATAGGCTAAAGCTGAGCCGAGCAAAACAGGAGCAATCGTTGCCGGATAGGCACGGGGCCTAAGGGCAATTAACCAACCTTTAGACATTAATGTTTTGATTTGATTGATTGGTTGCAAGATTTTCTTCATTACGCCGATTCACAAAACGGATAAACACCAATGCTAGTAAGGAAAAGATTGCAGAACCAATTCCGACTGCTTCAAAGCGTTCAATTCCTGCGGATGTTTTGAGAATAACCAAGCCTGAAATAGACACTGCGATTCCGCTAAAAAGCTGCTCAAGGGACGTGACAATGCTAAGAAAGGCTGCTCTCAAGCCGGGCTCAACGCTGGGTGTAAGAATCGCGAGTGCGGGAATTCGCCGTGCGCGAGAAAGCGTCATAAAGAGCACAAAAATGATCATCATCACGGCGTAAAGAGTGCTGGGCATTGATGCAAAGAAAATACTGATCGGAAAAAGAAGGATTGAAAAGGAATAAAACACGCGATGCTTACCAAAGCGATCTGAAAGATAGCCTACGGGAAAAGAGACGAAAAAGGTAACCAACCCTCCAACAATATAGAAAGAGCGTATTTCAGAATCTGAAAGCCCTCGGTTCAGGCTCAAAAACGGATTGATATAAGGAATGACCGAGGCACTTGCCATTGCAATAAAAATTGAAACGAAAAAGGCTGCGTAATTGGAAGGAGAAGTTAAAAGTGTAATGGCGCGTTTTCGAAACGATTCACTTGCAAGGGTTTGATTTCGGGATGGCGTCAGCTTAAAAACAGCGATTGCTCCAATAATGGCAGCAACAATTCCATTGACTTGAAATATCAATGGCCAGCCCCCTTTTTCAGCAAGAAATAAACCGGAAGGGACACCAATCACCGATGCGATTGAAAATGAACTTAACACCGTACCAAAAGCCATTCCTTGATGTTCCGCATCGATTTCATCGCCTATCATTGAAAATAAAGTTGCGATCATTAAGCCTCCAAAAAAACCTGCAACCGTTCTCGCAATGATAAATTGAAAGAGCGAAGATGAAAACCCTGAAATAAATAGTGCCGCCCCAAATCCGATGTAAAGCGTTACCAACGCTTTCTTTCGATGAAACCGATCAAGAAAAAATGCACCAAGAAATCCAAAGATACTAGCACTGAAATTGTAAGAAGAAATCAGTGTACCAAGCTCTTGTGGCGAAGCTTGAAATGAACGGGCAAAAAATTGGGTCAGCGCCGGCATCATCATATAGTCCAACATATAAGTGAGGTAAATCCCCCATAAAATGGGTAAGAAGAGCGGGCTTCTTGGTTTATCGGACTCTGTCATTAAAATTGATATGAAAGTGAAACGGTTGAATAGCGCCGCTGCAAAGTGCCGCCAAATATTTGATAATGCCTTCTGTCTAAAAGATTTTGAACGCTCACAAGGGCTTTTAATCCGGGGAGAATGGTATAACTGCCTTGAAGATTTAAGACGGCAAATGTTGGCACAAATCCTTCTTGCACCCCTGCAAGCCAAGGAAATCCCTCGACATACCGAAATGCCAAAGCCACATCAAACTCCCCTTGCTTGGTAAAACTTGCCGAGAGATTAACTCGATGACGAGAGGTGTTTGGCAAAATAGGTTGAAGTGGATTTGCATTTTCCAAAACTTTTGCATCGATATACGCATAGTTTGCTGATAAAAGTAATTCCTCAGAGAAATAATAGTTCGCCGAAAGCTCTGCGCCAACTTCTTGGATTAGACCAACATTGATTGTGCTTTGTGCAAGGGTTGGAACACCTTCATTAAGAATAAACTCTGCGGGATTGACATTCCGAGATTGCAATGCTGTGAGTAGTTGCTGAGAAACAAACTCGTTATAAGCTGAGGCAACTCCTCCTAAGTTGGGTGAAAATGGTGTAAAAACAAGCGGCGCATTCGCACTTAACGGAGATGAAATGAAATTGCTTCTTCGATTCAAATAAACATCAGCCGTAATAAACAAAGACTTTGTAAGAACGGCTTTATACCCAACCTCAAAACTCCACGCTTCTTCGGGTTGAATATTAGGATTGCCTAAAGAAAACCGTTGAAGTTCATTGGCGATGCCGCGTGTGCCAGCAATGGTAAGCGTATCAGGCAAAAGTGGATTTCCGGTGAAACGCCGAAGGCTATCGTTAATCGCTGAAACGGTTGTCCCAAGGTTAATATTTTGCCCCAAGAATGAACGCCGATACAAATCAGGATAGCTGGGGCGTAAGAACGAACGATTCACGGTAAAGCGAAGTGTGTGACCTTCAACCAGTGACCATACAAGTGCACCTTTTGGCGAAAAAAATGTATTGAATAGCGTTGAACGATCGATTCTTGCAGCACCAACGAGTTCAAGATTATCGAGCAATTTGTACTCAAGCTGGGTGTAAATACCCGTAAAATTGTGATGAAGATTGTTTCGCGAAAGCAACGGGTCGGCCCCTGAAACAATGGTATTGATGCGTTGCCACTGATGAGAGATTCCTGAAATGACTTTAAGATGATCATCAAAAAAAGAATCATTGAATTGCACTTCGGTGGTTATATCATCTGAATCCTCAGCTGAATTCGCGGCGGGCGTATTCAAAACGGCTTGTGGGATAGGGGTAAAGCGTCTGTTCCAAACCACCTGTGTATTCCACTTCTCGGAATTATAAGCAGCGCGAATGAAAGGCTTATTGACCTCCGGAATAAGAATTCTCCCGATGGTGTTCACATAGACTTCATTGCCGCTATTGGTGAAACCAGCCTCAAAAGTCAAGTGAGATTCGGTTGAAAAATCATAGTCTCCTCGAAGCGTTACAAAATTCGAAAAGTTATTGAGCCAATCATCTTGAAGAGGCTGCCGGTCTATTCCCAATCGGGCATATTCTAAAAATCCGCCTCTTGTGGTATCACGTGAGTTGAGTGTTACATTTCTCATTCTTGAAAAGCCACCCGCAATTTTATATGAGAAATCGCCAAGTGCACCGGCGTGGCGAAAATCTCCGCGATAGGTTTCAAATTCACCATAAGTGAGTGATGCTCGCGTACCGAGAACGTCTCGAGGGGCGTTGGTGGTGATGTTAATAACGCCGTTATAAGCATTTAAACCGAAAAGAGCAGAACCCGGCCCTCGAACCACTTCCAATTGCTTGACATCGGAAAGTGCAGATGTGAGTGAATTCCATTCTTGTAGATTCAAAAGCGGGGTGGATGGATCGCGACCATCAATGAGAACAAGCACGCGGCGGTTGATGGAATTGTTAAACCCGCGGGTATTGATATTAAAATCATTGGCTCCGGATTGCGCAACATCAATTCCCACTTGATTTTCAAGCACCTTTCCTAATTGACCGTGCGCCGTAGCGCGTTCCAATTCAATTGGTGTGATAGCCGCCACTGAAGCCGGTGCATCTGTAATTTTTTGTGGACGGCGCGATGCACCAATCACCACAATATCTTGTGCGCGAACAGCTTCAATTTCAAGATTTATGTCTAGTTGCTTGGTTTCACCAGCTTCGAAGCTCATTGCAATCTCTTTTTTTGCATATCCAACGCCTGTGATAACGACTGTTTGTGCGCCAACAGGAATCATCGCCAAGCGATATTTCCCTTCTGAATTCGCTTTTGTACCAATGCGCGTTCCTTTGATGAAAATGGACACGCCAACTGCCGGTTCTGTATCAACTGAAACCACATTTCCAACAAGTGTTGCGCGAGCACTCTCATCTTGAGCGAATAGAGACGAGCCTATAAAAAGTGTGCTGAAAATTATCAAGCAAAGAAGGTTTAACTTTCTTGATTGTAAGATTAAATGATTCATCTTTGAATTACGACTTAAGTTTATCAAGTGAATGAGAAATAAATTTTTTTGCTTTTTCTTTAATGGAGCTCTTCGTTCGTTTTGTATTCGCAGCTTTCCCTAAAAAGCCCGCTTTTAATTTTGAGGCGGTTTTGAGAGAGAGGAGTTTGCGAAGCGGTGTGGCCATTAACCCTGTGCCGATAAGGGATTGCCTAAATTTATAGGCATCTTTCAGTGAGTAGGACTTTCCATCAAGAATCCATTGAAGAAAAACCCCGTCTGACATTGCAAGTTCAAGCTTTGTGAATGAAGCCACATCCATCTCAACAAAAGCACCTTCTTTAACCAGCTTTTCAGTGACTTTACCGCCAAGCAATGCAAGGCGTGATTTCATCGAGCGAATGCGTTCCAAAAAAAGAGGATTTTGAGAGCGAAGCGCGTGTGCCCAGAATTCAAGGAGAATTGCCGCGTGCTGTGCATGCTTTTCATAAAATTCAACCGTTTTATCAATCATCGCATCAGCTTGTGAGAGCGCAATCGATGAACTCGTCGCTGCCTCCGTCATCTCATTTTCGTATTCATCAATCCAAGAATCATAAACGGCTAAAAAAAGCTCTTCTTTGGTAGAGAAATATTCATACAGTGTACCTTTTCCGACCCCCGCGGCATCAGCAATGTCCTGCATTTTGGCTTCGTGAAATCCTTTTGTCGAAAACACCTGAACCGAAGCCTCAACGATAAGCTTTTGTTTGACTTCTTTTAACCTCATATCATTTCTAAAGTACGAGTATTGAGTTTCTGACCGACCCGTCGGTCGGAAAGTAAAACCTCCCATTCTTCTCAATCGTTCAATTCTTAAAGAATATTTTTTTGATTCTTTCTTTCTTTGCAAATTGACTTTTAATGAAGACATCGATTATGACTCAATATCAATTGCCTGAAGACGAGAGAAAAAAAGTAGAAGAGCTCCGCTTGGCTTATGAAAACCCACAACCTGCTAATGAACCCCTTGCTTTTTCAATCACCCTGAGTGAAAAAATTCTTTCACCAATAGGGCTTTGGAAAATCGGGAAACGCAAAAGTGCTGCCCTTGCACTATTGGTTTCGCTCTCAGCCATCGGTATGATTTTGATTCACCAAAGTGAATTTTTTAGGGGGCTTAAATCGCTCACATTATCTTTAGTGCTCGTTTTCATTTCTTGGGAAGATTTTTATGCCCTCTTTACAACTGAAATTCTCGAATTTTGGGTCGCCCCGATTTATCTTGTTTTTCTTACCATCACCCCGATTTACTATTGTCATCGAAAGCTCACGCGTTACTCCAAACTCGGGTTGCTCAAGAGCGATAGCATGAGTCTTTCACAAATGGCGTGGCATGAATTCAAAAAGAAAAAGATTGCGATGCTCGCGCTTTCGATAACATTGGTGCTTTATTCCATTGCTTTTTTGGCTCCTTTTCTTGCTCCTTATCACCCGAATTCACAACAAGATTTTGTGGTAACGGCCTTTCAAGCGCCAATGAATTCAATGCAAGCGATGAGGCTTAATGAAAAGCTTGAACAGCCGATTCCTCTACGCAGTGAAGAGCAATTTGTAGGAAGGGTTGTGAATTTGTTGATAGAAACCAATTTTTTTCTTTATCAGCGAGGTGAGGTTTACAGAACAATTTTCGTCAACGAATTTCATGAAGTGGGTGAAAAAATTATCTATAAACAAGGCTCACGGCAAAAGGAAATTCCGCGTTCAATGCTTTTTGGAGGCTCACTTGAAACAAGCCTTATTTCGAAAAGCTATTGGATGGGTACCGATCAGTATGGGCGCGATATTTTCAGCCGCGTCATCTATGGCTCTCGCATTTCACTTTCCATCGGATTTTTGGTGATTCTTATTGCAATCACCATCGGTACACTGCTTGGGGTAACGGCGGGTTACTTGGGTGGAATTACGGATATGGTCATTATGAGGCTCGTGGATGTCTTAAATGCCTTTCCGAGAATCTTCCTCATCCTTATCATTATTGCCCTTTTTGGGAATTCAATCTTTTTGATTGTTCTTACCATTTCTCTGACGGGCTGGATGAATGTCTCACGGCTGGTGCGTGGACAAGTACTTTCACTGAAAGAGCAAGAGTTTATTTTAGCGGCCGAAGCGTTGGGGTTCAATAAACCGCGAATCATTTTGCATCATTTGTTACCCAACGCTTTAACTCCCGTGATTATTGCCGCAACGCTAAGTATCGGCGGAATTATTTTAACCGAAGCGGCGCTATCTTTTTTGGGCTTAGGCGTACAGCCTCCCACGGCGAGTTGGGGAAATATTATTAGTGAAGGGCGAGATAATCTTTTGAATCATTGGTGGATTTCTACCTTCCCGGGGCTTGCAATTGTGCTCACCGTCGTTTGTTTTAATTTGGTGGGTGATGGCGTTCGAGATGCGCTTGACCCGAGGCAAAGAACTTAGTTTATGAATAGTTCATTTGAATGACAATGAAACACACTCGTTCTATTTTTTTCGGTCTCCTATTCTTTTTCTTAGGCTTTCAACCTACTCAAGCCCAAATCAAATTTGAACCAAATGTAGGGATAAACCTTGGCGTTATGAGTGGAAATTTGTTTTCTTCAATGGGAACATCGCAAGGTTACTTGGGTTATCAAGCAGGAGTGAAAGCAAGCATTACAATGATACCCTTTGTGGATTTGCATGCCGAGCTTGTTTATACCCGTTCAGGAGATACGCGAGAAGTTGAATTACAGTCAGTATCCGGAAACGAATTCAATTCGAATCAATTTGCACTATCCTACTTTTCTTTACCATTTGGCGCAACCTATTCTTTAACGCGATCTTTGAAAATTACCGGAGGCCTTTATGGCTCGATTCTTAGCAGTGCCTCGCTGACTTCAACTCGGCGAAATGCAAGTGGCACAACTGAGGTGAAAAACTCTGTAACAAGCGAATTTGAAACCGTTGATTACGGTGCATTTCTTGGCGTGGGGCTAAGCTTTTTTTTATCTATTTGCAGCTTCGGTATTCTCACGGGTTAAAGGATGTTTTGGTGGTCTCAAACCTTTTAACCGCCCAAGGTCTTGTTTCGGGCAACGACTTAGCGGCATTTAATCGAACAATCTCCCTCACAGCGTCGATCGGATTTTAATGAGAAAATTTAAAGATTCTTAAAAGAGACTGATAATAGTTTGTAAAGATGATTTTGATATTTAATTTTCTTTTTGTTTCTTTGTTCATTGTTCATTGAAAACAACTTGATTGTCATCAAGAAAGGTTGAGGGTTCGCGCCCGATGAAGCCTTAGCAACCGTTCATAATTGCTCAATTAACAGCAAATTGAAAATGGTGCTAACTCGCGCCTGTTAGACAGGAAAGATGATAGAAGGTTATGTTTGAACCTAAGGTTTAAGCCACTTTCTGCAACTCTCTGTCGGAAGTGGCTTTTTTGTTTGATTGAATCTTTCAATCATTCATTGCAACTCCGGCTTCGCCTCTTGTCCTTTCAGATGACAACCAATTTATCATTTATCGTTGCGGACTAAACTCGCAGTACAATTAATGCATAAACTTATGTCAAAACTCAAATCATTGTTTTTTTCACCAAATGATACTCGCTTTCACGAGGAGTCTCAGCTCATTCTTCGCCTTTTGGTTGGTCTATTTATGGCTTACCACGGTTACGGAAAATTTACCTCCGATCTCTCGGGCTTTGCCGGATACCTTGGAAAAATTGGTTTTCCTTTGCCGGAACTCTTCGCACGTCTTGCAACCTACGCCGAGCTTTTTGGTGGAATTTTTATTGCGCTCGGATTTCTCTTTCGCGCAGCGACAGTCTTTTTAGCCATTACAATGTTTGTGGCGGCGTTTATTGCGCACGGACACGAGCTTCTTTCGAAAGGCGAATTAGCGCTCGTTTACTTTGTGGTGTCGGTTGTGCTGTTTCTGCAAGGGGCGGGGAAGTATAGCCTTGATGCATTGATTTTTAAGCAGCGATAGGAATTCGATTTTTTATTCTTGCAAGTCACTAAGTGACGCGTCGGGAATCTGTGGCAAGCACGAGACTGAACTTTTTTTATTCAACATTCAATCATTCTTAATTCTAAACAGAACAATCTATGCCAGAATCCAACGGAAAACCGCGCAATTTGCGCTTCGAAACGCTTCAACTTCATGCCGGGCAAACACCCGATAGCGCCACCAATAGCCGCGCTGTGCCGATTTATCAAACCACTTCGTATGTGTTCAATAACTCCGAACACGGGGCGAATCTTTTTGCGCTGAAGGAATTCGGAAATATCTACACCCGAATTATGAACCCCACCACCGATGTGCTCGAAAAGCGTATTGCCGCGCTTGAAGGCGGTGTGGCGGCACTTGCCGTCTCGAGCGGACAAGCCGCACAGCTCATTGCCATTTCTACCATTGCTCAAGCCGGAGATAATATTGTATCCACAAGCTATCTCTACGGTGGAACCTACAATCAATTTAAGGTGACCTTTCCAAGATTGGGCATACATGTGAAATTTGTTGAAGGCGATAACCCGGAAGATTTCCGCAAGGCGATTGACGAAAAAACCAAGGCCATTTACCTTGAAACCATCGGCAACCCGCGATTCAATGTGCCCGACTTTGCTGCGATTGCAAAGGTCGCTCACGATGCCGGTATTCCGCTCATTGTGGATAATACGTTCGGTGCAGGTGGGTATCTCTGCCGCCCGATTGAACACGGCGCTGATATAGTCGTTGAATCCGCAACCAAGTGGATTGGCGGTCACGGCACAAGCATCGGCGGCGTGATTGTCGATTCCGGAAATTTTGATTGGGGCAACGGCAAATTCCCTCTCTTTACGGAGCCAAGCCCCGGATATCACGGGCTGAATTTCAATGCAGTATTTGGAAAAGGTAATACCAATGGCTTCCCGAATATTGCGTTCATAATACGTGCTCGGGTGGAAGGTTTGCGCGATCTCGGTCCGGCACTTTCACCTTTCAATTCATTCCTCTTTATTCAAGGTCTTGAAACGCTTTCTTTGAGAGTTGAACGGCATGTGCAAAATGCTCTTGCGCTTGCAAAGTGGTTAGAAAAGCACGAAGCCGTTGAGTGGGTGAGTTATCCCGGGCTTGAATCGCACCCGTATCATGCCAACGCAAAGAAATATTTGCGGAACGGATTTGGCGGGGTGCTCTCTTTTGGCGTTAAGGGCGGCTTCGAGGCGGCGCAAGCGGTAATTAACAACCTCAAGCTTGCCAGCCATTTGGCGAATGTAGGCGACGCTAAAACGCTCATCATTCATCCAACGGCAACAACGCATCAACAGCTTTCGGCAGAGGAGCAGCTTTCTGCCGGAGTGACGCCCGAACTCTTGCGCGTATCGGTGGGAATTGAACATATCGATGACATTATCGAAGACTTCGACTACGCGCTCTCAAAAGTGGCGGTTGAAGCCTAAATGTACCACGAGGATTAAACAACAAGCACATTTTCAAACAACAAAGGAAACCGAAAAGCCCCGCGAGGGGCTTTTGGTTTTTTAATGAGTTCTTTCCTATAACCCAACTATAACATCGAAAGGAAATAGCCTGACGCTTCACCGGCGTTGGTTGTCGAAATCCTAATACAAGGGGTGATTTTTTGCGCATTAAAGTATGGAAAAGTGAAAATCAGAAATTGGTTTTATCGTGATGAAGAATAAATCAAAATGAAGGTAATGAGAAGATTCAAAATATTTAGGTAGAATTTACTTCTAACTTGATATTTGAAGGGGAACGGTTTGCAGGTACCCTAAGGTGGCAATTTCAGAGCATTTCACTTTCAAATTTGCACTGAACTTGAATAGAAGAACAAAGCACCAAGGTCGCACGTTAGCAAGATGACGCTAAACCAATGTTGGCGGTAGTATTAAATTCAGAAGTTGGCAAGTTCGTAGTTTGTGCTTCGTCCGCCTTGATGCTCTTGGCGTAAAATTCCCTTGTCAATTAAGTCCTTAATGTCACGCAATGCTGTGTCGGGCGAGCATTTTGCAATTTTTGCCCACTTGGATGATTTTAGTTTCCCATCAAATCCATCAAAGAGCCTATTTAATACCAATCTCTGTCGTTCGTTAAATTCGGTTTTTTCGTGAATTTTCCAAAATTCAGTTTTACGCAATATTTTTTGCAGAGTAGTGTCTGTAGCCAACAACGAATTCTTAAGGCAATTTAAAAACCAGTCTAACCATTCTGTTATATCGCCACTGCTGTGTTGAACTTTTTGCAAAACCTCATAATATTGCTTTCGTTCAATCAAAATTTGGTTTGACATGCTATAATATCGTTCAGATGTTTTGTCTGCACGGGCAAGCATTAAATCTGATATCGCTCTTGCAATTCTTCCGTTTCCATCGTCAAAGGGGTGAATGATGATAAACCAAAAATGAGCGATTGCAGATTTTAGTACAGGGTCAGTTGGGGAGTTGTCATTAAACCATTTTAAGAACATATCCATTTCTTCTTTTACACTGCTTGCAGGAACTGCATCGTAATGAACTTTTTCTTTTCC
Organism: Chloroherpetonaceae bacterium; assembly: GCA_033763895.1. Lineage (NCBI taxonomy): Bacteria > Pseudomonadati > Chlorobiota > Chlorobiia > Chlorobiales > Chloroherpetonaceae > Chloroherpetonaceae bacterium. The sequence goes on along the minus strand of JANRJQ010000007.1, from coordinate 384,285 downwards.
CATAGCACCTGAAACGATTTGCATTTCACCTATTCGATAGCGACCAACCGCTATTTTGTGCATTCCGCTATATCTAGTTGGAAAAAGTGCCGAATGCCAGCCAAACAGTTGCGTGTTTGTGAGTGGGTTTTGATAATTCTGAGTTGCATCAAGCATCATCTCTACAACGCCATCCACATTTCTATTGGATGGAATAAGCCCGGCGGTATTTATGCCAAGTCTTCTTGCAATTGACGAACGAACTTGGTCATAGTCGAGTTTTTCTCCTTCTATTTCAGATGATTTAATAATGTCAAGTGTCAGTGTAGTGAGTGTTGCCTGTTCTTTTGTGGCAAAACCAAGTGTATTCATCTGCCCTATAATCTTGCCTTGCAGATTGCGAACTTCCCCAAATAGTGCATTTATGGATTTTTCACGCCAAGTGAATTCTGTCCAATTTTCGTATTCGTAAATGTATTTAGCCACTTTTTGAAACTTTGTTGCGGTAAATATAAACACTATTCTCCGCAAAAATGCGGCAAATGCTAAATTATTCACCGCAAGTGAAGCCGATTAAAGTGAGTTTTTAAGTCGCTTATTGATGAGAGACAATGTAAAAAACATGACTGCTAAAGGTTGCTGGCTTGGCGTAGTGGCGGATTTTTAGCATAAAAGTTTAATCGAAGAACTACACTTGAACCTACCACAGAACTGTCATACGAAGCACCGCAACCGCCATTACGCGAAACGGCTGTTACCTGCTGGCATTCTGTCTGTCGTCATAGTTCGTTAATGTTTTTAATGAGTGTCAATAAGCTCTTTGGATTGTTCAAGTCGTAAAACCAATTACTGTCAAAGTCCTTAATTGTCGCAGGATTTTGGCTGTTACCAATTACCAAACTATGAAATTTTGTTTTGTTGTCTTTCGCTGATTTTACTTTGTCTTGTGTTGTTTTGTCAAATGCAGACATCACAAAGTCGGAAACCATTATCACGTCTGCCTTTTTGTAGTCCTGAGTTGTTAACATTCTAAGTGCTTCTCTCATAGCAGGAGTTGCGTCTGTGCCACCGTGAAAACTCATTGAAAGAAAAGAAATGATTTTATCCAAAGAGTTTTTCAAATCTGTCAGGTTAAGCGTTTCAATACCTGTCGAAAACGAAATGAGATAACACTTTCGGTTATAACGAATGGCGATTTTCAAAATGGCGAAACAAAGTGTCTTGGCAACAGTTTCAGGTGTTCCGTGCATTGAACCGCTCGTGTCAACACAAATGATAAAAGGCCCTTTTGCTTCTTCTTTTTCCTTTTGTCGTTTGTCCTGAAATTCTTCTTCTCGGTATGAAAGCATTTTTGCTTGATACTCGAATGTTTGCAGTTTCTTTTCCGCAAACTTTTTGAAGAATACGGATTGCATCGTTTCGTCAGCAAGTAAAGCTGTTTCAGAAGGAAGCAAACTGCTTAAATCATCGCTTTCGTGAATACCGATTAAGTCCGATTTGCTGGCGTGCTCCACTTTCCATTCAGGTTTCAATTGAATGTTTGCAAAAAGTTCTTCTTCAAACTCCTTTTCAGCTTGCCGCATTTTGCCAAGCATTTCAGCAAGTTCTTTTAGTGATTTATCTCTCTGCAAAAGTTCAGCATACTGTTTTAAAATATCAAGATTTACTCGTTGCCAATTTCCTTTACTCATATCCCAAAGCCGTCCTAATTCTTTGGTAAATGGCTCAAGTGCTTCTTGAAGTTTTTTTAGTTCTTCAATTCGTTTGTATAATTCTTCACAGAATTTTTTCCGTTGTTCTTCTATCTGGTCAAGTTCCCATTTTGTTTGTCTCTTGTATAGTAATTCGTCCCACTTTTCATTGAAGTGTTCTTTTACACTTTCAAAACTTGGCTTGTCTTTGTAGTTTTTAATTTTTTCATCCAAACTTTTGGCAAACTCCTTTTCATAAAAAGTAACATCGAGCTCCTTTGTGTCATAGTTGTTCTTAATCGTTGGATTTACTTTCTCCCATTTATTTTTGAATTCAGACCTTTTGCTATGTTCAAATTCTTGCTTTAGCTCTATTTCATTTTCAAAAGGATTTTCAGTTTTATTTAATTGTTTCTTGGTCTTATTTATAAAGTCAAGAATATCTTGTGTTATCTTTTCAGAAAGTTCAGGGTCTTTTGAACACAATTCTTTCATTGTGGGATTAGAGAGAATGTCATTAATAGCAGTAGCAAAATTATCTGTATCAGCATTGGCGAAGCCAATGCCGCTTTCTGATTTCTTTTGCAACTGAAAATAAATGCTTTGAACTACTTTTCTTCTAGTAGCTTCATCTGCAATTGAACCGAATGTTTGAAACCTATCGAATTTATTGTCCATTATCTAATCGGTTTTCGATAGCTTCTATAAGTTCATTATAAAGGTCTTCATCTATGTCAGTATTATTCAAATAGAAATTCAAGTCGTTGCTTAGAAATTCATTTGAATTTGTAATCTCAAGATTTTGCAATTGTTCGAAAATCCACTCTTCAAATTCATCTGTCAATTCTGATAGGGCAAAATCGCTTTTCCCATTTGTCAAACTAAGCAATGCAGAATCAATGAAAACATCATGTTCGACATTTTCGTAAAAATGTTGAATTCTACTCACTTCAACTTCTAATTTTTCAATTTCATTTTGAAGTTGTCTTAGGTTGTCTTCGACAATTTCTGCATAGGATTCATTTACAAATAGATTTGTTCTAATATGCTTTAAGTCATTACTTTTAAAACTATCTATTCTTGATTTGAGGTTACTTGTAGTTGTGAGAACTACTTTTACTCGTTTATCCCAATCTTTTTTAACCGCAGGGTGTGGTCTTTTAGTTGCAGGTTTTTCACTGTCTGTTGTTTCAATTTTTCTTAGTTGACCATCATGAACAATGTTGTTGGGCTTATTACTTAATTTAATTCTAAAATTCTGCGGGTAATTTCTTCTTTGCCAATCCTCATTTGAATTTTGATAGAATGTTACATTAATGTAGTCGTCACCTAATTGATTATAGTCTGAAATTTTTATGAGAGGTCGGTCAAAACCTTCAATGAAATAGAAATGCTGATAATAAATTTTGGGTATTTGAACTTTTTTCATGTGACTTGTTTCTTCAAGCACTTCTTTCCAAAAGTCTTTCAACTCGTCTGAAATTGAACTCATATTTAATGAAAGATTATATCCGTGTTTTTGGATAGCGTCCTTAACAAACTGAGAAACAGTTTGAATTTGTTCTGTCTCATTCCAAAGACAATCCTTAATTAAAAAGCAATCCATCAAATCAACCATTTTACGGTCATTGAGAAATGCAGAAGTCCTAAGAAGTCTAACAATTTTTCTCCACCTACGGTCTGAAATGTAAATCGGATTTTGTTTGTTTTCTTCTCGCTGATTGTGTAGGTCTATAAAACTCCTGATAACGTGAATTACATTGAATACATTTTCGAGAATTTCTATTTCGTCAATTTGTTTGTTCCACTTTTTGTATTCGTCATCAGAAATTTTCAATGCTTCACCAACGGTGTCGCTGTATGAGTTCAATGTCTTTGAAATCATGTCATTGAAACTCTGCTTGTCCTTTACACCATCAACAATTAAGCGAACAAGAAATCTATCCCAAAGGGCTTCAAGTCCTTCGCCTTTGCTTGGCAATTCGTTTGAAGCTGAAATAAGTGCTTTCATCGGCACTTGAACTTCCTGCTCTCCGTTTCGGTATATTTTCTCGTTAAGAACGGTTAGTAAAGCGTTTTGTATTGAAGGTCCCGCTTTCCAAATTTCGTCAAGGAAAACAACCGTTGCTGTCGGTAAGTAATTTTTTATAATTCTCTCGTATTTGTCGTGGTCTTTAAGTTGGGAAATTGAAACGGGTCCAAATATTTCGTCTGGTGTGCTAAAGCGGTTCATAAGATATTCAAATGAACTGCCGTCTTTGTAAGCGTATTTAAGTCGTCTTGCAACCAAGGATTTTGCTACTCCCGGTGCACCCAAAAGAAAAATACTTTCTCCTGCAACTGAAGAAAGCAGAGATAAAGCGATTACTTCTTCCTTTTCAATTACTCCGTCATTAAGTCGTTTGAGTAGTTCTGTGATTTTGGGTTTTACTGTCATCTGTCCAAAAATATTTTTGTTTGTTTAATGTATGCTGTGAAGTTGTTTATGCTCCCCGTTCAGCTAAACGCAGCGAAGCGGAGTTTAGCTGAACGTTTTGGGTATTGCCGAGGGCGGGGCTTTAGGAGCACCAAACTGTCATGCAAGCACAAATGCTTATTTAATGATCTAATGTTCATTTTACCATTGTCCGCCCCGCTTTTGACAAGGTGCTGTTAGCGGTTCGGTGTTTTTATTCGATTAAGTTATCATGTTATTATGGAATCTTACTATGTATGTATTCTGAAAATCTTGATACTATTTTGTCTGGACAATTAATTGCTTTGATTAATACTTCTTTTAGGTCTTCTTTTTTCATTTTTAGTCGCCTGATGCCAATTGCAAGCAAAAATTCCATTAAGGCCTCACCGTCTGCTGAATTGTATTTGTCAATGATACTTAACAGGAATTCTTTCATTTGCAAACTAAGTTCGCTGTCAAGGTCATAGGAGAAATATTCAGTCTTGCCGCTTCTTAGCAGTGATGCTTGAATAATGCCGTCATTAAATCGGTGAAAGTTTCTCGGACTTAGCATATTTCTCACATAGTTTGTCTGCTTAAGTGATGGATGAGAATTGATTTGCTTTTGTTCAAGGTTTGAAATGATTGTCGAAATGGTAAAGTAAACTTCTGATTGAGCTACTTCATTTTCTTTATATTCAAATGAATTCCAGAACGCAAAATTCTTCCTTAATCGTAAATCTTGTTTGCCAACAGTTTTCAGTAAAACATCATTACTAAAACCACGAAGTTTTTTGTTATCACGGAGAATTTCAAGTCGTTCATTTACATAGCTGTAAACTTCTGGCTCTTTGTCTTCATCAAGTGAACCTATAAAGTCTTCAAAAATGACTTTTTCCAGTTCCCAAGAAGTTTCGGTTTGCTGTATTGAACAGTAAATGGTTTCAACTGCGACAAATGGTCGTTCATCGCTTTTGTCTTTTCCTTTCTTTAAATCACTAATTAAGTCAGTTGCGAACGTGTCATTTACAGGTCGGTAAATACCCACGAAATAAACCAAATTCAACTTCTCCATATTTCGCATTAATCGGCTTATCTGTAATAGTTTTTTGCCTGTGGTAATGCAGGAAGCAACAATGACAACAGTTCCAGATTCTTCTTTGATTTTAGTTGTAAAGCCTGAATCTAGTTTTATTAACTCGGGTTTTATACTTGATGGAATTTTAGTAAGGATATGCTTTGCGAGTTCTTCTGAACCAATGTCAGGGAGATGCAAAAGATATTTTGTATTCGCAGGTATATATTTGTCAATGTGTCTATTTAGTGCTTCGTCAAACCTTGTGAACTTGGTTAAGTTCTTTAGCAGATAAACAATATCAAAATAAACTTCGTAGTTCGCATCAGGAAAATTGTCTTTGTAATAGACCTTAATTACACCTTCGTTTGGCAATCTGCTTTTATAGTGTTCAGCAAAGGTTGCTATACTCTTTGCGAAATATTCAGGTTTTATTGTTAGAAGATGCCTTTCAACTTTCGGCTGAACTGTAAGAAATACGTCTCCACGAATATTTATTGGTCGTGAATGGTTCTTACAAAGTTTACAATCTTCAGGATTGTTGTAGGTTTCAAATTCTTCTTCTCCTAATTGAAAATCAGAATCCTTTGTCAGGTTGCAAATTATATTAGCACTATGGTTTAAGAATTTATCATTTCGACCTAAGAAGTAAATAATCTGTATCTGTTCTTTATCGGCTCTTTTTTCCTTTAATAGCCTGTCAATGATATTACCTGATGTAGATGCTGAAATTAATACTAACGATTCAGGAGAAAAACTATCAGTGCTTTTTTCAAATACATCGTATGATTTAAAACTATGGACAATTGGACAATCAAACTCTTGCTTAAACCTTCTTCTCAATTCAAAAACCGAATATGGCAGAACATTGATTGATGATGTATCGCAGTATATAATATTTTTATCCTTCGTATGTTTCAAAAGTTGAACAGCGAGAAAGAATATCTCTGATTGATTTATCAGAACATTTCCTGTTCGTATAAACTTAGAACAGTGTTTATTGCTTGGGAAAACAAAGTGATGGTCAGGAGTTGATTCAACCAAACCGCCATTGTTTTTGAAAATTACAGTTGAACCGCTTCTCAATAGATGTGAAATGAACTTTGATTCATGTTTTGGTTTCTTTCCTTCAATCAAAGTAAAACTGCCGCCAGCATCAAACTCATAAATCATCAAACATTTATCAAAATAGTCTACTGACTTGCCCGGAACCCTTTGAAATGTTGTTTCTCTGCCTGATTTGAAATATTCTAAAGATGAAGCATCAAGATATTTCGGAACAAGAACCACCAATTTGTCGGTAATACTGTGTTCCTGAAAAAAGTTATTTAATTCTTGAGCCAATTCATTCTGAGAACCGATTTTTGTTTGGTGAACAAACAATACCGTAACTCTCAGTTTTCCTGTTGAAGAAACTGCGTCTTCATATTGGTATATAAAGTAGTTTCTCATAGCTGATTAAATTCTAAGGGATAAAAAATAGAAAGTAAAGTGCCTTCTGCTACTGGATATACAGTAAAATTGTTGGTGCTGTTATTCTGGAAATCATTCAACTGAATTTCGCTTGCATTGTCATGATGATGATAGCGATTGTTTCTCATGTCCCGAAAAATATCTGCCCGTCCAGTTTTTATTCTTACAAATCCTTTTCCATCAAGTGTTTGTAGAACTCTGTCAAGCCCAATACCTTTAATTTCACCTCTGAGTCCATCAGCAGAAGTGTTGTGTCTGTATAAACATTGCTTGATAATTTCAACCTCTTCGGATATGTTCAAATTGTAGTCGCTTATCTTTTTATATCGTTTCACAAAGCCAGGACCACTATCCAAAATCGAAATTTCTAACAGATATAATTCACCTTGGGGATTTATATTAAATCCTGAATTGAAATATTGAACAAGACCTACATAATCTTGAAACTGTTCAACAAATTTGTTAATCGGCTTCTTGTGGAATTTCAATTGTAATGCACGAATATTTGGATATAGATTATAGCCAAGTTCATTCGTCTTTGCGTGTTCGTGTGTATTCGTAAAAAGTTCGTGGATTATTGCTATAAAGTCATCATAATGACCTTTTACACCTGTTCTAAACACACCTTTGTTGAAGTCTCCAACTTTTTTAAAGGCATTGAAAAGATTAAAACCTAGAGTGGTTTCATTTACTAACTCTCTAAAATTCTTGTAAAAGTGGCGTGAAAGGCCTCTGTTGGATTTGTCGTGGTCGAAGCAATAAATAGGAACGGAAGTTCCTTTTAAGTCGAAGAAATCCATACGATTGAAATATTCCTTACTCGGATTCTTCAATTCACCTTTTATGTTTTCCCCATTCGCATTTACAATTTCTTTCTCCCAAGCCAATACAATGGATGGATAAACAAACTCATTGGCATCCAAATATTCAATTGCTTCTTCCGTGTTGTTAATTGGTAGATACAATTTACCTGAACGATTATTTCTTACCCAAGTGGATAAAAACTGTAGGTAAGAGAATAACAGTCCGAAATCCAGTTTTTCTATCTTTTTAGGCAAATGCACATCAATCACAGAATCATTGGATGAAGCAAGTTGAGTATATAAGTTCTGAATTTTTGGTAACGATATGTTACTTGTTATTTTAATCATTTAGTCTATCATGTCTTGTTTTTGAACTGATATCTGGTTACACTGACCGCTAATGGGGAGCGGCTTTGCGGGGGCCAGTGGGCGCGAAGCAGCCCGAAGACTCACGCAAAACCGATGTTCGGCGAAGCGGAGTTTAGCTGAACAATAGGATATACGAACGCCCTCAAAATATTCAAGAAACATTCGCATAACCACCCTATTATTTAAGTTAAAGTGAAATTAAATTCAAACAGGCGTAAAACCGCTTCTTATCTCGCATTGGTCTTTTTGAATTAAAAATTCCATTATTAAAGATGCAAATGCAGAGGTCATTTAAGTTAGAGAGTCGATAGTGAACAAGATTATCAAAAGATAGAAAAGAGGAGTGATAATCTAAAGCGATTTTTTAAGGGAAAAGTATAGTTGTGTTTATCTCTCATGTTTACGCTGTTGATGCTGTTGAGACAGTTTCACTCGGTCTATGGCGTTCATCTGATAGGTCTGAGTAATTTGTATTCTATGAGAAGAGGTTAGTCTCTTGAGGCTCTGTGGTTTCGACAGGCTCAACCACCCCAGAAGTTTTTTGAATGTCTGAGACCGGACAAGCTGGTATGACATTCCTTTTTCATTCATGAGTGAGTTTTGCTTTTCAGATAACGGACAAGGCGGAATGATTTGCAAAAACGGTTGTCATTTCGAACGGAGCGAAGCGGAGGGAGAAATCTCTGGCTTGGGGAAAGCGATGGGATTTCTCGCTGCGCTCGAAATGACAAAGAAAGAGGTCATTGAGCCTGACGAAATGACCGTGGATCAGGTGGTTTCGACACTTCGACAGGCTCAGTGCGGCGCAGGCTCAACCACCGTGCTAATGATGGGCGTGCAGGATTCCGGACGCGCTTTGCTTCTTGGAATGACATGCAGTGATTTGTTTTAAGAGGCTCAACCGCCGAAGAGGTTCAACCACGGATTTATCAAGGTTTTTGGGTCTTCGTGAGAAACGATATATTTTGAGGGAGAAAGAAAGACGGAACAATTGAATTAAAAAATAGATATGCAAGGTCAAGTTTCCGATAAGAAGATTGAATTGATTCAATGGCTTTCAGGGTTGGAAGACACGAAAGTCATTGAGAAACTTCTTAAAATCAAGGAGGAAGAAAATCAAGAATGGTGGGATGATTTGACTCGTGATGAAAAGGCATCAATTGAAAAGGGAATTGACGATGCAAAACTCGGCAAAGTGACCTCACATCTTGCAGTGAAAGCACTGTATGAAAAGTGGTTATAACGTGGTTTGGACGGATAATGCCGTAGAAGAGCTTTCAAAAACGATTAAGTATCTGCAAGAGAATTTTACTGAGAAAGAGATTCAACGACTCGCCCAAAAAGTTGACCGTGTTATTGATTTAATTTCACGAAACCCACTTGTTTTCCCAAAAAGTAAAGTCAAACCCATTCACCGTTTTGTTATACTGAAGTACAACACAATGTATTATCAGGTGAGTGACGATCGAATTGAAATCCTCTCCTTTTTTTCCAATCGTCAAAGTCCTGAAAAGAATCCATTTGAGGAGTAAAAGAAAAGTTTGGTCATAGAGTTTGTTGAAATGACTGTGTGATGTGGTTCGTGGTTTCGGCACTTCGACAGGCTCCGTGTGTCGCAGGTTCAACCACCGTGGTAATGATGGGCATGCAGGATTCCGGACGCGTCGCAGAAGCGACTTGCCGGAATGACCTCGTTTTCTCTCTGTGTCCTTTTGTGTTTCTTCTTTGTGTTCTTTGTGGTTTCCTTTCAAAAGCTGTTCCCCGCGAGACGGTGGTTTCGACAAGCAGAGCCACCTCAATATTTGAAGTGCAGAAGGTCTGAGATTTCTCGGTGCGAGCTTGACGAGCATATTACAAGCCTCGAAATGACCGTGTCTTGTAGCAGGTTGTTTCGATACTTCGAGAGACGAAGTGAGGCGGCGCATGCCGTGGTCACCGTGTGAATGATAGGCGTGCGGGATTCCGCATCGAGCTGGCCGAGTTCATCTTTTTCTGCTCTGTTTTTGAGTGTAGTATTCTATAAAGACTGCTTTTTATGTATAGTCTTACAAAGTAGTAATTCACCATATTCATTTTTCAAATAGACTTTAACGGTGATATACTATTTACTGCTCTTAACTTGAAGAAAAGACTTTTCAGAAAAATTTTAGGTATAATCTCTCGTTATCAGTACTGTTCATCAATTCTTGTCTTACACATTGTAGCAATTGATAAGGAATCTTCAATTCCCTAAATATGAACAATATCGTGTAAAAAGACCTTACTTCCGTTTTGTTTTTGAACCGTTCCAGTCCTTAATTTCAACGATACATCTCCTTCTTCAGCATCAATTTCCAAAACCCCGAGGAATTCTCTCCAAGAATAAACCTTAATCTTTCCTTTGTGAGAATGAATTAATCGAGTAATCGTACCAACAAATATTCCCCCTTTTTGCATCATTTGATTGATATTGTATATAAGTACACCTGCTCCTCCAATAAAAAATGTAATAGGAATAATAAGGGAGACTATAACGGGAATCAAATTGTTTGAGTCTCCTGTATAAGCTCTATCATTAAAGTAAATAGTTACACTTTCGCCATTAATAAGAGGTGATAGTATAACAAAAGTAATCATCCCGCATATAATCAGCCAAATAATAAAAAAAGTTATAACTTTCAGATATTCATAAGTCGGCTTTTGTCTATTTGGGTAAACGAAGAAATCAATTTTTTCATCTGAAATTAACGAGCTTAAATCTGATGGTAGATAGTAATTGTGTGACATACTAAATTTGAATTAGAAATTTAATAAAGTTCCTCATTGAACAAGATATAATCATATTTAAATAGAAAAAAATCTTTGTCTGTTAAATACCTAGAACTTGATTTATCGGATGTTGTTTCTCCTAAAAATTGATATTTTATAAACTTATAAATTTCTACTACTGGTTCCTGAGGTATTAATTTCTCAATAATTTCAATTGAAGCATCAATTTCACTTAATTTTGAATATGTTAAATAGGTATCTAAAGGGATTAACTTAAATTTCTTGGGAAATTTTTTTTTAATGTTCCATACTTCATGCAAAAAGTAGTTAATTCTCAAAAATTCATTAAAGAAATTTAAATTATTGTCAGAGACAGAAACTTCTCTTCTTTTTAATTTAATTTTAAACAAAGTCTCTTTAAATTTTTGATAATCGATGTAAAGGTATTGAGGAATGTATCCCTCTCGGTGAAATATGAAGTAAAAACCTATGCTGTCGAAATTGACCTTCCTACTTTCTTCCAAAGTAAGATTTATATTTAATAGATTTAAGAAATCTTTTTTAGTAATACCAAATGGATAAATCGAGGTAAAAGAAGTATCACGACTTTTGAATCGTTTTTTTATTGAATTAATCGACTCTACATCCGTGTCTGATTGATTAGAAAGCTTTAATCTTTCAGAGTAATATCGATAGTCAAAATCATGAATAAACTTAGTTTGGGCAAAGGGTATAAGTGCATTTCCTAAGGCTGTTAAAGCTGTTGGAGTATTCGGTAAACTCGTTTGAATCAATTTGATTGTATTTGAATCAATTTTTATATACTCAAGTTTTGGTTCTTTCAGTCGTTTCCTTAAACCCAAGCTGTCTTCAAATACTTGTGAAATAAAGTGATTTGGTACACAATAAATAAGTGTAGAATTAAGAGATTGATTTGTAACTTCATCTCTTACATCAAAATAGATTACCTCAGGGGGGTCAAAAATAGCCTTTTGGATAATAAAAGGGCTAAAGAGTAGTCCAAATGCTACTCCTAAACTCATAAAAATTGGGGTTGCAAGAAAAATAAATAAATTTTTAGAAAAATTTTCAAATAAATAAAAAATACTACCATTCGAAAAGAATATCTCTTTATTGTGATTAAAGTATGATATCGAGGAAGATAGTGAGGTGTCGAAATTTATAATTTCTTGATTAACTTCTGATGATATATTGAAATAATTGAGGTATTGATGACTTCCTTTTTCCAATTTATGAAAAACCAAATCAGGGTAAATTGTTGTATCTCCTTTATTCACGGAAATGGGGATATACTTTTGATATTCCTTTATGAAAATGAAAGGATGGTTTTCAGTAAATAAACTAGATGTGCTTATCTTTGAGTTGGTGCAGCCACTGAAAACAAGAAAATTAAATGTAATTACGAGGATCAAAAACCGAAAATGAGGAGATCGGAGAAACATAAAGTTAACAGTGAGTTAGTTTTAAAATGGTAGTTCTTAATTTATATTAATTATTATTATTCATCAACACCCCCGCAATCTCACGCACAAAATCTAAAGCCTTTTTGGGATTTTCTTTGACGGGATGAGGAAAATTGAATTCAAGGCGGAACTTCTTTTCATGCTTAAACTGTGGGGAAAACTTTTTTAGTGCCCCACTTTGAATTGCGCTAAGCACATTTTCAAAAGTTTTGCTTTCGTAATAGGCTTTATCCACTGAACCATCGGGGAAGGTGAGTACCACACGGTCGGGCGTGATATCAATCTTCACCACTTTCAGCGGTAAGGTGAAAAAACGAAGCCTTGTTACGGCAATCAGATGATGACATTCTTCAGGGATTTTTCCAAATCGATCGGCCAATTCCTTTTCAAATGCCTCAACATCCTTCATACTCTCGGCTTTCGAAACCCGCTCATAGAGTGCAAACCGCTCCGCCGCTGACTCCACATAATAACCCGGAATGAGCGCATCAAAGAAGAAAGTAATATCGGCCGGCTTCTCAACTTTCTCCTTTCGAATCTCCGCGTCTTTGAAAATGGATTTGAACTCGGTGGATTTCAATTCCGTTACAGCCTCTTCAAGCAATTTTTGATAGACATCAAACCCAACATCAAAAACAAATCCCGATTGCTCGGCCCCCAATAAATTTCCCGCGCCACGAATATCCAAATCGCGCAGTGCAACATTAAAGCCCGAGCCAAGTTCAGTGAATTCTTCAATCACGGCCAAGCGTTGCAGTGCCTCTTGGGTGAGGGTTGAAACCGGAGGCGTTATGAGGTAGCAATATGCTTTGCGCTCGCTGCGCCCTACGCGTCCGCGAAGCTGATACAAGTCGGAAAGGCCGAACATATCGGCGCGGTTAATCACAATCGTATTCACATTCGAAATATCCACGCCTGATTCAATAATGGTGGTACACACCAACACATCAATTTCTTTATCAAGAAAATCCATAATGATTTCCTCAAGCTGTTTGGTCGGCATTTGCCCGTGGGCATACGCCACGCGCGCCGTGGGGAAGAGGCGTTTGATGAGCAAGTACATATCTTCAATGGTTCCAATTCGATTGTGAAGGAAGAAGACTTGCCCGTTTCGCCCAAGCTCGCGGCTAATGGCTTTCTTGATGAAATCTTCATCAAATTCGTGGATGATGGTTTCAATGGGTTGCCGATTTTTCGGCGGAGTGGAAATGATGGAGAGATCGCGTGCGCCCATCATTGAAAATTGAAGCGTTCGCGGAATCGGTGTGGCGGAAAGGGTAAGCGAATCGACATTCGGAAAGGCTTCTCGAAGTTTCTCTTTCGCCGCGACACCAAAGTGCTGCTCTTCATCAACAATAAGCAATCCTAAATCCTTAAACACCACATCTTTCGAAATCAAACGGTGTGTGCCAATTAGAATATCAACCTTTCCTTCTTGTGTGGCTTTGGTGATGCGCTTTGCTTCTTTTGCCTGAACAAAGCGCGAAAGCACTTCAATCTGCGTGGGGAAGTTTTGGAATCGCTGCTTAAAGGTGCGGAAGTGTTGATGCGCCAAAATGGTGGTGGGAACAAGCAACGCCACTTGTTTGCCCGATTCCACAGCTTTGAACGCAGCACGCATTGCAACCTCTGTTTTTCCAAAACCGGCATCGCCGCAGATGAGCCGATCCATCGGGGCTGTGGAGAGCATGTCTTTTTTGATGGCGTCGATCGCAGTTTGCTGATCGGGCGTTTCATCAAAAATGAAGGAGGCTTCGAATTCGCGCATCCACACGGTATCGGAAACGTGTGCAAATCCCACCGAGGCTTTGCGCTTCGCATAAAGTTCGATGAGGTTTCGGGCGATATCTTTCAACCGCTTTTTGATTTTCTCCTTGCTTTGTTGCCATTTATCGCTGCCGAGTTTCGAAAGCGAGGGCGTGCGACCTTCACCCGAAGAATACTTCGAAAGCAAGTGAAGGTTTTGGATGTTCACATAAAGCTTATCGCCCTTTTCGTAATGCACGAGCACACACTCTTGTTGCGAGCCCGCCACTTTCACTTTTTCAAGCCCCATAAAAACACCGATGCCGTAATCTTCGTGAACGATGAAATCGCCGACCTTCAAGGCTCGGAGTTCACGGAGGGAAATCGGGCGAATCTTGCGCTTACGCCGAAGCTTATGTGCGTGCAACTTGCCGAAGATGTCGAACTCGGTGTAAAGAGAGATTGAGCCAAGCGTAAAGCCTTCGTAGAGTGTTTCGGGAACGATGGTCAATTCATCAATGGGCAGCTTTGCAGTATCGGTGCTTTCGCCCTCGTCGTGATGTGAAGGAGTGGCTTGCATAAACTCCACAAGCTCTCCAATCTCCTTTTGCGACTTTGTGGCTATCACCAACGATTGATTGGCTTCGGCTGCTTTTGAAAGCGACTCCGAAAAGAATTTGAAATTAGAATTAAACTTGATTTGAGATTTTGCCGGAAAGGCGATATCCGATTCGCCGAGCATTGAAAAATAAACCTTGGGAGAAGATTGTGTTTTTGATTCAAAGTCGGTGAAGGGAATGTTTTCCATCTCATCAGTTTCAAAATGAAGGCTTTGAACTTGATCCAAAATGAAGAGTGTGGATTCCGGTAAAAAGTCTAAGAGTGTAGATTCGGTGATGCCATCGCCCAAGAGATTCGAGACGATTAAGGCCGCATCGGTGGCGGCGGTTGAAAGTTGCGATTGGATATCGAAATAACGAAGGGTATCGATGTCATCCCCGAAAAACTCGGCACGGAAGGGCTCGGCGGCGCCGTAGGAATAGACATCGATGATGGAACCGCGCACGGCGAAATCGCCTTCGGCTTCGACGAAATCTTTTCGGGTAAAGTGATTCTCAGTGAGGAATTGAATAACGGATTCGTATCCGACTTTTTTGCCATGTTCCAAGAGTAATTTGCTGCGCTCGGCGCTTTTGCGAGAAACGGTGGGGCGGAAGAGGTCGCGGTCGGTAGCGAGAATGAATGGTTTCGTGTGCTTGCCGGAAATGAGTGACGAAAGCACGCGGGAAGGCTCGGAGATATAATCTAAAATTTGCTCTTTTGCGGCGGTGCCGAATATCACGGGCAAATCGTTTTCATAGAGTTCATATCGCTCTTCTGAAACCACTAGCACAACCGCACCTGAATGATTTTGATACAGCTTTGCGGAGAGAAGCGACGAGAGTGAGCCGTAAAGGCCAGTGTAGGTGAGGGTTTCAGACGCTTTTGGCATGCGAAACTCTTTTGGAAAGAAGGCTTCGCAGCGGGAGAGAAAAGAAGATAATGATATTTTTTGAAGAAGCGTTTCTGTTGCGCCGGTCATTGCGATTCAATGATTAAAAAGTGTTTAAAATACGAAAGGGCAGTTTTTACTGCCTCTTGGTTGATATGGATTTTTGTGCGTTTCAATTCCGTAATCTTCAAGCTTTCACAAACTCTCGTGAACTTTAACAAAGCGCAATCTAAGAAGTTCCAGCAAATGAATGTGCAAAGAAATTATGGGGTGTGATGAGGTGCAAGAAGGGGGTGAGGGAAAAAAATAGAAATGAGTAATATAATTGAGAAATAGAATTGAATGCATCAGAAATAAATTCACATATAATATTGCCGACAATGGAATGTTTTATTAAAAAATTGTTTGATAAAATAGTTGTAAAATCTAGAAGTTTTTTTTCACTTTCAGCGAACTAACAGCCGCCTTTCAATGTGTAATCAAAAACATAAATAATATCAAAAATGAAATATTATCGCTTTTATAAGGAAGAAGACGGCCGTTGGTATATCGATTTACCAAATTGGACTGGGCTTAAGGAAGAATTGGAGATGGTTTCGGGCGCTGATGAACTCCTTGATATGTACGCTGATGGCGAAAAAGAAGTGGAAGTGATAATGTCAACTGAAGGATTTGACGGCTCCTATGTCGCTGATTTAGTCAAAGAGGGAGAAGTGATGTTTGGAGGTGGGGATTATTTCCTACGAACATTTAATGGTAAGCCACGCGAGCATAAATTTTGGTTATGTCAAGTCACGACTTTTGTTTTTGGGAAATTTCCGAAGAAGATTTATTTCGCAAAGAGACATTAAGATATAAGAAAAAGACTATCGTTTTTTCTTAATTTTTTTTCCTCGAAGATGGGAATTTAAAATTGTAAGTAAATAATAAGTACAGGTATTGGTGTGTAATTCTATAAAATAAAAATGGTCATGAATAAAAATTTAAATCTCAATGAGCAAAGTGCACAAATAGCCACGCTTGACGAAAAAACATGTGTAGAAGATTCTTTAATAAGCCGTTGCAAAAGGCGAAACAGAACTTGGGATGAATTAGGATTAAAGACTATTGGCGGAATTCCTGATTTAATTGATAACGCAATAAAACAAGTTTTCCGAATTACTGATCAAGAATACGATTATTTGGCTAAAAACTTAAATGATGTGGAGATGTCGTATTTTGTTAATGAGACGCTATCATTTAGAGAAAAAAAGGAATGTTTGAAAATTTTAGAAAAACATCTTAAAAAGCATTATGAATCTTTGAAAAGTTTATGATGATTATTTGTTATTTCGAATTAAGGGTTAGAGTAATATGATTAAATTTTAATATATTTCATATAAAGCAATAAACTCTTTGGCTACATGATAAAATACCAAACTAAATATTATCATTTCCTAAAGTTAATTTTTTAAATCCAAATATTCTAATATTTCTTCTGCATGTTTCATTTCTAATTTTCCTTGTGGATGTAGTCCAACTGCAAATTTACTATTAAAAAAAGAGCCTTTTGCTTTTACATAATTAGTCTGATTGAGTAATTCTATTTTAATGTTATCGTTTTCAATTAAGAATGGTTTTGCCCAGTCGTAACCAGTGAGAAAAACGATGTATTTTGGTTCTAAAATTCTTATTTCTTCAATTAATATTTGTTTCACAAGATCAAATTGTAAAGCCTGTAATTTTGGAGAAGGATTTCCTCCTGCAGCATTTGATATTTTGTAAAGGTTTGTCCAGCTAAGTTTATTAAAATTATAATCACTTACTTGATATACTAAATCGGTTATTTTTCTATTTATTCTCCAAAAGGCAGACCTTTTTGTGTTATAGGTTTTACCGTAATTTATACCCCAATTGTTAATTGTCCATTGTAGGTTATCATTTCCTATTCGGTTTATAATTTCACCTTCTTTTAATAACAATTCATTTTTATTGTAATTTGTCCATCCATTTACTGATCTACCAACAATTAGAAATTTATTGTCGAATTCTTTATTGTCGTATTCTGAGCCTTTTGCATAGTTAAAAACACTTACAAATTCTTCATTAAAGTCATCTTTTCTATTATTTATGAGCTTTATTAAATTTGAATAAAGCTTGGTTAATTTATCTAAGTTATCCATTATAGGTTGAGTTTAGATTTTTTACTATTGAAGCTACTGGATATAAAAAATAATCGATTTTTTTTGCAATTTACGGATTTACATTTTAATAATTTAAAATAAATATCACCTTAAGAAATTTAAGTCATTCTTTCATCAATAGACAAATATTTTTTCTCTTGAAGGAACAAAGATTTAAGAATTTAGAAAAGGGAAATGAATTTTGAAAGCGATTTTTTGAGTCTATAATAAAATCTTTTTCATCCCGGTTACTGAAACGCAGTATGAACTGATTTTCACTGAATATCTGCGTTAATCTGCTCAATCAGTGTCATCTGCGTGCGTGTCTTCATCACGCGGTAGTTTCGACAGGCTCAACCACCTTAATTTGGTGCGTGCAGGATTCCCGACGCGCTTCGCTTGCGGGAATGACATTAATAATCATGTTCATCACTTAATCCTATAAATCACAGTTCAGACAGTGGTTTCGACAGGCTCAACCACCGCGCAGGGCGCAGTGCGGCGCCGTTTTGTGGCTAAAAATTAATTCTGCGCTTCGGCTATATTTCACCAAAATACTTATTGATTTTATCGCTGATTTCCTTTCCGCTTGGCAGGAGATTTTGATATTGATAAGGCAAATCTTCCGTTAGAGTATAGGTTGCCACGCCAATCGGTTGAGATGCAGTTTTGAGCGAATATTCTACAATGGTTCTATTTTTTTCTTTGCAAATGATGATGCCAATGCTGTCATTTTCATTGGGTAGTTTCATTTGATCATTGAGTACGGAAAGGTAAAATTCCATTTTCCCTTTATACTCGGGTAGAAATTCTCCGACTTTCAGTTCAATTGCTACAAGGCATTGCAACTGCCGGTGGAAAAGGAGCAAGTCAATAAAATACTCTTTCTCGGCTACGGCTAACTTCACTTGATTCCCGACAAAGGTGAACTGATGACCCATTTCGAGCAGAAAGTTACTAATGTTTTGTATCAAGGCTTGTTCTAATTCCCGCTCTGAGTGTTGTTCAGATAGCCCCAAAAAATCGAAAGTATATTCATCTTTTACAGCCAATACTGCTTGATTCTTAATGGTATCAGGTAAACTTTGCTCGAAATTGGTTTGATTTAAGAGGTACTTCTCATAGGTTTTGTTTTCAATGTGATGGGCAAGTACGTTTTTCGTCCATCCGAATTTTTTTGTTGAGAGAGTATAGAATTTTCGTTCTAAGTTATCCTTACATTTTTTAAGAATTGTAACATGCTTACTCCAGCTAATTTCTCGTACCAGTAGTACGAGATTTTCATCACTGTGATATTCAGTAAAAAATTGTGCCATCAACCATAGATTTCCTTCAGAAAAGCCACCAATGCCGGGGAATTCTGATTGAAGCTCTTTGGATAAAGTGGGGACAATCGCTTTCCCCCAACTTTCGGACTGTTTTTCAGCAATGGACTTGCCAATCTCCCAATACAAATTGATGAGATGAATATTTACCGCTTTTAAGGCATCGTATTGCGCCTGCCGGACTTTATACTTTATTTCTGAAATGAATTCTATTTGGGATTTTTCAATGTTCATTTTCTATGGTGTTTTCTATCAGAGAATAGACGAATCAGAGTGTGACTGTTGAGGCAAAATTAAGCAATTCAAAGAAAGGAATGTCGTGAAAACAAGTGGAACTTGAGGAATGATTTTGAGAGGCTCAACCACCTCAATTTGCTGCGTGGAGGATTTCGGACGCGCTCCGCTTGCGGGAATGACAAATGATTGTATTTATTCTCCGTGTCCATTGTGGTATTTCTTTGTGACCTTTGTGTTTGTAATTCCGAAACACGGAGTACACTGAGGAATCACTGAGAACACAAAGGATAAAGGGCAAACGATGCGGTAGTTTCTAGAAGCTCAACCACCTCAATTTGGTGCGTGCTGGATTCCCGACGCGCTTCGCTTGCTGGAATGACATGAAAAGAAATTGCGCGGTTGTTTCGACAAGCTCAACCACCGCGCAGGCTTAAGCGCCGCACAAGCTGTAACACTGAAGTATCGCAGCGATCTCATTCTCAACTGATTCTCATTCTTTGTATCTTTTGGAAAGCAAGGAGTATCAATGTCAAGTCTCAAAGAAAGCGAATTTAAATTCATTCAGTTAGGCAACTACAACCATCGCTATTTCGAAGCGGGTGCAGGTCAAAAAACACTTGTTTTGCTTCACGGTTTTTCTTCATCCATAGAGGCGTATGAACGCGTGATTCCCTTATTTGCTTCGCACTATCGTGTCCTTGCGCTTGATTGGCTTGGCTTCGGCGGTAGCGATAAACCCTCTACTATTCAATATTCACTGACGCTTTACGCTTCACTTCTTTCTGAATTCCTTGCCAAAACCACAATGCCCGGTGAGCCGCTCGTGGCGGTTGGCCACTCAATGGGGGCAAAGTATCTCTTAGCCAATGAAACGATTTATCCTAAACAATTTGAAAAATTGGTGCTCACCGATTCCGACGGATTTCTATCGTTGCCCGGTTTCATTGGAATGGCGAGCGTTTGGGGGGTTCGGCATGTATTACACAAGGTGGTTTCATCGCGCAAGTTTGTCCGAAAAACGATGCAGAGCGTTTATCATAATCCTACACATATCACACCGGCGCATTTTGAGCGGAATTGGGAAATGGTACGAAAGAAGGAAAATTATGAGGCGATGATGGCCTTAAACCGCAGTTTCAAGAAACTCGACTTAAAGCGAAGCGGCGTTCGTGCAAAGCTGGGTGAAGTTAAAAAGCCTGTCTTAATTATCTGGGGTCGTAACGATCGATTCATTCCCCCAAAATATGCCGAGTTGATTCATCGTGAAATCAAAGGCTCAACCCTTCATTTTATTGAAGAGTGTGGGCATGTGCCAATGGTTGAGAAGCCTGAAGAATACTTTGAAACGGTGGTTCAGTTTGTTGAAAAGAAGTGAGTCGGAATTCGGTTTAGAATTCAGTGCGAGAATAAGATTTGCACAGGAGTCGTAAAGGCTTCTCAAAAATATGATTGACTTAATCGTCGCTTTTCAAATACTTTTTAGGGTATTCGAAGAGAAAAAGCTCTCCACTTTTTTCTTTAACGGTTTGCCAAGTAAGGGCTGGGAAGCGAATTCCCACCACGCCGCAAGTCGGGACATTTTCAAGCGATTTCCCCGTAAGTAATTCTGGCAATTCCGTCATTGCGGGGTTATGCCCAAAGAGTGCGATGGTTTCAAATTGATCAGGAAATGATTGAACAATTGAAAGCAGTTTGTTTGTTGGAGCATCGTAGATTTGAATATCGGTGATGATGTCATCGACTGCATAACCAACGGCATCGGCAATGAGTTTTGCGGTCATGATTGCGCGGGTTGCAGGGCTTGAAATGAACGAAGAAAACTTAATGCCTTTCTCTTTTAACAGGCTGCCCATAACTGGTGCGTCTCTTCGTCCGCGTTTGTTCAATGGCCGCTCGAAATCAGTCAGCTCAGGATGACTCCAGCTCGACTTTGCATGCCGAATAAGATAAAGTTGCTTCATGAATTGGACGCAAAGAAGGTGAGATCAAGACAAAATAATTTTGATTTTATCATACCCGATGAGGCAAATCCAAACGGAGATATTGGCATAAATACCTGCTAAGACATCATCCATCATGATGCCGAACCCTTTTGGAAGTTTTTGGATTCGGTTTATCGGCTCAGGCTTGGTGATATCATAGAGTCTGAAAAAAACAAAACCTAAAATCAGGGTGCTCCAAGAAAAAGGAAGAAACAAAAAAGCAATCCATTGGCCAACCAATTCGTCGATGGTTGCTTGGCGCGGGTCGTGACCGTAAAGATCTTCCAATTCACCACTCGACCAAATTCCAATCGGGAAAAAAACACCAACAAGAATTAAAAGCCATTGCCAAAGCAACAATTGGTGTTGGTATTCGGCGAAATAGTAATACACCGCAACCGCTAAAAGGCTTCCTAACGTCCCCGACCCAATGGGTGCAAGTCCGGTTCCAAAACCTGTTCCGAGAATCTTGGCCAGCTGTTTCACTCGTTCAATCGCTTTTCAGGCTTAATTATAACATTCCATATTCTGTGGTGATATCTTGTCCGGTTTTCTTGAGCTGAAAACGGAAGTCATCGCTTCGAAGGCTGTCATCGGGTTTGATATCAACAATCACCAAGTGCTGTAAAAACCATTTCCAATCTGGCTTGAGCGTTTCGCTCATTAAGGGTTCAAGAATCGTGGGGCTAACGGTTAAATCCAATTTGGTGAATGGCCGGTTGCGCAAAGCAAACTTGCGAAGCCAACGTTCAACTTGATGAACGGTTGTTCTTCGCGCTTGAATTTTTCCGGTGCCGCCGCATGCAGAGCACTGTTCTCCCATTCGTTGCATTAAACTTGGGCGAACCCGCTCGCGAGTGATTTGCATGATACCGAAGTCTGACATCGGAATGACATTCGACTTTGCACGGTCTCTTCGCATTTCGGTTTTCATCGCTTCATATACTTTCTTGGCATTTCGGTCGTCCAAGAGATCGATGAAATCAATGACAATGATGCCGCCAATGTCGCGAAGTCGCAATTGCCGTGCAATTTCTTTGGCAGCTTCCAAATTGGTACGAAGTGAATTTTCTTCTTGTTCCTTTTTGGCAGCATAACGGCCGCTATTGACATCTACAACAACCATCGCCTCGGTGTGTTCAATAATCAAATAACCACCTGATTTAAGCCACACTTTTCTTGAAAAGATGGATTCCACATCTTTGACTATACCGTAGCTTTCGAATACAGGTAACTTGCCTTTGTAAAGCGTCATTCGCTTTTCAAATTCGGGCGCAGCCCAACGAACAAAGGCAAGGCTTTCTTTGTAAAGCGAAGGCGAATCGCAGACGATTTCGGAAACATCATCATTGAGATAGTCACGAAGAGCTGAAAGGGTAATTGCATCTTCTTTAAAGATAAGCTGCGGCGGTTTTGCGGTTTTCAGCTTTTCTTCAATTTGCTTCCACTTATTGAGAAGCATTTCCATATCGGTTCTCAAAAGTACTTCGTCTTGCTCTTCTGCAACAGTTCGGATAATTGCGCCAAATGTTTTAGGAAGCATTGAGCGGACTATATTCTTGAGTCGTTTGCGCTCACGGCGGTTTGAAATGCGTTTTGAAACGGCAATATTCCCTTGCCCAAATGGCAAGAGAACCATAAATCTTCCGGCAATGGTGATATCGGAAGTCAAGCGAGAGCCTTTGGTGCTGATGCGTTCTTTAATCACTTGGACTAAAATGCTGTCGTTGGGCTTGAGTTTACCGGCAATCATTTGCGTATATGAGAGCCGCTTTTGACGCGCCTCAGCCTCGCGGTCTCGACCTTGATTCTCACCGGCTACAGGTGAAGCCGTTGAAGTGCTTTTTTGAGGGGAGCGTCCGTTTCCGCCTTGCGGTCGTTTCGGTTCGTCATCATCATAGTCGTCGTCATCGTCATCATCATCCTCGTCGTCGAACTCTTCCGTCATCATCGCTCGATAATCTTCACCCGTTGTTCCAACATCCGAAAAATGTAAGAAGCCATCTAAGTCTTGACCAATATCAACAAAGGCGGCCTGCAATCCTTCAACGACTTTTTGAACTCTGCCAAGATAAATATCGCCGACGGTTCGGGCGTTTTCAGGTCTTTCAATCAAAAGCTCTGCAAGTCTGCCATCTTCAACAATCGCAACTTGAATTTCAGTGCTATGTTGGTGAATAATCAGTTGTTTTTTCATAACGATTTCTTTTTCAAATTGACCAAGGTCAAAATGATTTGATTTCCAAAGGGCTTAGTGCCCATTCAAGATTTAAGTTTCAGTGAAAAGGGAGAGTATCTTGAAGTTGACAACCAAGCAGTAATACAATTGGTAAATTTAATCGAATATTTCACACTCACAAAGGTTCTTGAAGGATTATTCTGAGGGAATTCAAAACCGGTGGGTTTTTTGGGTGAAGGAATTGGGGGGAAAAGGGTTATGCCATTGTTTGCACAACTTTTCGAATAATTGAAATTCCCTCGTCTGCTTCCTCAAGACTTAAGGTGAGCGGAGGGCGAAGCCGAACGCTTTTTTCGCCACAACCCAAAATCATCAACCCTGAGTCTTGTGCATTTTTAATAAAGTGATTACGCGAATCGCGATTAGGCATATCAAATGCAATCATCAACCCGCGGCCTCGGATGTTCGTTAGTCTTTCGCCGAATTCCTCTCCAAGTTCAAGCAATTGATTCAAGAGATGATTGCCTACGGTTGCGGCATTTAAGACCAAGTTATCTTCTTTAATAATTTCAAGATTTCTTTTCGAGCGAACCATATCGGCCAAGTTCCCACCCCAAGTGGAATTGATTCTGCTGCCTGCCTGAAAAACATGTTGATCCACTTCATCCAAGCGGTTTGATGCCATAAACCCACACACTTGCATTTTCTTACCAAAAGTGATGATATCAGGAATGATAAAGTGTTCGGAAGCCCACATTTTTCCAGTGAGTCCAAGCCCTGTTTGAACTTCGTCGAAAATAAGCAGCGCCTCATGTTCGTGTGCCAAGGTTTGAAGATGCTTAAGAAACTCCGGTCTGAAGTGGTTGTCTCCACCCTCTCCTTGAATCGGTTCAATTACAATGGCTGCGACTTCATCTTGATGTTCCTTAAAAACTTTTTGAATTGAAGCAATGGCGTGCTTTTCCAAGTCCAACGCTTTTTGAATATGACGCTCCGAAAGAGGAAAAGTAAGTTTCGGATTTTCAATGCACGACCACGAAAATTTCGGGAAGTGCAACGTCTTTGCCGGGTCGGTGTTGGTTAAAGAAAGGGTGTAACCCGAACGGCCGTGAAAGGCTTCACGGAAGTAAATGACATGATGTCCCTTTTCTGATTTGTATCCCTTTTTAAAGTTCTTTCTAACCTTCCAATCAAACGCAGCTTTCAAGGCGTTTTCAACGGCAAGCGCACCGCCTGAAATCCAAAAAGTGTATTTCATTGAGGCGGGCTTTGCAACTTGGGAAAAAGTATCCACGAATTCTGCAAACTCGACGGTGTAAATGTCTGAATTTGATGGATTCACAATAGCGGCGAATAAAAGCTTATCCAAAAACGCACGGTTGCTCCAAAGCTTTGGATGATTAATTCCTATGGGCGAAGAAGCTACAAAAGTAAAGAAATCAAGCATCATTCGTTGATTGAGGGAATCGTAGAGATAAGAGCCTCGGCTTCGGCGAAGGTCGAGCACAAAGTCGGTGATTCCACCGCCATCGGCGAGCATCGTTTTGCCTAAGGTTTCCCATACAGTATCCGGAGTAATTGGTGGGTGCTCATGTGAGTTCAACCACATTGGTGTGGTATGCTCAGGGTAGTGCGTTGAATAGGCTGTCATAATCAAGCTCCTTTCGTAATTCCTTACGGATGGGTTTTCCGAGTTCAATCGGAGAAAGTTCATCAAAAAAATATAAACCTATTGGGCTTAATTACCTATTGAAAAAAGCTGATTTGGCCGTTCAGAGGAAGCTTTGAATGAATCTAAATTAATCGAAAAAATAGCCATTTGTATTCCAAATAAGTCGCGCGCTTTCCTAATTTAGAGTTTTGGAATTTAGTGCTTCATTTTTCGGGAGTCAGAAAAATGAATTATAGATTACAACGAGTGAATGTCTGGGATTTGAGAGGCATTGGTTTTTGCTCAAGCAAATCAACAACGTATTAACAACACACATGACCTTCCTGTCATGAGAATCTTAACTCTAAAATGAAACCAATCTTTTACTTTCTTGCTGCAGGCCTTTCTATTGTTCTATCGATTTATTTATTTTTTTTCGGTCAGAGTCAAAATCATGAAAGCATCGCCATCTTTATTGGGCTTTGGGCTCCAACAATTTTGGCCATTGGGATTTACAATGAGTTGATTAACATTTATCAAGAAATTGCCGAAAAGAAAAAGAGCCCGTGATCTTATTAGAATAGTTCTTTTGCCACCCGGTAAGTTCCCAAATGCGCTTTGACGGTATCTTCAATCGGCTTTGCGTAACCACCTCCCAAGGCAAGTGAAATCGGGATACTTCGCTTTCGGCACTCTGCTAGTACAAGCCTATCTCGCTCTACAAGCCCTTCATGACTTAATGAAAGCCTGCCTAAAGCATCACTAAATAGAGGGTCAACGCCGGCTTGATAAAGCACAAGCTCGGGGTTAAATGAAAAAACGCTTGGTAAGTATTTTTTTAATTCAAAGAGAAAACCTTCATCACTTGTGCCGTCGGGAAGCCCAATATCAAGCGTTGATGCGACTTTTCGAAAGGGATAATTTTTTTCGCCGTGCATACTGAAAATAAACACTTGCGGGTTTTGACCCAAAATGGCCGCGTTGCCATTGCCTTGATGAACATCAAGATCGATAATTGCGATTCGTTGAACTTCGTTTGTTGAAAGAAGCAATTGACACACGACGGCCAAATCATTGAAAACACAGTAGCCTTCACCGGAATCGGCAAAAGCGTGGTGAGTGCCACCGGCTAAGTTTCCGGAAATGCCATTTTGAAGTGCTTCATAGGCGGCATCAATTGCACCGCCAACGGTCGCTTGAGAGCGTTGAACAAGGCCTTCACTCCAAGGAAACCCAATTTTGCGAATTGCGTTGGCGTTTAGGGTTCCTAAAAAAACATCATTTACATACGATGCCGTGTGTGCTAGGAGTAACTCATTTTGTGTGGCTAAGTGGGGTTCAAAAATTTCATCAATCGATAGAATACCTTCATTAAGTAAGCCTTCTTTGACCAATTTATACTTCACCATTGGAAATCGATGGTCTGGCGGAAGCGGGATGGTGTATTTATCCGAATAAAAGACTTTCATTCAAAATCGAACTGAATTAGGCAAGTGTAATCAAAGCGACTTCGGCCTGCACGGTTCGGAGAGGAGTTCCTGTAATTCCAATGCCTAAATTCACATAAAGCTTTTGCGATTTATGATGAATTTCTTCATAAAGGCCACGAGGATATTTGTAGAACAAATCAATCGGGTAGATTTCTAAACCGGGGAAATCAAGAGCCAATTGACCGCCGTGAGTATGGCCGGCAAGCATTAAATCAATGTTTCGTTTTTTGGCTGTTTCAAAGAAATCGGGATGATGGCAAAGCAAAAGTTGAAACCCTTCACTTGGGAGTTTTTGAGTGGCTTCATCAAAATTTTTGATTCGAGGGGAATCGAAATCCATACCAATGACATGAAGCGGTGCGCCGTCGATAACAAGCGTTTGAAATTCGTTTTGTAAAAGGTTTAGATTTTTTTGATTCATTGCAGCGGTAATCGCTTTGATATCGAGCCATTCATCATGATTACCCGGGCAGGAGAATGTTCCGTAAGTTGATTTTAAGTTTTTGAACCCATTTACAAACGGCTGAATTTCTGAATATTCCCCTGCAATGAAATCGCCGGTGAGCGTCACCAAATCCGGCGAAAGCGAATTAACAGTTTCAGTGATTTCTTCCATTTTATGCTGAGGCATATAAACGCCCGAGTGAATATCGCTGACTTGTGCAATCTTTAACCCACGAAGCTCCGCCGGAAGATTCGGAAAATGGAGGGTCATTCGATTGATATTGTAATTGGTTCGGTTATTGAAAAGACTGTAGCCTGTAATAACGGAAGGAAAGAATAGGCTTGCGCTTGCTGGTACCGACTTCAAGAGAAAATCACGACGAGATTTGGAGAAGGCATCCGTTTCATTGGTTTCAAAGGTGGGCTGAATCGATAATTGTTGATTGGCGATTTCAGCCGCAGGTGAAGATTGTCTAAACAAGTGAATTAAGAAAAGGAAAACACGCTTTAGAATTCTTAACAAATCCCAAAAGACAAAGGCAGCCACTAATATTCCTGTAAAGATTCCTAAAACACTTGAAAAGTAAAGAAGATTATAGATGAAGTTGGTTTCGCGAAGTGGTTTAATAAGACGAAGGAGATAAGATAGAATTGGAAACGAAAATATAACTATTGGGATAGCAAGTGAGAGAAGATCATTGTTATTTGAGTGAGGAAAAAAATGAGTTAGAATTTTTTTAAACCCTCGTTTGAGATAAAAAACGATTGAAAGAACAAGAAGAACAAACAGAAAAATTCTAAGAAGGGTTAACTCCGGCATATAAAATTGAATTCGATTTTGAATGTACTCTTGAAGTCTGAATATTCGGCTATTAAACGAAGATTAAAAAAATAAAGTTTAGGGAACTGGAAATTAAAAAATCCATACTGCTTAATGAAAAAGAGGCGAATTCAATTATTGCAATGGCTCGTCGGAGTTGCTGCTAATCATCGGCGAGCAAGGCAGGCAGCGCAGGCGTTGCTGTTGTTGGAAATAGCCGGTGTAAGTTGGTATAACCCATTATGGCACTTTCGAAATTCGGTCGTTTTTCTTAAACGAATTTGGCATGTGATTAAAGTTGAAATGCGCGGGTATCCCAAGCCAATCAAACACGAAAATCCTGAAGTAAAAATTTGTAAGGATTTTGTTTGCCAACGAAGCGAAACGCACGCTTGCGCCAACGGAGTATTTCAAGCCTCTTGCCTTGAGCATTGTTTTGGGATAGAATATCAAAATGGAGTGGCGGTATCGAAGTGGAAAGATTATTACGGACATCCTACTTGGCTTTCCCTTTCTTGTCGAAACTGCACGCTTTATCTCACCTCATGTAAAGGACTCAATCCGAAATATCTTTTTAACGAACCGGATGAGGATTATAATCCACAGCCTCCAACTCAAAATATTCAACTCTTCCCGTAACCTTTGTAACTTCAAAGCGTTTGTTTTATTGTACTAAGAAAATGCTCAGAAAAAACTCTCGTAAGTTTCAACCAAAATCAGAAAAAACTCCGTCTGAACTTTTAAGTATGAGAACCGATTATAACTAAACAAGGCTTTTAAATCAATTTCTTTTTTATGATCGAACCCAATGAAGTAAAGGTTTGGGAACCAAGTAGAGAAACCGTTACGGAAAAAGTAATCAATCGGGTACTTGAAAAACCCCGTAAAGTTTATGTCACCCGCAAAGTTCATTTCAATGCTGCCCACCGCCTTTTTAATCCAACATTCACCGATGAGCAAAATTGTGATGTTTATGACATCTGCAATAATTTTTATGGGCACGGCCACAACTACGACTTAGAAGTAACCCTTTCTGGAGTTGTGGATAAAGAAACCGGTTATCTTTTTGATTTAAAAATTTTAAAGAAAATTTTAGAAGAAGAAATCCTATCAAAAGTCGATCACAAACACCTCAACTTTGATGTGGAAATGTTCCGTGATACCGTGCCGACGGCCGAGGTTATTGCTGTTGTGTTTTGGGAAGTTATTGAACGCAAGCTAAAACAACTTAATATGAAAGGAATCGACTTATATGAAGTCAAAGTATTTGAATCAGAACGAAATTTCGTCGTTTACCGAGGAGAGTAACTCAAAAATGATTAGAACCGGTTTTCAAGAAGAAAATTCAAAGCGTGAAGAATTAATGGTCATCAATGGGTTTTCGACTCAAGACCCTGAATTTGAAACCCCTGTACGAAAAAGTCAAAAATCAGATCCTGTTCTCGGTGAGCAAGTTGCCGATTTTTTGAGAAGTCGCAATGTTGCGACCCCTCAATTAGAAACAGGCCTCACTGATGAAGAAAAGCGGACCATCATCGCAAAAAACTTTACTGAAATTATGCGGGTTTTGGGTCTTGATTTATCTGATGATAGCCTTACCGACACACCACGGCGGGTTGCACAAATGTATGTCGATGAAATTTTTTATGGGCTTGATTGGAAAAATTTCCCGAAGTGCACAACGGTAGAAAATAAAATGGGCTATAGCTCAATGGTAATTGAGCGAAATATCAATGTACAAAGCAATTGCGAGCATCATTTTGTAATTATCGATGGCTTGGCCCAAGTGGCTTATATACCTAAGAAAAAAGTATTGGGACTCTCGAAGATTAACCGAATCGTGGAGTTTTTTGCAAAGCGACCTCAAATTCAAGAACGTCTAACAGAGCAAATCTACTATGCGCTTTCTTACATTTTGGAAACAGAAGACATTGCCATATTAATTACTGCAAAACACTACTGTGTGAAATCGCGCGGGGTAGAAGATGTAAACTCCGATACTGTAACAAGTAAGCTTGGCGGTGTATTTATTCAGAATTCAGCTACACGCTCTGAATTTATGAGAATCGTGCAATCGGCCAATCGCGTGTGATTAAAAGATAGATTTTGATATTTGATACTAAAGGGCACTTCAAGTGCCCTTTGTTGTTTTAGGCTTTTATCACTTCTAATACACTTTACTCTTGAGTTTGTGTGTGATGCAAGAAAAGCCACTTCTGAATGATTATGTATATTTATTTGCATGTGAAATTCAAAACGCTTTCCAAGTATGGTACATCCAATTTTATCCTCGATTCGAAAAAAGGCACGAGAAAAAAAAGCAGGGATTGTTTTACCTGAATCTGCCGATGAGCGCACGCTTCTTGCGGCGGCAGAACTCGCAAAGGAAGAACTCGTGAAGCCGATTTTGCTTGGAAATCCCGAAAAAATTTTAGCTGGCTTTCAAAGTATCAATGAACCGTTTAATCCAACCAAAATCAGGATTATCGATTTTGAGAAATCGGAGAAATTTTCAGAATTCGCCGGTGAATATTTTACACTTCGCAAAGCTAAAGGAGTGACTTATGAGAGCGCCAAAGAAACAATGAAAAATCCGCTGTTTTATGGCGCAATGATGGTCAGGCGAGGAGAAGCAGATGGATGTGTGGCCGGTGCGGTTTCCTCAACGGCTGATGTGCTTCGAGCAGGCATTCAAATTATCGGCGTCGATAAAAGCCTTACCAAATTGGTATCAAGTTTCTTTTTAATGGCTTTCCCCGAAAATCATTGGTCGGCACCGGGAAAAGTATTTTCTTTTGCTGATTGCGGGGTTGTTCCGTATCCTTCTCCCGAAGAACTTGCCGATATTGCCGTGACAACGGCTCAATCGCATCTCACCCTTACGGGTGAAATACCTATTGTAGGAATGCTTTCATTTTCAACGAAAGGAAGTGCGAAACATGAAGCCGTTGACAAAGTGCTCGCAGCGCTTGAAATTGTAAAATCAAAAAAACCGGATTTACTCATCGATGGTGAATTGCAATTTGATGCGGCGTTTATTCAAAGTATTGGTGAGCGAAAAGCTCCCGGCTCAAAAGTAGCCGGTAAAGCCAACGTTTTTATCTTCCCAAATCTTGATGCGGGAAATATTGGTTACAAATTAACCGAACGCCTTGGAGGCGCTACTGCAATTGGGCCAATTATTCAAGGACTTGCAAAGCCAATGAACGATCTCTCCCGCGGGGCTAAACCTTCAGATATTGTCGATGTCTGTTGTATTTGCGCATTGAAAAAATAATGCGTTTGATTTTTCATTTTCTCTTAAAACATTCATATTCGTACCCGTCATTTAACCAACTAACTTGCAACCGATATGCCAACTAAAGGCACAAAAAAAACAGACGTAAAATCATCCTCGAAATCACCTTCGAAACTCACACCAACAAAGAAATCCACGGTGACTCAAAAGGTAAGTGGATCTCCTAAGCGGATTGAATCGTTTAGTAATTTCAGTTTATCTAAACCAGATGATGGTCGAGCAAGGCCGATTATTGAGCGGATGACACCTGAGCTTGACGGCGGTTTATTTCCCATTAAACGGGTTCCAAATGAAAAAGTAAAAGTTGAAGTGGATATTTTTTCGGATGGGCATGACAAAGTTCTCGCGAATTTGCTTTTTCGACATAAGCAAAGAGAGTGGGAATCCGTGCCTTTAGAACCGATGCTGAATGACCGATGGTGTGGAGAATTCTTGGTGAGTGAGATCGGTACTTATGAATACACCGTTGAAGCGTGGGTCGATCATTTTGCCACGTGGCGTGCAGGGTTTGAAAAAAAATATGCCGCAGGCGTGGATATTGAACTTGAATTGCAAGTAGGAAAGCAATTGATTGAAACCGCGTTTGAAGCCTGTAAAAAAGCGGGGCGAAAAGAGGATATGAATTTCCTGCAAGAGTCGCTCTTAACAATTTCTGATCAAACTGTTTCAAAGGCGGCATCTGTTGCTTTAAGCGAAGAATTGAACCAAACGATGCTTCGCTACCCCGATAAAAATTATGCTTCTCGATATAAAACTCTGAGAGTCACGGTTGACCCAATGAAGGCGTCTTTCAGCACTTGGTATGAATTTTTCCCACGTTCTTATGGTGAAAATGGTAAGCACGGAACATTTAAAGACTGTGAAAAGCTACTGCCTGAAATTGAGCGAATGGGTTTTGATGTCATCTACCTTCCGCCTATTCATCCGATTGGGATAACCAAACGAAAAGGGAAAAACAACAATGTGGTTTCAAAGCCCGGTGAGCCCGGAAGCCCTTGGGCCATTGGCTCTAAGGAAGGTGGGCATAAATCGATCCATCCAGAATTGGGGACTGTCAAAGAGTTTGAAACTTTTGTTCAAAAAGCGCGACTTCATAAAATTGATATTGCGCTCGATATTGCGTTTCAATGCTCGCCAGATCACCCTTATGTCAAAGAGCATCCAAGTTGGTTTAAGTGGCGGCCTGATGGCACAGTTCAACACGCTGAAAACCCGCCAAAGAAATATGAAGATGTTTTGCCTTTTAACTTTGAAACAGAGGATTGGGAAGCACTTTGGGAAGAACTTCGAAGTATTTTTTATTACTGGATTGAGCGAGGCGTGACCATCTTTAGGGTCGATAACCCGCATACGAAAACGCTTGGCTTTTGGGATTGGTGTATAGGAAGCATCAAAGAAAAACATCCTGAAACGATTTTTCTCGCAGAGGCCTTTACTCGTCCTAAACTGATGTACAGGCTTGCGAAAGGCGGCTTTACACATTCTTACACTTATTTCACTTGGAGAAATAATAAGCAAGGGCTAACGGAATATTTAACCGAATTAACAACAACAGAAGTAAAGGAATATTTTAGACCAAACTTCTGGCCTAATACACCTGATATTCTCTCGGAGGAATATTTACACAATGCACCAAGAGCTGCATTTGTTTCGCGATATGCGCTTGCAGCAACACTTTCCTCAAACATTGGTATTTACGGCCCTGCATACGAGCTCTGTATCAATACACCGTTGATCAAAGGAAAAGAGGAGTATCTCGATTCTGAAAAGTATGAATTGAAACAGTGGGAGTGGAATGCAGAAGGAAATATTCGAGAGTTTATTTCAAAAGTGAATAAAATTCGAAAAGAAAATCCGTCACTTCAAAAAACAAACTTCATCCGATTTCTCTCTGTCAATCAGGGCTACTCTATCGAAAATCAAGAACTTCTTGCTTATCTCAAGTATGATGAAGAGCAGAAAAATGTTTTGTTGTGTGTTGTGAATCTTGATCCGCATCATTCTCAATCGGGTTGGGTGTTTGTTCCAAATACAGAATTGGGGCTAGGCAGTTCTTACACTGTAAAAGATCTCTTAACCGATAGAGTTTATCAATGGAATGGCGAATGGAATTATGTTGAGTTAAATCCCCAACATGCATCAGCTCATATTTTAAAGCTGAAGTAAGATGCGATGGGTTGATATTATCGGAAAGCCTGAAGTAAAGGGAGCGATTCTGACTTATGTACAGAAATCGCGGTGGTATGGAGAGAAATCGAAATCGCTCTTAAAATTTGAAATAGAATCTTGTTTTTTGGCTCAAGAGACCAACACGGTACTTGCAGTTTTATCGTTTCGTTTCAAAGATCGTACAAGTGCTCGATACCAACTTTTTTTGAATTTGGTTCCTAAACAAAGTTTAAGTGAGAAGAACGATGCCGGCGAGATCGAAGGGATCATAACCACCTTTGCCTATGGGTTAGAAATGCTCGTGCTTCAAGATGCTTTTCAAGAGCCAAGGTTTCGGCGATTTCTTTTTAAGCTTATTGCAAATTCGAAAGAAGTTCAATTGGATTCCATTCAACCAAATTCAAAAGCTTCAGTTACACTAAAAGGGATTCAAGGAAGGAAATTTAAGTCGATTGCGCCATCAAATCGATTCAGCAAGCAGTCGGGAGTATTAGGTTTAGAACAAAGCAATACATCTCTGTACTTTGGGAAAAAGGGGGCGCGAAAGTCACTTTTTGTTAAGTTTTACCGAAAGCAAGTTGAGGGGAAAAATCCTGATGCCGAGCTTTCAGAATACTTGACAGACGAAGCCGGTTTCAAACACTCTGCGAAGTTCGCGGGTGAAATCCTTCTGACCAATCAGTCGAAAAGGCCAACCGTTGTTGCTCTTGCGCTTGGCTTTAGCCCCAATCAATCGGATGCTTGGCATTTATTTAAGAGCAAAGCATCGGACTATTATTCCTCCGTTCATTCCAAAAAGCTTCAGTCGGAAATACCGCCTAAGGATTTATTTTCAGATTGGTCGCCGGAAAAGCCACTGCTTCAAGTTATTGGCAAAGAAACCTTGTCGATGGTTGGTCTTTTAGGGAAACGCACCGCTCAAATGCACTTAGCGCTTTCTGCGGCAAAAGAAAAAGATTTGATTCCTCAAAAGATGAAGGAAAGCGACATCCACGCCGTGTTAACCAAAACGAAAAATTTATTAGAACTTGAATTGAAGGGTCTCAAGACTCAACTTCCGGCTTTGGAACCGAATGAAGCAACGCTTGCCGAGCAAGTTCTAAAAGCAAAAAAAGAACTATCCAACGGATTGAAACTTACTTCAAAAAGGCCACTAAAGCTTGTAAAACAAAGGGTTCACGGCGACTATCATCTTGGGCAGGTACTTTTTACAGGAGAAGATTTTACTATTATTGATTTTGAAGGTGAGCCTGCACGCCCTATTGAGGAACGCCGAGAGCGATATTCGGTTTGTAAAGATTTAGCCGGAATGATACGCTCTTTGCATTATGCTGCTTACGCCGGAATATATCAGCATCCAACCCTTAACGAAAAAGCTAAAGAAAAATCGGAGCCATTTGCTGAGGCTTGGTTTTTTGTTCTTGCTCGTGCATTCCTAAAATCTTATTTGGGGCATGTCAAAGGCAAAAAACTCCTTCCCAAAGAAATATCTGAAATTTCATTTTTCTTGAACGCCTATCTATTGGATAAGGTTATGTATGAATTGGCTTACGAGCGAAATAATCGGCCGAAGTGGCTACGAATTCCGCTCCAAGGAATTCTTTCGTTGCTTAAGGCTGATAAGTGATGAATTAATTTTAAGGAAAACACAAAACGATATTTTTTGAATCGTCTGTGGCGAAGTTCTTAGAATAGAATTAAAAGAGGTAAAAAGAATGAGAATGATTGATAAGGTGATTTTTATCACCGGAGGCGGACGAGGAATCGGGGCGGAATCCGCAAGACTCTTTGCAAAAGAAGGCGCAAAGCTTGTATTAATGAGCCGTACAAAAAGCGACCTCGATGCGTTGGCTCACGAACTATACAGCAGTTATGATACAGAAACCCTCATTGAAGTAGCTGATGTTCGGAATGCTGCGGATGTAAGAAAGGCTTTTGGAAATGCTCTCGGGATGTTTGGCAAAATTGATATTCTCTTAAATGCTGCTGGCGTTGGTCATTTAAAGTCAATACAAGAACTTTCGGTTGAAGAATTTGATGAAATGATAGATGTGAATTTGAAAGGGACTTTTTATGCCTCGAAATTTGCGACAGAAGCAATGATGAAGCAAAAAAGTGGTCACATCATTAACCTGCCCGGAATCTTAGGAAAATCGGTGATGAGAATGTCTTCCGGCTACTCGGCTTCAAAGTATGGGGTTACCGGTTTAACCAAAGCGATGACGCAAGATTTAATGCGCGATGGCGTTCGACTCTCACTCTTGCATTTCGGCGGAGTGAATACCGGGTTTTGGAATAATATCACAATGCGAGTTCAACGCGATAAAATGCTCTCCGTTCATCAAGCGGCTGAAATGGTGCTAATCACTGCGCTTACACCGCCTAATCTCGTGTTGGGAGAATTGGTTCTTCAACCCGAAAGCCATCAATTATAAGTGATTATTTGATAATTCAGAGGTGGGTTGCAACATGCAAAAAGTGTTGTGACTCTGCCTACATCTGCAAAAGTTTTTCTAAAAGCGAGGAAATATCTCCGATTGCATAAGGTTTGGTGGTAATGACCGTATTCAATTCGTCCTTCAATATCTCTGCATTCGCATCACTTAAATGCCCTGTCACAAATAGGATTTTCATATCCGATTTAATGGAGCGAATTGCTTTATAAGCATCCATTCCATTCATGATGGGCATATTCATATCCAAAATAATGGCGTCGATTTCAGAAGCGTGGTCATTATACATCAAGACACCTTCCTGACCGTTTGATGCCGAGATTACTTGATAACCTAATTTGCCGAGCCCTCGAGTTAAAAGAAGTCGTAATGCCGGTTCATCATCAACAACCAATATCCGACCTTTCCCTATTTGTGGTAAAGGGTTTGGGTGTATTTGTAAATCCACTGCGTTAATATTTTCAGATTGCGGAAAAAATAATGAGAATTCTGTGCCTTCATTGACTTTTGACTCAAGCCAAATGAAGCCGTTATGATTTTTTACAATACCATAACTCATTGCTAAACCTAAGCCTGAGCCCTTATCCGGCGGTTTTGTTGTAAAAAAGGGTTCAAAAACACGTGATTTCAATTCTTCTTGAATTCCGATTCCTGTATCAGAAATTGAAACCCGGACATATCGCTTTGCTCTGTTCTTTCTCGGCAGAGCGGGAGGAATTGTTTCATTATCAACCACATCGACACGATACTTTAGTTTTCCTTCATGCTTCTCTGGAAGGTTTTCCATCATTGCGTCGACAGCATTCACAGAGAGATTCATGAGCACTTGAACAATCTGACTTTCATCGGCATCAATAATTGAATACTCCGGGGTGAAATCAGTTTCAATTTTTATTCGTCGGTCGATTGTGTGTTGGATGAGCTTGATAACTTCTTGAATTAGACCAATTGTTTCAGTGGTTTTTACATTAATCTTTCCTTGACGCGAGAAGCCAAGAATTTGCTTGATCATTTTTGCGCCACGCATCGCCGCTTGATCAATCAAATCAAGATAGCTTGAAAGCTCTTCGATTGCTGCCGGTGTAAGGGAATCGTGTGTGAGTGTAAAGCGCATGAGCGAACTAAAGCCTGTAATTGAACTTAGCAAGTTATTAAAGTCATGTGCCACTCCGCCGGCGAGAGTCCCAATAGCTTGAAGCTTTTGGGACTGAAGCAATTGCTTTGAAAGCAATTCGTTTTCTTCTTCAGCAATCTTGCGAAATGTAATATCATTTGATACCACAAGCATCTGCATGACTTTGCCATCACTTGAAATGAGTGGCCGTTTAAATGATTGAAGAAATCGATGCATCCCGTTGGAATCTGTAAATTGCTCTTCTGGGCTTGATTTTGTTTGCTGATGATCAAAAACATCTCGAATATCATTGAGATAATTTTCACCTCGAGAAACGCCAAAATCAGAATCCATTTTCCCAATCATATTTTCAGGTGTGGTGCCATAGGCATCTGCAATTGCGCGATTTGCAAGCGTAAACCGTCCGTCTCGATCTTTGGCATAAATGAAATTTGGATTGAGATCGATAACTTGACTGAAGAAAGTTTTTTGTTTGAGAATTTCCATCTCAGCTGATTTTCTTCCCGTAATATTTCGAATACTTACGATTGATTCATCTTTACCGGAGGGGAAAAACCGTGCCTCATAAAATCGCTTGCCATCGGAAGTATTAAGCGAGTATTCAATTGTCAGTAACGCACGTTTCTTGGCGACTTGGTTTACCGCATGTTCAAAAAGAAGAGAGACATTGTCGTCAGGCCCATCTTGAATCTTTCGACCAACAAGATTTATTCGAATGGAATCATCATTTGGCGCTTGAACAACATTGGGCAGGGTTTCATATTTCGGAAAATCAATACGATCGCCACCGCGGCAATCGAGTATGATGCCTTCAGAATCTATCCGCAAAAAAATATCAGGAATCACTTGAAAAACAGCTCGAAGTTCTTCATTGGCTTGCATCAATTCTTTTGAACTCAATGCCATCGAGTGTTCACTTCGCTGCCGCTCGTCATCATAGTCGGTGTATGTTTGATCAACTTCATTTAAGAATTCAATCAAATTTGGAGAAAGCGACTCCAGCGTAAGATTGAAACGCTCAAGTTGCCGTCTAAGATGTGTGTGTTTGAATTGATTCATCGAGTATTTAGCAAGTGGCGGAAATTACAAACTAAAATCGAATAACATCGTGATACTTGTCGAATGTTTTAACGGAGTTCTGTTACGAAAAAAAACGCGGCCTACACGAAACGCACGAACGAATCTCATTTGAAGAATTATGATTCAGCAAGCAAGAAAAGGGAATGATGGGTTCATAGAAAAGAATCAAAAGAAATCAATTCATTTCAGATTGAAATGCGTATTTTTGGGAACTTTTAGCAGGTGCATATTTCACCGTTTTTTGGCGATATGCCCAAAAGGAATCAATTAAGATCGCTTATTTTTTCAACCATCTGTAAGAAAATACTATGAGTACCGCAGTCGTAGAATCGTCATTAACCATTGATGTCGCTGAAGTTTTAGGGAAGGATGCTTCGGCACTTCTTGAACATAAAGCTAAAGTCGATAAGGCTCATCTTCATCTTCCGGGTCCGGATTTTGTTGATCGCATTTGGAGCCACTCCGATCGCTCAATTAATGTTTTAAGAAATCTCCAAACCCTTTTCGGTACAGGCCGTTTAGCCAACACCGGTTATCTTTCGATTCTACCCGTTGACCAAGGCATTGAACACTCTGCCGGTGCATCGTTCGCTAAAAATCCATTGTACTTTGATGGTGAAAATATTATCAAGCTTGCGATTGAAGGCGGATGTAACGCGGTAGCTTCAACCTTTGGCGTTTTAGGGAGTGTGGCGCGCAAGTATGCGCACAAAATTCCATTCATTGTCAAAATCAATCACAATGAATTTCTCACATATCCGAATAAGTTCGACCAAATTATGTTCGGAAACTTAAAGCAAGCACATGATATGGGCTGTGCGGCGGTTGGTGCTACAATTTATTTCGGCTCACCTGAATCGGGCCGTCAAATCGTTGAAGTCGCGCAAGCCTTCAAGCAAGCGCATGACCTAGGAATGGCAACCATCCTTTGGTGCTACCTCCGAAACTCAGGCTTCAAAATCAATGGTACCGACTATCATGTTTCAGCCGATTTAAGCTCACAAGCCAATCACTTGGGCGTAACCATCGAAGCCGATATCATAAAGCAAAAGCTGCCTGAAAATAATGGCGGTTACAAGGCCTTGAATTCAAAGGAAAATCCATACGGAAAATCTGATAACCGTATGTACACCGATCTCGTGACCGATCACCCGATTGACCTTTGCCGCTATCAAGTGCTCAATTGCTATATGGGCCGAGCTGGTTTGATTAACTCCGGCGGCGCTTCCGGTGAAAATGATCTTCAAGATGCCGTTCGCACAGCCGTTATCAATAAGCGTGCCGGCGGAATGGGTTTGATTTCGGGCAGAAAGGCCTTCCAACGCCCAATGAACGAAGGCGTCGGAATCTTAAACGCGATTCAAGATGTATATCTCGATAAGAACGTGACGATTGCATAATTCACAATTGGTTATAAATGAAAAAAGCGGGGAAGTACCCCGCTTTTTCTATTCTTCATTTTTTCATGAATTGTTGAAAATCCCCAATCATAAAGGTGTGCTTTCCTTTTTCCGCAATTTTATTGAGTGTTTCAATCATCTGAAAAAATCTTATGTTCTCATCATCCTTCATTAATTCGGAAGCATTTTTCAAAGCTCTTGCAGCTGCTACGGCTGTTCTTGCATTTTCAAGCTCCGATTTTGCTTTGATTTTTGCCTCCAAGTGTTTTGCAAATAAATCTTGAATTGTTTTGGGAAAGGTTATATCACGAATTTGAATTTGCTCGATCATAATTCCAATCTCAGACATCTATTTTTCAAAATCAGGTGTGTGAAGGTCAGCAAATTCGGAACGCTTTTCATTTAAATCTTCACTTTCGATTTATGAGATTTTCTTTCGGACATGAATTTGAGCACCGTGCAATAATCGTTGCTCCGCTTCTGAAATTATGGCGTTAATAGGCCGATCCAAAGTAAATTTTTTAAGGAATAAAACGCCATCTACGATTCGGTAAACGACATAAAATGAAAATCGAAGTGCAATGTTATCCTTTGTCAATACTTCTTGATTGACAATCGATAATAACCGAGAAGGCTCAGGAAGTATAAAAAGCTCGGTTCGATTTCTGAAATCCCAAAATTTATAAATCCCCGGAGATAAAGTTGCAACAAAAACATTATCGCGGTATAAATAACCGACTGTATTGGGTTTGACTTGATACTTTTTTCTAAACATGATAAAAGGGCATAGGTTTTATAAAATCAAAAAAGGGAAAGATATTGAAGGAAAGGGAAGTACAAATAAGTTTGAAAAATATTCAAACGGTATCCTTGCGCTTGCAAACTTTACTTTAATTTATTCATTTCTGAATCATTCCTCCCCTTTTCTTGTGGCTTGTTAGCCGAATGCCGTTTCCGGCATTTGCAACCAGACGCGAACGGGGACTCGAACCCCTTGAGTCGAATCGACCGCAATTCTCTATCTTGAATCGACCCATAAATGATAGATGGCGGTTATGTAAATGTAATTATTCTTATTCACCGAGTTTAGTGACTTACGCAAAAAAAGTTGAACCTTATCCGAAAATAAATTGAAGAAAAATTCATCTTCGTCATTTTGAACTCTATTGATTCGAAGGTTTGTTCGGTGCTTTAAGGAGGCAATTCGGAGTTTGAAATGGTGTGATTTCCAACACCAAATGAAATTCGATTATTAGAATCGATTGAAATTTTACTTTATTTTTAAGTAGTTAGTTTAAAATTCTCTCGTCACCAAAATACTGCTATGCAAACACTTATTTCCACCGAAACACTTTTTGAACTTGCGAACAGCTCTCAGTTGCTGCTTGGAGTACTTTCAAAAGATGGTCATTTTATTGAAGTGAGCGACGCTTGGGTTAGTCAAATGGGTTACCAACGCAACACTATTCTCGGAAAGCACTTCTCCGAGTTTCTTCATCCCGAAGACATTGCACCAACACTCACCGCTGCCGAAGATCTAATTGAGGGAAAGCCGTTATCTGCATTTGAAAACCGATATCGCGATTTCGATGGAAATTACCGTTGGTTTCAATGGGCCGCTAAGTATGATCAGGTTCAAGAGAAATTTTTTGTTATGGTGCGCGATATTTCGCTTAACAAATTCACTGAAAAAAAACTTCGTTCTGCAGAAAAGCGGCATCAGATTATTGTTGATAATATGTTCCACATGATTGGCTTGCTTTCGCCCGATGGCATTTTGCTCGAAGCCAATAAAGCAGCATTAACCTTTGGTGGAATTCCGCCAACTGAAGTTATTGGAAAGTATTTTTGGGATTGTTATTGGTGGCAGATTTCGAAAGACGCGCAAGACAAGTTAAAGCAAGGTATACACCAAGCTGCAAACGGTAGCGATGTTCGATTTGAGGTTGAAGTTCAAGCAAAAGGAAAGCCGCATCTCATCGATTTTTCACTCAAGCCATTATTTGATGACGAAGGTAAGGTTGAGTTCATCATCCCTGAAGGTCGAAGCCTTGTAGCCCAGAGACAAGGTGAGCTGCATCTCAAAGAGCGCGAGGCGTTTTTGAAAAGCATTTACTATGGCGCCGAAATTGCCATTTTTGTTATTGATGTTTTAGGGATAGATCAGTATCGTGTTCGTGAAGTAAACCCCGCCTACGAAAGAATGGCTCATCTAAACGCAGTTCTTCTGGAAGGCAAGCTTTTAGACGAATTGGCAAAAATATTCTCACCCGAAGCAATCGTAAAAATCAAGGAAAATTATCGAAAAGCAATTGAAAAGCGCGAGCGAATCGCTTATGAAGAAAGCATGATCATGAATGGTCGGCAAACCTATTGGATGACTCAGCTTGCACCTCTTTTCGATGAGAATGGTCAAGCCTATCGCATTATTGGAACTTCACTTGAAGTGACAGAACAAAAAAAGATTGAAGAAGAAAAGCGCCAACTTGAACGGCTTCAATCACAAAAAATGGAGGCCTTAGGAACCCTTTCTTCGGGTATCGCCCACGATTTTAACAACATCCTCAGCATCATTACACTCGCTTCTGAGCGAATGAAGATGAAAAAAACGATTGAGGCAATGTTACATTCGGTGGAAATAATTCGCACCGCTACCGAAAGAGGAAAAGAAGTGGTTCAGCAGCTCTCGCTTTTCTCTCGCTCTGAATCGTTAGAACTAATACCGATTGCAATTACTGAAGTTTTCAAACAAGTGAATGTGATGTTGCGCGCTTCAATGCCACGAAACATTGATCTGGAGTTTCAGCAGGCATCAAGCGATCTTTATATCAGTGGGAATCATACCAATTTATGCCAAATCTTACTCAACCTTGCTGTTAACGCTCGTGACGCAATGCCTAATGGCGGAATGATGAGAATTCAAAGTTTTGTAAGAGACGAAGCCATTGTTCAAAAGCACTTCCCAGAGGCAAAGTCGCAAAATGGATTTATCGAGATTCGAATCACGGATACCGGAACCGGAATTTCTGAAGATGTTCGAGCGCGAATGTTTGAACCCTTTTTTACCACGAAGCAAAAAGGGAAAGGGACAGGTCTTGGCCTTTCCATTGTTCACGGTGTGGTGAAAGCGCATAAAGGGTTTATCGATGTTCAATCTCAGGTAGGGAAAGGAACTGTTTTTTCACTTTATTTCCCGCTTCTTGCGAAAGCTAATTTTACCAAAGAACTTGAAACAGAAATCAAAAAGGGTGTTTTATTGCTCGTTGAAGATGAAATAGAAATCAATAACATGCTCTCCGACTTTTTGGAACATGAAGGATATGCCGTCTTTAAGGCCTTCGATGGCTTAGAAGCCTCCAATCTTTTTAAGTTACACAAAGATAAAATCGACCTTGTCATAACCGATTCTGATTTACCCAAATTAAGTGGGAGAGATTTAATCCAACAGTTTCGGCGAATTAACCCCAAGCTTCCCATTATCATTGCAAGTGGCAGCCTTGGAATTCGAGAGTTTACAAAAGAAATGGAAGGTGCAACCGCTTTCATTGAAAAACCTTATGTTATTTCGGAAATACTTTCGAACCTTGATAAAATGATTGAAAGCTGAGAGATCTATTCGCAAATTTAATTTTCTATTTTAGATTGGATGATGATGAAAGGGTAAAGTCACTGATTTAGTTATCTATTATCACGCCATATCTTAGTACAATCAGATGCCGTCTGAAAAAAGTCTGAGCATTTTCCATCGCCAAATCCGCCAATACCCCCATCAGGAGCACATATTAATTTTCCATCTTCAGAATACAACATGCTGAACTCATCGCAACAAATCGGTGGAATATAATAAACGATATTCCCTTTGAATTTATACCGAAAAACAACTCGTGGAGGGTTTGTAACATTTTGTGCTTTGAATTCCGAAATTTAAACATCAAGCCATTCTGGAATCGGTTCAAGAGGTTCTACACTACCATCGCAACTAAAAACAAAGGTAAGTATGATGTAAAAAAATATTTTATAGAGGTTCTTTTTCATAAATAGTGATAGTTAAATTCTATTTTACTTAAAATGCCTCTATCTTTTTTTTAAAGTTTCATCTTGGATAAGAATTACCAAATTAAGATCATTTTAGCTCCGATAGAATAAGCTTTTTCATCTTAAAAGTATTCATTAAGGCTTTTTCTCTGACTTTGGGGTCATCATTATGAATAAGAGAGAAGTATTCTACGGGAACAATTTGCCACGAGAGTCCATATTTATCTTTACACCAACCGCATACCCCTTCTTCGCCGCCATTTGAAGTGATGGCTTCCCAATAATAATCGGTTTCAGCTTGGTCTTTGGTATTAATGACAAACGAAACGGCTTCGTTAAACTTAAATAGTGGCCCTGCAGCTAAAATACTCAATTCCATTCCTGCAATTTCCATTACCGCCGTTTCAAAAGTCTCGCCCCCCATTTCCGGTGGATTGGTGAATTGTCGATAATCTTTGAGTTTGCCTTCCTTAAAAATTGATAAATAATAATTGACGACTTCTCTTGCATCTTTTTCAACCCAAAGGCAAGGGGTTATTTTTTGTTGAATGGTCATATGGATTAAATCATTAGAATAGATGAATAGCTTTTAACTTTTTATGACTTCGCCCTCGTTTCACAGCGGTGATATTCAATCAAGTCACAAAGTGTCAAGTTTCCTTTTCACCCTGATCAATGCAATTTGATTTATTCTGTTGGAATAAGGCCAATTCTGCTCATAAAATCATCTATTCATGCAAGAAAAGTAAATATAAGAAGGTTGTAAACTACTTATGTTAAGATAATTTGTGTAAATAAGCAAAATATATCGATTTGAAAGCTTTATTTGGTTAGGTTTTGGCTAATTGTTGTCTCGATGATTTACAGTTAAAAGGCGCACAATGGGGGAGCGGCTTTGCGTTCGGGCGGGTTTAGCTTCGCTGACTTTCAGTTCGGAGCACAAAGTTTCAATTTATTACTAAAGTTCAATAGAAGCACAATGCTCCAAGTTTGCACGTCAGCCCGCCTGACGCAAAACCCGTGTTAGCCGTTCGTTGTTTTTATTCAGTTGGAAATTTACTCATATCCATATAAAATACTTCCCAAGTGTGTCCGTCAAAATCTTCAATAGTTCGTTGTTGCATAAATCCATAATCTCTCATTTCATTGGGTTCAATTCCACCA
Source organism: Chloroherpetonaceae bacterium (assembly GCA_033763895.1). Classification (NCBI taxonomy): domain Bacteria; kingdom Pseudomonadati; phylum Chlorobiota; class Chlorobiia; order Chlorobiales; family Chloroherpetonaceae; species Chloroherpetonaceae bacterium. The sequence continues at coordinate 339,964 of JANRJQ010000007.1, read as the reverse complement.
GCATTAAGTCCATTTGTCATAAGTATATTCACTTCTTCAATACTTTCTAAAGACAATGAAAAAAGTCCTGCAATTTTCGATTTTGTATCAGCGATTTGCTTTGTTGTAAAAGTTGAAAATTTTTCGTGGGTTAGTAACATAACATAAATGTTTTCACTCCAAACCATACATTTTGCAGTATCATCAGAAAATTGTGGATTATTTGAAAAGCCAAGTGCAGTATAAAAAACCATTGATTTTTGAAGGTCTTTTACTGCTAAATTGATAAAAACTTGTTTTGCCATTCTTATTGTTTTTTTATTATTGTCTTAAAATTTTTTCTATTTTCTTACCTTTTGCTAATTCGTCAATTATTTTGTCCAAATATCTTGCTTTTTTAGTTAAAGGGTTTTGAATTTCTTCAATTCTGTAACCACAAATCATTCCTGTAATTTTTTCCGCATTTGGGTTTAGAGTTGCCCTTTCAAAGAAAGTTTCAAAAGTTACTTTTTCATCAATGAGTTGTTGAATTTTTGCTTTGTCAAAATCTGTTAACCACTTAATAACTTGATACAGTTCGTCCTTTGTTCTTCCTTTACTTTCTACTTTTGTAACGTAATGCGGAAAAACAGAAGCAAAAGTCATTTTTGCAATTCGTTCGTTATGTTTGTCTGTTTCTTGCATACAAAAATGTTATTCACAAATTTCTTTCAATTTATCTAATGCTTTTGGATAGTTGTCTTTGAAATAATCTGAATATTCTTCAATTACGTCAATTTCTACTGTCACAGTTGTTATGCCATTGGTTTCTTGAAATGTATAATTTTCGTGTCCGCCTGACCATTTTTCAACTTGTTCGCCAGTAGTTATTTCATCATCTCCATTTAAGAATCCGTAATGTTGGATAGAAACAAATTTAGAAGGTTGATTATCTTCAATTCTTGAAACCATTCCTCCTTTTTTTCCATTTTCGTCCATTCCAACAAAATAAATTTTACTTCCAATTTCCCAATTCCCTTCGTAAGTAGAAGTAGGGTTGAAGGCAGAGGTCCAATGTTCATATGTGCTTTTGTTCTTTAAACCCAACATCGATTCATAAACTTTTTGAGCTGTTGTGTTAATGTCTTTTTTGAATTCCAGTTTTAGCATTTTGTTATTCTTTAGTTCGTTTCAAATTTAAGGTTTTTTCTAAGTGTCGCTTTACAATGACGGCTAATGGGGAGCGGCTTGGCGTAGTGGCGGATTTTTAGCACAAAAGTTCAATCGAAGAACTGAACTTGAACCTACCACTAAACTGTCATGCGAAGCACCGAACCCGCCATTACGCAAAACCGCTGTTGTGTGCTGCCCTTCTGTTTTTGTCGTCTGTTTTTCAGTCATTTAGTGTCAGTTTTTGTTGGCGTTGGCTTGGTGGCTCTTTTGCAAAACTTGGCTTTAGCTTTGGCTTGTGCGGTTTTGCAAATGTGCCACCAATTGCGTTGGCTATCTTGGCCCCATAAATCTGTCTCCGTTAAAATGTATCATATGGTCAGGAACTTCCATTAACCAAACTTCTGTCTCCCAAGCAATGTTGTTTGAATGTTTCTTAAACTCTGACATATCGGGAAAAGCGGTCACGTAAACCTTACCAACTTTGCAGTCTTTTAAAAATTCTTCAAGCTCTAAAAGTCGTTTGGGCGAAACAGGTCCGTGAGAAGTTACGGCTTCAATTAGAAACAACCATTTTCTTTTACTGTCATAAATTACAACGTCAGGTAGTTTGCTGTGTTGGTCAATTGGAATGCCCAAATCTTTTAGCCCTTTTTCGTCCACAAACAAATCTTTTTTTGCTGTGTCGCCTAAGTATAGAAGTGTACCACCATTTGCAAAACGTGGAGCAAACTGTTCAACTATTGCAGCTTGAACTTCATTATGTTTTCCTGCGGAAAGTTTTATTGTTTCTCCGTTTTGAAGTGTAACAGGGATTTGATTTAATTCTCTTTCTTTCAAATACACTTCTGAAAGTTTTCCAACCGTGTCAATGAAGTTTTTAAGAGCTTTGTCCCAATTTTTGGTTTTGTATGTTTTTACAACTTCCAAAACTTCCTTTGTTAAAGCGTAATGAGCATTTGGGCTGTTTACTGGCAAATCAGGTTTGTCGGGGTTGTAGTCAACAACCCTTGCCTGAACAAATTGGTGAAGCACTTGTCTTCTAAATGTTTCTCTTGTATTTGGTGCATATGATTTACCGTAATTGTCATTTACAAAAGTCATTATTCCTTTTGTAACGCCTAAACTTTGACGAGTTGCGTTTGCCCAACTGTCATTTTCCTTAATGTTACAGATTGCTAAAAATGTCAATGCCGCCATTTCGTTGTATTGTGCTGGCGGCAGTCCTAATGCTTTCAGTATCTCTTGTGCTTCTTCTGTTTTACTCATATCAATTCATTATTACTTCCAATTCAAAAAGCTCGTTTACAATGTTGTTTACATTGTTCATTGAGTAGTCGTTGGAAAGTATGATTTTATTGCCAATTTCTTTTATGTTTTCTAATGGTGGAAATCTCATTTCTCTAAGTTCGGTTGCACTTACATTTACGTTTCCGTTGAAAATTTGAAAGTAAGTGTCAAATAATTCACTATTCAGTAATGCACAAAGTCCAACAACTTCGTTACGGTCTAAGTGTCCGTCTTTTCTGTATATGTAATTCACTTTGTTTTCAACTCCTACAAAATATGATTTAACATAGTTGCAGAAATAAGGTGCTGCAATCAATCTGCTCTTGTCGTCTTTTGTGCTAAAGCGTCTTAATAAAATGTAGTTTTTATTTGGTAGCAGTAATGATTTAGAACCGTTTTCTATTCTTATGAATTGTCCTTTTTCTTTTAGTTGTTTTGGCCATTCTAAAGTCATTTTGTTTACGTTATGTAGCCAAAATAAAGGAGCTAAAAAAACTGTTCCGTTCTCATAGTTGTTTTGAATAAACTCTAAAGCCCGAAATGAAACAACGGGTCCCGTTGAAATTTTTATGTCAAAATCAGTCAGAACATTGTGCCAAGTAGAAACCAAATTCAAAATATTTTCTTCTTTGTCGCTTGTCGGCAAATGCAAAATTTTCTCTTTTGAATTTAGGTCAATGAGTTCTGAAGAATTGAAATATTTTATCGTAGGTTGAAAAATGTCTTTAATTCCTATGCTTGAAGAAACAAGCACATTTTTGTTTGGATTGATTTCTTCTCTGATTGCTTTTATTACAACAGTTTCTTGCAAAACGCTGTCACGATTAAAGGTGTCTTTACGTGAATTAAACAAATGTATTTTGTCAATTTGAACAGTGTTAAAAAACAGTTCTCTGAATGCTTTAAAATAATTGCCTGACGCAAAACTTCTCGGTGTAATAAAAATCAACTCTCCGTTTTCAGAAAGAAGTTTTGCAGCAATGCCCATAAAAATTGAATAGATATTGGGCTGTCCGCTTACTAACTCTTTTGCTGCAATGGTTTTTTCATCATCCTTTGCAAGTTTAAAGTAGGGTGGATTTGAAATTATTAAATCAAATTGTTCACCGTTATAGTTTTCTTTTAATGCTTTTGCATTGTCTAAAATGAAGTCGTGAATGTGAAGTAAATATTGAAATTTAATACCCTTTTCTAAAAGCCATTTTTTTAAATATGTCAATACCTTTTGTGAAAATGTAATTAAGTCCGGGTCTGTTTCATAAGCAACTAAGTCAATAAGTTCTATGTCATTTCGTGTTTCAACTAAATGTTCAATTAAAGCACAAGTCAAAATAGCTGTTCCGCAACCTGGGTCTAAAATTCTGATTGTATTCTTTGTCAAGTCGCAATAAGAAGCCATAAGTTGGGCAATTTCTGTCGGTGTAAAAAACTGTCCGTTGTCTTTTTTATGTTTAGTTGTTACTTGTTGCGTGTAATAAATACCTAACCTATCCGCAAACTTGCTTGGAAGTTCTTGGTTTAAAGGTTCGATATTTATATTATTTGTCATAGGTTACAAAGTTAGCAAAATACGTGTCTTATTGTTCCCGTGTGTTGGCAAAATTCAAGCTCTTTTGCCTGCGAAGTGGTCGCCTTTGAGTTGGCAGGCAAATGTGCTTGAATGTGCGTTGGCTTCTTCATTTTGTCCTCTCGTTTCTGTCTGCACGGTCGTCTTTTAGGGTTGCACACAACAAATGGTTTTACGAACTTCTATAAAATCCCTCAAAAACATTCGTAAAACCACCCAATTAATTAAGTTAATCTGAAATAAAATTCAAACATGCGTAAAACCGCAGTTTTTATCGCATTGGATTTTCTAAGTAACTTTCCGCCCTCAATCCCCCCCAAATTCCACCTATTTGAGTCATTACCCCACTTCCGAGGTAACCCCCTCCCACCTCTGAGGTACTCCCCCCCACCTCAAAGCCTCAAAAGCCGAGGTCAAAGGTCGAAAAGTCGAGCTAAAAGCTTCAACTGTCGAGGTTTGAGGTCGTAGCTTGAAGGTCAAAGAACCAATTTTCGATGTTTTAGGTCGAAAAGTCGAGGTCAAAGATCGAATTCTCGAGGTAAAAGCTCCAAATTTCAATGTTTTAGGTCGAAACTTGGGGTTCGAACCTCCAACAGTGAATGTTTTAGGTGCAAATGCCGAGCTCTGAACCCAAAATATTCAGTTTTAACCCTGAAAGTGATGCGTTCTTCATTCAGATGTCGGAAATCCGTTTGAAGGGAGTGATATAATAATGTCGATATTTTTTTGTGTTCGGTTAAACCTTGATTGACTGTAAGGTGAGTTTCCATAAGTCGAGGTGATTTAAGTTGTGAGACTATTGAAGAACAAGTATTTCAGAATTTAGAAAAGAGATGGGGAATTTTAAAGCGAATTTTTTCACCGTCTGAGAATGAAGGCGATGGAACGCTGAGAACGCGGTTTGGGCTGATTTGCGCAGATGATATGTGCCGTGCGGGATTCCCGACGCGCTTCGCTTGCGGGAATGACAGGATAAGGAAGGTGGTTTCGACAAGCTCAACCACCACACAGGCTCAACCACCACATAGGCTCAACCACCGCGCAGGCTCAACCACAGCGCGAATGTATGACATGTCAGATACGGCAACGAGCTTGACGAGTTCAGTTTAAGTCCGTTATGACATGACTTTTAAGAGGCGTGCGGGATTCCCGACGCGCTTCGCTTGCGGGAATGACAGGATAAGGAAGGTGGTTACGACACATCAGGGCTCAGTGCAGCGCAGGCAGAGCCATCGCTTTCATTGATCAATCCGTGTCGTCGTCGGATTTTGGGCCGAAGGGTTTTGGCGGAACGAGGATGACATTCTCACGCTCAACCGTCACTGCGCCAAGCGCGGCCCCCTTAGGCTTGCGGACATATTTCTTTTCGGTATAAATCACAGGCACCAAATCGGAAGTGCGTGCCGTGGAATAATACGCCGCGATTTCCGCCGCTCGTTCAATCTCGACGATGCTCGGCGGCCTGTGCGATTTCAACACACAATGCGACCCCGCAACCCCACGGGCATGAAGCCACACATCGCTTGGCTTGGCATAGCGAAGCGTAAGCAAGTCGTTATTCTTTGCATTTTTCCCCACCCAAAGCTCTGCATTGCCGGAGATCGGAAATTTTCGAAAGAGAAAGGTTTCCTCCGCTTCCTTTTGAGAAAGGAGTCCAAAACGGGTGAGTAACGAGGCTTCGCGCTGTTTCAATTCAAGAAACTCTTTTGAACTTTTCATTTGCACAAGCTTTTCTAAAAGCGCGTATTGCTCAATAAGATATTGGGCAAGCTCGGCACGCCGTTTTTCTTGAAAGGCCTTCTTCTCTTTGGCTTTGCGAGCAGAGAGAAAAGCAAGGTCGATATTTTCTTGCGGGCATTTATCGGGCAAAAGCTTAAGGGTTACGGGCTCAAAGGGTGCCTCAAAATGTTGAACAGTAACCGAGGTCATGCCCTTTTTTAAGAGCGAGCGGTTCATTGCAAGCAGCGAGGCCTCGGCTTCATACTTAGCGATGCGGCTTGATTGCTCATTGGTTGAAAGGGCCTGAAGGGTGGATTCATTTTTTTTGATCAGCCGTTCTAAATTTTTCTTCATGTTCAGCCGCTCCTTTTGAGTGTGAAGAAGTCGGTATCGGTGATAGGCATACGCCGAGAGTGCATCGTTCACACTTTCAAAAGTGAAGATGGTATCGCCTTCTTTTGGGCTATCGGCAAAAAGTGAAAAGTGACAGACGGGCGAATCGCTTGCTTCACCTTCAATGTAAACTGTTGGGGCAGGGCTTAAGAGATCATCAAAAAGCGATTCAAGTGCTGCGGCAAGCTGCGGCATATCGGTATGAAGCGACGCCGTGTCAAGCGATGCCTTTCCAAAGCGGGCGATAAATGCTTTGGTAAGAAAGGAATCGAAGTAAGGGAAGATTTCGCGGGAATTTTTCGCAAGAGAAAATGGCTGCGTCGATTGATCTAACCTTTCACGAAGCCGCGCCTCAAGTTTCTCAGGAGATTGAACGAGTGATTCAAACTCGGCAAAAAAAGAAGGCGAGGCTTCTAAAGGCAATGGCGCAAAGGCTTCGGAGATGAATGTGGATTGATTCTTTGACTCCTTTGGCAAGGCGACATCCGGAGATTTCCTCTTGAAGCTTTCAATCAATTCCCAAGTCTCGCCCGTTTTTTGAAACAATGCGCATGAGGTATCGGCGCTGAAGAGTTGAAATTGCAATTGAAGCGATTCTGAAAAAAAGAAGGAGAGGACGCGGTCGCGATCGGCAAGGCGAAGCGACGTAAGCTCTTTTTCGCGCAAAGGCGAAAAGAGACTGGTGGTATTGCGGCGTTGGCGGGCGGAGTCGCGGGTGAAGTAAAGGGCGATATCCGCGCGCTCGGCATTGAAGATAATGGTGTAATCTTTTTTGGAAGGTGTTGCAAATGCAATACGCAATTCATTTTTTGATTGAGTAAAGCAATCGATAACAAACCCGCCTTGAACGGCATCTTGAATTTCAGCCGCGAGATAATAGAGTGTAAAGTAGTTTTTAATCATTTGATTTTTCTTATGAAGGGAATTTAGGAGAGTTGAATTAAATTTAGGGCTTAAATCCCGAAACAAAGTCGAGTGAATGTCTGAAGAAAGTCGTTGGCAAGGAGAAAATCCTCAAAAAGAAAATCGAGAAACCCCAAAGCCTCAAAGCGGAGATCAGCAGGAAATGGGCTACAGCTCGCGCTTAAGAGAAGAATATTTCAACAACCCTGAAAGAAGAAAGAAAATCGCGAAGCGGCGAAAGCAGTTGCAATGGCTCTATAACATTGTGATTGGTTCCGCGGTCTTGGTAGTGCTTTTGGTGGTTGGCTGGATGGTGATGCTGTCATCGGAATTGCCAAGCCTTGAGCAATTGGAAAATCCCAAACCCGATTTGGCGAGCGAAGTTTATTCTGCCGATGGCGTGTTACTCACCAAGTATTTCAAGATTAACCGCACCGCTGTGCCGATGGATTCCATATCTCAAAATGTGGTGCAAGCCCTTGTGGCAACGGAGGATGTTGAGTTTTATGATCATTGGGGTTTTAACCTTCGCCGCTTTGCGCAAACGATGATTGAGAATGTGGTGCTGCTTCGCCGCTCGTGGAAAGGCGCGAGCACGATTACACAGCAATTGGCCAAAAACTTATATGTGGGCGATGAACGCAAAGTGAGCCGCAAAGTGAAGGAACTGATGACGGCGATTCAAATTGAGCGTACTTACACCAAACGCGAAATCTTAGAACTTTATCTCAATACCGTGTATTTCGGTTCTGGCGCCTATGGCATTGAAGCCGCCGCTTGGACCTACTTTGGCAAGCCGGCCTCGCAACTCACGATTGGCGAAGCGGCCTCGATGATTGGTGTCTTGAAAAACCCCGCACGATACAACCCCGTTGATCAGCCGGAGATTGCTGAAGGAAGAAAGAGTGTGATTATCGATTTGATGGAAAAGGCCGGATTCATCACCGAGAAAGTGGCTGAAGCTGAAAAGCGAAAGAAGTTACAAGTCTATCATACGCCTGTAACGGATGCGGGAATTGCACCATATTTCACCGAGTACATTCGACGGCAGGTACAAAAAGAATTAACAAAAGAAAAGCTTGACCTCTACCGCGATGGGCTCATTATTTACACCACCCTTGACACGCGAATTCAAGCCTATGCAGATTCTGCAATCAAGCGGCAACTCGTGTATTTGCAAGAGCAAATGAACAAGTACTGGAAGTGGACAGGAAAAGAAGGTGACAGTTTGATTCAGATTTTTATCAAGGAAGATGTTAAGTATAAAGAGTTGGTGAAATCAGGCAGGAGTGAAGCGGAAGCCTATAAACTTTGCAAAGAAGATAAAGAATGGTTGAAAGCGCTTCAAACCAAGAAAACCACGGTGCAAACAGCCTTCGTTGCCATTGACCCAACGACAGGTTATATCAAAGCGTGGACGGGTGGCCGAAATTTTGATAATTACAAAGAGCGGGAATTTGACCGCGTGTGGCAGGCGAGAAGGCAGGCGGGTTCAACCTTTAAGCCTTTTGTGTATGTCGGCGCGATTGATGAAGGCATTCCACCGAATTACACTTTTCTCAATCAACCGCTTGCGATTCAAACACCGTTTAAGGTTTGGATTCCTGAGAATTCCGATTTGGAATCCGGCGGGGAAACCACGCTGCGAGATGCCATCAAGAATTCGCTCAATCAAGTGACCATTCGCTTAGCGCAAAAATTTATGTCGCCCGATAAGATTGCGCAGTACGCAAGGCGAATGGGCATCAAATCGCCGATACAAATGGATTTATCTATTGCGTTAGGAACGCCCTCTGTGACCCCGCTTGAAATGACCTCGGCCTATGGCACCTTTGCCAATAATGGCATTCATGTTGAACCTGTTTCGGTTATTCGAATTGAAGACAAATTTGGAAATGTGATTTACACCGCTCGCCCCGATCGCTCGCAAGCCCTTGAAGAGCCGGCGAATTATGTGATGGTTTCGATGCTAAAGGGTGTGATGGATGGCGGAACAGCGGCTTCGGCAAGGTTTCGATATAAATTTTATCCCGAAGCCGGGGGCAAGACAGGAACTTCGCAAAACAATGCCGATGCGTGGTTTGTCGGCTTTACGCCACAGTTGGTGGCGGGTGTCTGGACAGGAATGGATGACTCGCGCGTGCACTTTACCTCAATGGAATATGGGCAAGGCGGAAGAGCGGCACTTCCTATTTGGGCACAATTCATGAAAGACTGCTACGACGATAAAGCGCTCGGTTTTCAAACTCGCTATTTTGTTCGTCCGCCGCAAGTGGAAGCACGGCTGATTTCAAAAGAGACCTTTCAATTTGCACCAATGAGTGCAAGCAATACGTATGTCGAATTCTTTACCCCGCAAAGCTTAAAGCGATATTCGTCGCTATTTCCGGGAGTTGATACCTCAGCCAATTCAACATTCATTACACCGCCATCAAAGAAACGCGGAGAAGGAGAGTTTTAAGGAGAAGGGCAGAGCGCAAGAAACTCTAAGGGGTTTCGAGATAATTCAAATCGGTATGAAAGGATTCCTTGAGCGAGCGAAGTGCCCAAAGTGCAAGCGTAAGCGATATGACGCCAAGTAAAACCCCGCCCCACACAAGGCCGAGTTTTCCAGCGAAAAATTGAAAGAGAAGGGTCATAGGAACAACCGAGCCACGAACAAAATTGGGAACTGAGGTTGCAACAGTCGCCCGAAGATTCGTGCCAAAACTCTCGGCAGCCGTGGTGACAAAAATGGCCCAGTAGCCGGTTGAAATCCCAATCAGAAGGCAAATGAAATAAAAAGCGACAGGCGTTCGAACAGGAAGAAGGAAATAGAGTGCCGTTGAAGCCGCGGTGAGTAGAAGAAACATAAGCACGGTTTTGCGTCGGCTTTGAAACCATTGACTAATAATACCGCTTGCGAAGTCGCCAATGGAAAGCCCGATATAGCTGTACATGATGGCTTCGCCGGCTTTCACTTTACCGCTTATGTCTAAGGCTTTGGCAAATTCAGGGGAAAAAGTAATTAAGATTCCAATGGCATACCAAATGGGAATTCCGATGGCGATACACGCCAAGTATTTTGTGAAAAGGGATTGATTGGAAAAGAGTTGAAAGAAGTTGCCACGAGTTGCCGCGCTGCTTTTTGCTTTTTCATAAAGACCTGATTCAAGCATACTGACTCTTAAAGCAAGTAGCAACAAGCCCATTCCTCCTCCGATAAGATATGCGGTTCGCCAAGGAAAGGCATCTCCGATAAGGGCTGCAACGACTGCACCTAATACGCCAATTCCAGCAACAATAGAGGTGCCATATCCACGCACTTCTCTCGGCAAACTTTCGCTGACAAGTGTGATTGCCGCTCCCAATTCGCCTGCAAGCCCAATACCGGCAATGAAACGCAGCACGCCGTAGGTGGTAACATCTTGCACAAAGGCATTTGCAATATTGGCAAGCGAGTAAAGGAGGATAGAGCCGAAAAGTACAGAAAGTCGCCCTTTTTTATCTCCCAAAATTCCCCAAAGTACGCCGCCCAATAAAAGGCCGGTCATTTGCATGTTAATGAGAAAGGCACCAACCGGGAGAAACGCTGACTCCGCAACACCAAGTGATTTTAGGCTTTCGATGCGAACAATGCCAAACAGCAACAAATCATAAATATCAACGAAATAGCCCAACGCCCCTATGATAACGCTTCGATGAAGGATAAGAGTTAATGGCGATTTCATTTAAGGAGAAAAGGTTCGTTCTAAACGACGAAAGTAGGTATCGAAATCAGCTTCGGTTCGATTGGGATTTTGTGCTAAGTAGCAATCGCGAACTCCATCTTTCGCCCATTCCAAATTTTTTTTGTGTGCGGTCATATAAGCTCGTTCGGCACGGGCAAAGTTTTTTTTCAAAAAAAATACGCGGCCTTCAAGCCCAAGAAGTTCAGGGGTGATCAGTTTTGGTTTGTATTTGAGGGAATCAATCAATTCTTCAGCACGGTCTAATCGATTGGCATCAATGCACTGGCCAAGCATTTCGCGGTGAACAAGTGAAAATAGTGATCGATTGATTTCACCAAATGAGGCATCAAAGAAATAACCCGCAGAGGGATGAAATAAATAAAAGCGAGATTTTTCAAAGGCTTCAATTGACTCGACCGAAAGACCGGCTTTTGTTTTGAAAAGAATTCCAAACGCTGCATGCATGATCGGCACATCGGGGAAGAGCTGTTCTTGTTTTTTATAAAGGTCTTTCAATTCCTCTGCTGTAACGCTTGTGTCTTTGAAGACATCTAAGAGTTCAAAAATGTCCTCTGTTTTTCCTTTTTGAAAGATGTAAGTGGAAAGCGGTTTTAGAAGTGCACCACGCCGAATGGAGGATTCCTCTCCTCGTTTTAAGAAGAAATCATAGAGCAACGGGATGTAATGGCTTTTGGGAAATTGAGCCGTCAGAATTCTAAAAGCATCGATAGCTTTGGTGATATTGCCTAAATAAAGGTAACCAACGGAGGAGGCAAAAAGAATTTTTGAAGTTTGACGCTTTAATTCAATTTTCTTAAGCGTGCGTTCAATTTCTTCACGAAACTGATTGTCTTCTGCCTCCTCTTCCAAAAATTCCCAAAGCCGAATGGTGGCTTCGAGTGAAGAAGGGTATCTGAAGATTTCGTCATAAAGAAGTTCTTTTGTGTCGTCTCTTGTAAAACCTTGAAAGAGATTGGCCTGTTCGACAAGTTCACCGGTTTCAGAAAGTACCCTTGTAACAAATACTTGTGGGTAAATGGAGTCAATGCTTGCGAAAGCAAATGTAATATTGGCGGCACCGGGAGGGATTTTGAATTCAACTTCAAGCGTATCGTTGCGCTTTAGGATAGGGTAAATCATCACGCGCGCGCCTTCTGTCTCCCGATTCGAATAGAGAACTTCAGCTCGTAAATAAACCGGTTGCTCTCCTGCAAATGATGAAATTAATCGGGGATGCAAAACTGATTTTTCTTTTGCCATTCGTGGGATTTGCGCAAGCGAAGGCATAGTATTAATGGAGATGAGCAAAAGCAGTGATAGGCAGATGAATAAAGGAAAAAAGGAAGCACTTCGCCAATGCGCTTGAAGCGAAAAACCTTGGTTGATAGAATTTTTTTTTGCAAGCAGGCGAATCATTGAACTTCTAAATTCTGCGAATTGGCGAAAAGTCAAGTCCCGAAAATTCGATCTCCGGCATCTCCAAGACCGGGGAGAATATATTTATTGGCATTCAATTCTCTATCTAAAGCGGCTGAATAGATCCCTACATCCGGATGCTCGTGATGAAAGAAGCGCACGCCTTCCGGTGCTGCAACGATAGAGATTAAAGTAAGCTTTTTAGCTCCCTTTTCTTTTAGCAGTTTCACGGCCATTGAAGCGCTGCCACCTGTAGCGAGCATTGGGTCAAGCACAAGGCAGTGAAGTTCGCTGATTTGAGAAGGAATATTTGAATAATAATAATGTGGTTGATGCGTGTGATGATCTCGCGAGACACCAATATGAGAGACAGTGGCTTCGGGTAAAAATTTCAGGAATCCGTTTTGAAGCCCTAACCCCGCTCTTAATACCGGAGCTAAAAGAAAATTTTCTTTGAAACGATAACCTGTTGTCTTTTCAAGTGGTGTATCATAAAGAAATGTTTCGGTCTCGAACTCACGAGCAATTTCGATGGCCATAATTTCAGATATCCTCTCAAGGGCAATTCTAAAAATATCATTTGGTGTATTTTTATCGCGAATGATAGACAGGTTGGTTTGGAGAAGGGCGTTATTCGGAATTGTAAATTTCATTGCTCGAATGATTTGCTTAAGAACACGTGGCAGATAAAAATACAAAAGTCAATGCTCTTAAATCAAAGATTCGTCGAGATGGATTGATAATCCCAAGAAGCCGTTATAACTTCGCCATTAAAATGATCAAGTTGATCTTTTAACTAATCAAGTTTCTTGTGGCAATTATATTTCGATTTAAGCTTTGTCGGGTTTCGTTTCCTTTGGTTTTGCCGGTGATGCTTGTGCTCGTTCGATTCACCTTGCAAGCACAAACAACGACCCTTTACGATTTTATGCTGTATGACCGAAGTGCGCGAATCGCCGCACTTTCGGGGAATACGGTTTCTTTAGATGGCGATATTGTCAATGCGTTTCAGAATCCCGCTCTTTTTTCAAAAGAATCTTCAGGTCAGGGAAGCGCGTCGTTTCAAAAGCATTTTTTAGATATCAACAGCGGATTTTTGGCTTACGGATTTGAGCTTGAAGATATCGGTTCAATGGGCATTGGCATTACGTATGTCAGTTACGGCACTTTTGATGAAGCTGATGAATTGGGAAATATCACAGGGTCATTTTCAGCGGCTGATTTGGCGATTCAAGCGGGAATCTCACGTGAGCTCTACCGTTGGGATAATAGTATGATTGTGGGTGGTGCTGCGGTCAAGTATATTTTCTCCTCGCTTGCGGGGCTTCGCGCTTCGGCTTTTGCATCTGACTTTGGTTTGTTTTACAAGCATGCCCCGCAAAAATTTTCGATGGGGATTTCACTTCAAAATCTCGGGTTTAATGTTAGCACCTATAATGGAATTGATGAACCTCTTCCGGTTGAGCTTCGCTTCGCGTTAAGCAAACAGTTAGAGGGATTGCCGCTAATTCTTACGGCAGGGTTTATACGGTTGAATGAATCATCGGATGGGTTGCTGAATCGATTTCGAAATTTCACGATTGGTGGGGAATTCCTGTTAGGGAATTATGTCCGGCTTCGATTTGGATATAACAATCAGCTTCGGCAGGTTTTGAATGTCTCGGAGTCGCTTGGATTTTCTGGGCTTTCCGCGGGATTCGGGGCAATCATCAACCAATTTCGCTTTGACTATGGCCTTTCGTCGTATGGCGCAGTGGGTAGCCTTCATCAAATGACACTTAGCACAACCTTCTAGTATGAGAGTACTTTCAGATCGTGATTTATGGATGCTTATCGCAAATTCTTCTGTTGGCAATTCCTATCGCCCGCTTAATTTGCAAGGTGCAGACCTTAGCGGGGCTGAATTAAAAAACGCTTTCCTGAACAATGCCAATCTCACCGATACCAATCTCTCGGGAGCTAATCTTGAGAACGCCCAATTTTTTAGTGCCTACTTTCACGATGCAAACCTTACCGGCGCAAATCTTCGGGGCGCCAATCTGACCAACTGTTATCTTCGAGGAGCGGATTTCTCAAAAGCGGATTTAAGAGGAACCGTTTTTTCAGGATCAATGTTCAAGGATACCAAATTTGACGGCGCAATCATTGACATCACAACCGTTGGCATTGATTTCCCCAATTCCTAAACCGGGTTCTTGAATGGCAAAGCGGAAAAATTCTTTCCAAAGTCTAAAGCTGATTGGTTTTCTTTTTTTTGTGTTTGTCGGGCTTCTGATTCTCTTGAAGCCTGAATTCATTTCTAAATTTTTTCACTCGGTTGATATTCCACTGCCGGAAGTCAAAGCAAATGGGAATGGGAAGGGCAGCGGAAGTGAAGAGAAGAGAAATCCCGCTGAAGCACTATCGGAAAAGAGAGCGCGGCATCTTGAATTTGGCTTGCCAAAAGATGACTCGGAAAGTGATGATTTTTTGATTGAAAGAGATCAATATGTTTTATCGTACAATAAAAAGCGTCGGGTTGCGAATTGGGTTTCTTGGAATTTAAACAAGCATTGGTTTGGCAAGGTCGAGCGCTTTCGTGGGAAATTTATGCCTGACCCTCTTTTGCCTTCGTCTTTCCCGAAAGTAACGCACGACGACTACACCGGCAGCGGATATGACCGAGGGCATCTTGTGCGCTCAGAAGAACGAACTAAAACCGAAGCCGATAACCTCACAACCTTTTATACCACCAACATTTTACCTCAAAGGCATGAACTCAATGGAGGCCCTTGGTTAAGATTAGAGGAGTATTGTCAGAAGCTTTGTATAAAAGGAGATAAAGAACTTTATATACTCGCCGGTGGAATTTTTGAAACTAAAAGTAATACCATCGGGAGAGGAGTCGCCGTGCCGATTTCAACTTGGAAAATTGTGGTGGTGTTAGAAGAAGGAGAAGGGCTTAGCGATGCGAGTGAAAGTACCGCCATTATTGCTGTAAATATGCCCAATGAGGGTGTATCGAAATCAGATAAATGGCCAAGTTTTTTAACCTCTGTGGATGAATTAGAAAAACTTACCGGCTATGATTTTTTGAGCGAGCTTCCGGATGACTTGGAAGCAATGCTTGAACAAAAAGTATTCGGGAAATAATGACGATTGACAATTAAATTCGCCTAAAGCCATCTTGTAATGAAAGTCTATGCTGAAAACGCTATTTGTCAAGAATTTTGCCATCATTGATGAGCTCCAGATTGAATTTGGCAGCGGGCTCAATATCATTACCGGCGAAACCGGTGCAGGAAAATCAATCTTGATCGGGGCTTTAGGGTTGGTTTTAGGGGAACGCGCGAATGCCGAATCTGTAAGGAAAGGTGCTGAAAAAGCAACCATCGAAGCCATATTGGAAATCTCGGCAAATCGGCGGGTGAAAGAATTTTTAGAACTCAATGAATTTGAACCCAGCGATGAACTCATCATTCGCAGAGAAATTTCAGCGAAAGGCCAATCGCGCTGCTTTATTAACGACTCTCCCGTGACCCTTTCTCTTCTCTCAGAAATCGGCGAATTGTGCATTGATCTCCACGGCCAACATGACCATCAATCACTTTTAAAGGTAGAAACGCACATTCGTATGCTTGATGAATTTGCGGGGCTCGGCGGGTTGCTTGAAAATTATTCTGAGTCGTTTCAACATCTAAAGTCTTTGAAAAACGCTCTCTTGGAGATGAAAGAGCGTGAAAAGCTTTTACGCGAAAAGCGAAATCTATATGAGTATCAAATCAAGGAAATTGATGCGCTCTCTCCAGAACCCGGCGAACTCGATAATCTTCTGAGTGAGCAAAGCATTCTTGAAAATTCAGAGCGGCTTTATTCTGAAACAAACGCTATTCACGAGCTGCTTTACGCCGGCGATGACTCTGTTTATACCCGTTTGGTTGAAGTGCGCAATATGCTGCAAGACTTAGCCCGAATCGATAAAAGCTTTGGTGATGTTCAAAGCGATGCCCAATCGGCCTTGGTGCTTGCCGGCGAGATTTCAAAATTTGTGCAAAGCTATAATTCACGCATTGAATTCAATGCTGAGCGGCTTTCGGAGGTACAAGATCGAATGAATGCCTTGCAACAGCTTCGTAAAAAGTATGGCGGCAGCATCGAAGAAGTCATTGCCTATCGAAAAAAAATTGGAGAAGAGCTTGAACTCGTTACAAATTTTGAAGAGGAATTGGGGAAGATCGGAAAGAGAATCAAAGAGGCACAAAAGAGTGTGACCGATCTTGCGCTTCGTCTTTCTCAAAAGAGAAATGAATTCGCCGAGCGGCTCTCGAAACAAATCGGTGAAGAGCTCGCCAAACTTGGCATTCCACACGGAAAATTTGATGTGGCATTTCAAATGAAACCAATGCCTGAAGGGGATATTGAATTTCAAGGTCAATTTTATGCTGCGAATGAAAATGGAGGCGATTGGGTTGAATTTTTGATATCCACCAATTTAGGCGAAGACTTAAAACCGCTGGCGAAAGTTGCCTCGGGAGGAGAAATCTCACGCGTGATGCTGGCAATGAAAACGGTGCTCGCGAAATCGGAGCGGTTGCCAATTTTAGTTTTTGATGAAATTGACACGGGAATTAGTGGAAAAGTGGCGCAATCGGTTGGCTTTAGTGTGCGCGACCTCGCCCGATTTCATCAAATCATTGCCATTACACATCTTCCCCAAATCGCCGCGATGGCCAATCATCATTACTTTGTAAGCAAAAAGGAAACCGCCGATTCTCGAACCGTGACAATGGTTGATCGGCTTTCGGAAGAAAATCATATTAAAGAAGTTGCAAAATTAATTTCAGGAATGGAAGTCACCGAGGCTGCGCTCCTTTCGGCTAAGGAACTCATTTTAGCGGCGAATTAAAAAAAACACCCACTTTCAAGGAAGAAAAGTGTGATTCGATTTTTTTCCCGCAAACGATTGATTTTAGATTATCAAAACCTTAAACCCTGAAATTCCTCAGACATCATTTCGTATATTGATACGACTGCCTTAACGGCGAATGAAGAAATTACATACAAACTGCCCATTCATTCCCAATGCAAAGGATATAGATCAAACGAATGAAAGAATTCCCAACATTACAAAGTTTTACCGTTCTGCTTACACTGATCTTTTCGCTTTATTTAACTGAAGGTGTTAGGCGATTCGCGATTCGTTTTCGAATTGGCGATTTCCCCGATTCGTCCCGAAAAATTCATAAAAAGGTGATGCCCTCATTGGGCGGGTTAGCCATTTTCAGTTCATTTTACTTAGGCTTCGGCGCCCTTTATTTTCTTTCAGAACCAGTTCGAAATTTTTACGAGTCCGGCTTTTCTCTCATTCTATTAACAGCAATTCCGATAATCGCGATTGGAATTTACGACGATATTCGCGGGGTAAATTTTACCCTAAAGTTTAGTATCCAAGTTTTGGCGGCGGTTTCGCTGATGCACTTCGGTGATTTGAGAATTGAGTATATCAGCGATCCCTTTTCAACGCAAAGTGTATTTATTCCGCCGTTTCTTTCAATGCCGCTTACCGTGTTGTGGCTTGTTGGGATTTGTAATGCCATCAATTTAATTGACGGCTTGGATGGGCTTGCCGCCGGGGTTTCGGGAATTGCCTCCATCGCCTTATGTGTGATTTCACTTCTTACACAAGATTATGTTTTAGCGCTGCTATTTCTATTACTTTCCGCCTCAATTTTTGGGTTTTTAAAGCACAACTATGCACCCGCGTCAATCTTTATGGGAGATACCGGCGCACTCTTTATCGGTTATATGTTGGGCGCCTTAACTATTTACTACCGTCATAAATCTTCGGCAGCAATTGCACTTGCAGTACCGATTGTCATCTTGGCGATTCCTATTATCGATACGCTCTTAGCCCCGATTCGAAGAATTCTTAGCGGAAAGCATCCTTTTAAGGCTGATAAGGAACACATTCATCATCGGGTGATGCAGATATTCAAGTTCTCGCATCGAAAAACGGTACTTGCGATATATGGGGCAAGTTTGTTTTTTTCTTTAGGGGCAATTCTCATTGCTTATAACAAACCCGGAATTTCCGCAGCAGTTTTTATTGTCATTCTTGTTGCGCTTCTTTCGAGCATTATAGCACTGGGTTACTTGAAACCAATTGCAGATCATTTAAAACTTCCAACAAGGCTCATTTCCTCACGGCGCCGCGAGCTTCGGGTGATGAAGAAAGAAGAGAATGCACCAAAAAAAGAAGCTGAAATTTTAGGTTGAGTGTTTCAAAGTTACGGGATTGAAAGCGTAGGTGTGATATCATCATCGTTGTTAAGTTCATTTGCGAAATCCACGCGAATCGCTTTGATTTCTTCTTTAGACCACCGCTTTTGAGTCAGCAACCACGATTGAACAAATTCCGCAACGGTTTTTTTCGCATTTCCTTTTACCAAGTCAATCATTTTATCGCTCCCTGCAATTTCGGTAAGCCTTGGGGTGATGCTTTTTTGAAGTTCTTCCAATTCCTTGTCTTTATCCCATCGAAACCAGCCTTGCTTTGAAAATTTTTGAATGCCTTCGGTATTGATGCCCGGAGGTAAAGTCGGCTTTAAGGCCGGTGCTTTGATGTAACAAATACCCTCACGAACATTGATTTCCCAAGGGTTGCTAAGTGTAATGTGGTAGCGGTAGGTGACGGGTACTTTAATTTCAGAGTAGCTCGCGGTTTTTGGAATCGAAATTCCTAAAAAAGTTTTGTTTGAGAGTTCGCGTGTTAGCGATTCCGTAACCTCAACCCGCGCCAGCTCCAAATCGCCCCCCGGTGTTCGAAAGATTTGAGGAATAGAGGAGTAAAAGCTTTCCTTTTTGAATTCGTTTTTTCCGAAAAGCCCCTTAAAGAATTGAGGGGTTAATGACCAAAGTACTGCACCAGCAATGACAAAGGCCAACGCGAATATCGCGGCGGTTTTAAGTGAGATTTTCATTTTGTGATAGTATTGTTTGAATAGACTCCTGACGAGAAGCCTTAGCTTGTCCTTCCTGCCGGTAAAGCGAGATACGCGACTGAATTGCCTTTGAAAGCGAAGCGGGAGAAAGCTCTACGGATAAAGCAGAGGTGATATAGAGGCATGAAAGTGATTCGCGATTTTGAAAAATCCAAGTGGATAAAATCTGCATCTCATCAATTTCCTCGTTTTTACATTCTTCCGGGGCATTTTCACCGTTAAAGAAAAGCTCAAAAAGTGATTGGCATTCCTTTTCTAAATCTTCTTGAAGATAAATGAATGACCTCACAAGCCGCCCAAAACGGACAACCAATACCAAAATATCGCTTCCGGTTTCATTCTTCACTTTTTTGGAAGTTGGTAAAAAAATGAGAAGATTATTTTCATTAACCGAAGAAATTACATTTGCCTGCCGATAAAAGACGCGCCTTAGGCTTTGAATTTTATCGCGCAATTCTCCCGCTTCTTCGTAGCGCTGTTCTGCACCGAGTGCTTTCATTTTTTCGGTGAGCATGCCAAGAATTTGCGAGTCATTTCCTGAAAGAAAATCCTTCACTTTTGCCACTTCTTTTTGGTAAAGCGGCAACATCGCCGATGGAGATTCGCAAGGGGCGATGCATCGATTCAGGTCTTTATAGATACAAGCACGACCTTTGCGAAAATCGGAATCGCTGCACTCGCGGAGTTTGAAATGCTTATTGATGCTTTCAAAAACATCCATTGTGATTTCTTTGGAAGTAAATGGACCGAAGTACTCGGCGCCGTCATTCTCAAGTTCAAGTGCCATATCCAGCCTTGAAAAGTCATCGCTACTCAATTTCAAAAACGGGTAGCGCCTGTAAAACCGGAGCAAGGTATTGTAGGGTGGCGAGAGCGATTTGATTAAGCGAGATTCCTCAATCAATGCTTCAAGTTCAGAACCGGTTTCGCGGGTTTCTATTTTTGCAATTTGTTTGACCAATTCTTTTACTTTTTCAGAATGATGATCTGGCCCATTGAAATAAGAATTTATGCGGGCTTTAAGGTTTTTTGATTTTCCAACATAGAGCAAATTGCCGGATTCCGAATACATCAAGTACACACCGGGTGTTTCGGGCAAATGTCGCAAGGTAGTTTCGCGTAGGGTTTTGATAAATCGAGTTTCGCGGCGAAATTTTCGAATCGATTGAAATTGCAAGCTGAGTAACTCCTGAGCTGTTTCTGCATCAAACTTATGAGAAGCAAGGCGCATTAACGCGTCAAGCACATAAACCGTTGCAAGGGAATCGCCACGTGCACGATGTCTATTTTTTAATTCAACGCCAAAATAAGCTGCAAGAGCGCCAAGATTTTTCCGTTGATTTTTTGGCGTTAGCCGCCGCGCAAGCCGAACGGTACATAAGGTTGGGTTTTCAAGTTGCTTTAGCCCATAGCGCGAAAGTTCAAGATTGACAAATCCGAAATCGAAACCAATGTTGTGTGCAACAAAAATACTTTCGCCGATAAAATGCCTTAAATCCCCAATGATTTGTTTCATTGTTGGCGCTTCTTTGACCATTTCATTGGTGATACCGGTGTATTCGGAAATGAAATAGGAAATGGGTTGAAGGGGATTAACAAGCGTGGTGTATTCACCGGTGATTCTGCCACCAATGAATTGAAAGGCCGATACCTCAATAATTGTGTTTTCGGGTTTCACGCCGCCGGTTGTTTCTAAGTCAATCACCGTAAAGGGAATATCCCGAAAGGGAAGGTCAAGATTTAATAACGATTTTCCCAATTGCTAAATCGGTTAAAAATTGGAGTGAGCATTCAACGCAAAGCTCTATTTTAAAGCGTTGGAAACCCGTAACTCAAAACTTTGGTTACTTGTGTTTACTTTCGAAATTAAAACAATCTGATATGAAACCCGAACTGCTTGAAACTTTTGAAAATCGTTTTCCCAATCGAGACTATACCATTGAAATTCAAAACCCTGAATTCACCTCGGTATGCCCCAAAACAGGGCTGCCGGACTTTGGAACCATCACGATTCGGTATGTACCTGATCAGGTCTGTGTTGAATTGAAATCACTCAAGTACTACTTTCTTGAATTTCGCAATGCAGGAATTTTTTATGAAAATGTGACCAATACGATTGCCGATCACATGATTGCACTTTTGAAACCGCGAAAGCTTACGGTTATTGCAGATTGGAAAGCAAGAGGCGGAATCACAGAAACAGTAACCGTGCATTACGAATCCAACACGGTGAAATAAAGATTGTCAAGCTACAAAATGAAAAGGCGGGAGTTCCCCGCCTTTGTTTTTTGTGTAAATTTTCAATTCACATGTTTCAGTTTCTTGAGGTATTCAAGCCCATCTTCCGTAATCCCGTGGAAATGAACGGTTGTCTCAGTTTTTTCGCGTTTGATTTCTCCCTTTAAATACCCGACGCGCACCAAACTCACCGCCACGTCTTTCAGTTTCTTTGGATTTTCATCCTTAAGTTTTGAAAAACCTTTGAGCGTATTACGGTTATCTGCCAGAAAAAATTCGCCAACTCTGCCGTCGGCGTAAAATTGCAAAAACGTTTTCTCTATGACTTCTTTTGGATTACCGACCATATCGGCAAATCAATGAATGATTAAGGGTTAATGAAATATTAATCTAAAAGTATGATTTTTTGCTTATTTAACAATACGCTCAAACGAGAATACTTATTTCTTTTCTCAGAATCACTTTCAACAAGATTTTGAAATTTGAAAAGAAAGTACACATTTATAACTTCTACGAAGTTAAAGTAACATTTCACAAACAATGAACCGTTTCAATTTTTCTTTTCAATTTTATAGCCCATCCCGTACCCTGTTTATTCCGCTCTGCTTAATGCTGTTGTTTCAATCGTGTTCAAAGCCTGAACCAATACGAGTGGGCGTTTTGCATTCTCTTAGCGGAACGATGTCAATTAGTGAAACCGCGGTAAAAGATGCCACATTAATGGCCATTGAGGAAATCAACGCAAAGGGTGGAATTTTAGGAAGGCCCGTCGTTCCGATTGTGGTTGATGGAAAATCGGATTGGCCAACCTTTGCCGAGAAAGCCGATAGTTTAATTCAAAACGCAAAGGTGAGCGTGGTTTTTGGATGTTGGACCTCTGCAAGCCGTAAAACAGTGAAACCCATCTTCGAGAAATACGATCATCTCCTTTTTTATCCAGTTCAGTACGAAGGGCTTGAAAGCTCTAAAAACATTGTTTATACCGGTGCGGCACCCAATCAGCAAATTATTCCGGCGGTCAAATGGTGTTTCGATGAACGAAAAGCACGTCGCTTTTTTCTCATTGGCTCCGATTACGTTTTCCCGAGAACTGCCAATGAAATTATTAAAGAGCAAGTTCTTGCTTTGGGTGGCGAAGTGGTTGGTGAGGAATACATACTTCTCGGGTCGAAGGATGTGAAAGGCGCGGTTGAGAAAATTCTCAAAGCAAAACCCGATCTTATTCTGAATACCATTAATGGCGATAGTAACATCCCGTTTTTTAATGAACTTCGGGCTGCCGGAATTTTGCCTGAACAAATTCCAACAATGTCATTTAGTATTGCAGAGGATGAACTTCGGAGTTTCAGCATTCCACAAATGGTTGGTGATTTTGCCGCGTGGAATTATTTCCAAAGTGTTGACAGCAAAGATAACTTTGATTTCATTGAGCGGTTTCGAAACAAGTATGGAAAAGACCGTGTCACTGACGACCCCATTGAAGCCGGATACTTTGGCGTTTTCCTTTGGGCTGAGGCTGTTAATAAAGCAAAATCGCCGGAGCCTACAAAGGTTCGCGCGGTGCTTGGCGATTTGGCCTTTGATGCTCCTGAGGGCTTGGTGTATGTTGATAAAGAAAATCAACACACGTGGAAGCTTGTCCGTATTGGGAAAATTCGCGAAGATGGACAGTTTCAAATTGTTTGGGATTCTGATAAACCAATTCAGCCGTTGCCTTACCCAGCAACGAGAACCAAAGAGGCGTGGCAACAATTTTTGGATTCACTCTACAAATCGTGGGGTGGTCAGTGGGCGAATCCGGGTAAACGATAATCATAGTCAAGAATGAACTTGTTTCAGAAACCGAAATTGTGGTTGCAGCTTCTTTTGCTTTTCATTGCCGTTGAATTTCCGGCAGAAGCCCTTTTAACTTTCGTTTCTTATCGAAGTGCCGAGTCTTCACTTCAAGAGGAAATCACCAACAGCTTGAATGCCATTGCGACACGGCAGGCCAATCAAATTTCATCTTTTCTGGCGGAGCGAAAACGCAACACAACCTCTCTTTCACGAATTCCTGATATTGTTTCATTTACCGAGCAGCTCAGCAATACAATTTCAAATGATGGGATTCAAACGCCTGCCTATCAAGGCGCTTTGGATTTGATTCGCCCGCAAATGCTTGACTACCGAGATAATTTCCAATTCAAAGATTTGTACCTCATTTCAACCTCAGGTGATGTGCTCTTTGCCGCCAATGATTTGAAGCAGATTGGGGTGAGTTTTAAATCAACGGAATATAAAAGTTCTGAAATTGCACGCGTTTTCACTCGTTCAAATACCATTTTGCAAACAGAGATTTCTGATTTCAGTTTTTTACCCGGTGCCGGTGAACCCTCGGCATTTCTTGCTTCCCCGGTGTTTAAGAATGGTCGAGCGTTGGGCGTGCTTATCGCGCAGTTTGATAACGATGACATTTCCCGTGTTGTGAATGATTACACCGGCTTAGGTGAAACGGGCGAATCGGTTCTTGTTTCGCGTATCTCTGGCAGCCGCGAGGCCGTATTCCTGACCAATGTTCGCAATGCGGCAAATGCTGCCTTCAAAAAGAAAATTTTGATTGGAAGCAACAGCGACCTTGCACTTGAGGAGGCTGTGCAAGGCAAAAGTGGAAGCGGGGTGGTAAAAGATTACAGAGGGGAAGAAGTGCTTGCTGTGTGGAGTTACATTCCTTCGTTGCGCAGCGGACTTGTGATAAAAATTGATACAGCCGATGCATTTGCGCCAATCGAACGGTTAAAGTTGATTTTGATCGTGATCATTATTCTAACCTTAGTGGTAGTTGTTTTTGCGGCACTTTCGGTCGCGAAATCAATCTCAAAACCAATTGTCAAATTGACGGCAGTGACGGATTCCATTGCGAAAGGAAATCTTTCTCAACGGGCGGAAGTCAAAGAAAGAAATGAAATCGGTCAGCTCGCCGCCTCGTTTAACTTGATGACCGAGAATTTGCAGAAATCTCAATTGGAACTTGAGGAAGCCAATCGAACTTTGGAATTAAAGGTGGAATCGCGAACGGAGGAACTTCGAGAAAACAATGAAACGCTCAAAAAAACGTTGGATGAATTGCAATCTTCTCAAACGCAATTAATCCAATCTGAAAAAATGGCGTCGCTTGGGCAAATGGTGGCGGGGCTTGCGCATGAAGTCAATACACCCTTGGGGTTTGTGCGCGGCAGTGTCGATATCATTCAAAAAAATCACACCCTTATTTCTGAATCGCTCAAGTCTCATCAAGAGATGCTGAGGCTGCTTGAAGCCGGTGAAATGGAGAAACTTGAAGTATTGATTAATCAGGTAAAAGAAATTGATCAAAAAGTAACCCGAACACATGCGCTTGAAAAGATTCAAACGCGTATCAATGAATCGCTGATTGGACTTGATCGAATCCAAGAGCTCATCATTAATCTTAAAAATTTTTCGCGGCTTGATGAATCTGCCTTTAAATCGGTAGATATAAATGAAGGACTTGACTCGACCATTCTGATTTCAACGCCATTTTTGAAGTATAAAGTTGAAATTATTAAGGAGTATCAACCAAGGCTTATCGCAGAGTGTTATCCCTCTCGGCTCAACCAAGTTTTTTTGAATCTGATTACCAATGCAGCGCAAGCAATTGAGGAAAACGGAGTCATTCAAATCAAAACTTACACTGAGGATGGAAAAGCCGTGATTTCAATTTCCGATAACGGAAAGGGAATTGAATCTCACAATCTGAAGAAGATTTTTGAACCATTTTATACTACAAAACCGATTGGGCAGGGAACAGGACTCGGTCTTTCCATCGCTTATAAGATTGTCGAACAGCATAACGGAGATATTGAGGTTGATAGCACGGTAGGAAAAGGCTCAACCTTTCGTGTCAGAATTCCGCTTACGCAACGAAAGTTGTGATTTTTTGTCTTGAACTTTTTTAATAACGAAAGAAAAGAATCTCGTAAAAACTTCTTAAATTGGCACGCTCCAATAAAATCAACAAGCAATGGCAGACGACAAATCGTGCATCCTGTTTATCGATGATGAACCGTTTATTTTAAGCACCCTTCGCGATCTCTTTGATGATGAGTATCGTGTTTTTACTGCTGCCACCGGCAAAGAAGGGCTTGAAATATTAAAACGGGAAGAAATTAAAGTTATTGTCTCTGATCAACGCATGCCCGGAATGCTTGGTCATCAGGTTCTCCGTGAAGCAAGAAACATTAAGCCCAATACGGTTCGAATGCTTCTTACCGGCTATTCTGACCTTGAAGCCATATTAAGTTCCGTAAATGCCGGCGAAGTTTTCCGCTATATCAATAAACCGTGGAATACCGAAAGTTTGACGAAATTGATTTCGCTTTCGGTCAACATTTATGATAAAGTACAAGAGGTTCAAACCTACATCCCTGAATCCATTCGAAACAAAAGCGGTGCGAATCAATTCAAAACGCATTTGGAAGTACAAGAAAAGAGTATTCAAGTCCTTTTCGTGGATTTTAATCCTCCCGAATTAAACCGTTTGGTGGAAACCTACAGCAAATCGTGCGAGACTTTAGGTGCGACAACAGTCGATGAAGCCTTTAAGACACTCGCGAAAACGCCGGTTTCTGTTGTGGTGAGCAACGTTAATTTTAATGAAGAGGATCCGATCAATTTTTTAAGCGCGATTGGAAAAGAATATCCGCAAATCGTTACCGTTATTCTAACGGAAGTGAAGGACGCAACACTTGCCGTGCGCTCGATTAATGAACTCAATGTCTTTAAGTACTTAATTAAGCCTTCAGACGAACCAAAGCTTGAAGAAACCATTATTGAGGCTGCGAAAAAAAATTCCCATTACCGAGAGACACCCGAGAAAAATATTCGCAGAACAGCTGAAACACTCATTCCAGATAGCGGATACACATCGGCTGAGGAAAGTGCCTTGCGGCTTCGATTACGAGCGGCACAATCAATTCTCTCCCGTACGCCAAGAAGTTAAAAATAGAATTTCTACCCCATCCGACTACTTATTGATTCTATTCGTTTGTTTCATTATTCCTTCCCAAATAAATTTCTCAAAGGCTCCTCCTCGTTTCCAAAAATTCAAAGATTGGTTTTAGATTAAGCGCCAAATATAAAAATTAAAATCTCTTTTTTATCTTTACATGCTTTTTTTATGATTAAAGCCAAAAGAGATAAAAAATATGCTGTTTAAGACAAGGATTATCGTCTAATGAAAATATATCT
The DNA here is from genome assembly GCA_033763895.1 of Chloroherpetonaceae bacterium. Classification (NCBI taxonomy): domain Bacteria; kingdom Pseudomonadati; phylum Chlorobiota; class Chlorobiia; order Chlorobiales; family Chloroherpetonaceae; species Chloroherpetonaceae bacterium. The sequence continues at coordinate 313,376 of JANRJQ010000007.1, read as the reverse complement.
CTTCTAACGATATATTAATTTACTTTTTTTATAAATTGACAGAAAATGAATTCGGAATTTTAGAAATTTATTAGAATTTATTATAAATAAGATTTGATTGAGTGTTTCAAGTATATCGAATTAATAATAAGAAATTTCTATTCTAAACGAAGAAATGCACTCCTTAATAGAAAGGGGGTTGTTAAGGTTGTAAGAACACCCATTATTACTAAAATTGAAAAAATTTCTGTACTTATAAGACCGTTTCGATAAGCAATATTCGCAATGACCAGTTCCATAATACCTCTTGCATTAAGACCAACGCCTAGTGTCAATGAAACCTGTCTGTTAAGTCCTATAAGAGTCCCTCCAAAAAATCCGCCTGCAATTTTTGATACGTAAGAAACAACAATAACAGATAATAAAAGGCCAATATTGCTTATAGAAGAAACAATAAACTCAAGACCGATACCTGCGAAAAATATTGGAGCCAAAAATCCCATTGCCATATTGCTTGTTGTCGTTCCAATAGCTGTTAAATTATCTTTACCAATAAGAGAGTTGCTAATTAACATTGCTGCAAAAAATGCTCCAACAATAAAATGAAGACCTAGATTTTCAGTAACCGTTGAAAACAAAAGAATAAATGCAAAGAAAAATGCAAATAATGATTCTTTTCCTTTTAACAAGGACATAAATTTATCAAGAGATTCTTGAATATAATTGCCTTTTTTTAATAATTTTTTTATTACTAAATATGCTAAGGTCAAAAGTGAAATAAAGACAATTAATTTGAAAAGTGATAATGAAACCGCAGTAGCAATAGATGCTACAGACATGTCAGAGTTTTTTATATTTAATAATACACCTAAAATTGATAAAGCCAAAACATCATCAAAGATCGCGATTGAAATCAATTTCTGCCCGACTTCGGAGTTTATTTTCCCTAAGTCCATAAGAATTCGAATGCTTACAGGAAGTGCTGTAATTGCAACGCATAATCCTATAAAAACTGTTGTCATGATATCTTGATTAAATATGTATCCAATAAATATTCCTCCAAATATTGGTACAAAAAAAGCCATAAGGGAAATGATGATATTTTTTCCTTTTAAGGATTTTAGAATATCATCAATATCTATTTCAAGCCCCGCTAAAATTACTAATAAGAATATCCCTAATTCCGAAATTACTTTAATTTCTTCGGTTCTGTGTATCAGATTCAATAAACTTGGACCTAAAATAATTCCTGCAATTATTTCGCCAATCATTGCAGGTTGATTAAATCGTTCAAAGATTTCTCCAAAAATTCTTGCTCCTACCAAAAGGATGAGCAAGTTGGTGAAAAAGGGGAATTCAATCTGTGCTGCACTCATAGGTAATGAATTCAATAGTGATATATGATTCCTTGATTGTAGAACTTCAACTAGCTTGGTTTAATTACTTTTCTCAATCGTTAGCTTAAAGGTAGAAGTATTGATTTCCTAGCTTATTTGAAATTTAACAGTTATTGCATTTCTAAATGTTAAATTTTTGTGCAGAGATTTTACCACATTAGAGATTCGTTTTGAATTGGAGCATTAAGCAAAACCGATGTTCGGTAAGGCGAGTTGAGCTTAGCAAAAAGTTTTCAGACTTGGTGTTGCTTGGGTCCCTTTGAATAGAGTTTCATTTTTCCTAAAAGTCATTAGTTGCACAAAACTCCAAATTTGCATGTTAACTCACTAAAAGCAAGAGACTTGTATGCAGCCGGTTTTAATTTGACCAACCAACTGTTTTTTTCCATTGTTCAATTTCTTCTTTTCGTTTTTTAAAATTTATCGGAGGTGTTTGGTTTTCATTTTTCGCTTGTTCTCTTATAATTTTTGTTTGTTCTTCAAGTGTGTTCAGGCCGATAGATTTTCGCCTTTGGTTTACTTTTTTCAAGTCATCAAAATCGTTTGGGCTTAATTCTCCGGTTTCATCCCAATCAAATTGAGTTCCGTAAAGTTGAGGTTTTCCATCAAATACTTCTACTCGGTCTATCAAGTAAGCTAAGTATATAGAGTCGGCGTTGTTTTCATTAACAGCGACTTCTAATAGTTTCACACAATTTTTCATAAAGTCAGGTTGTCCAATAGAATGTTGTATAATCAACCAAGCGGCTTGACTTGCTTCTTTTCCGATTTTATCGGATGTTGGATAGCCGATTGTGTCAATTATTTCGTTTAAGATTTTTGCGTTTCTGATGTGCAACTCTGCCATTTCTTGGTTATATCCGTCATGTAGTTGATGGCTTTGAACAAGTTTGTCCCTTAAAGCTAAGTCCGCGTTTTTAAGATCAATTATTTTTTTGGCAATTTCTTCGTAAGTCATACTCTTGCTTCTCTTTTTTTTTACTTCCCTCGAGACCGCTTATAGGTGTGATAAAATCACATAAATATAGATGACAAGGTTGTCTGGTGTTACTCCTTTTTTTTATCCGTCAAAAGGCCATTTTTTGATATGACATTTAACTTATTCATCAACATTTCTAAAATTATTTTTGAAGTAGGAACAATTCGGTTTTTTTAGCTTTTACTTTTCAGTACCGCAATGAGCCTATGGAGTTTAATGTAGGAACGATTTGACAGGGAAGGGATGGTGGTTTCAAAAGGCTCAACACCTCATTTATCGCGAGAAGGAAAAATGCGTCTCATTTTGACCGATGCGAAGGGAGAAATCTTTGGTGTGCTGAAGGTCAGAGATTTCACGCTGCGAGCCTAATGAGCATCATAAAGCCTCGAAATGACAAAGAGGGAGGTCATTGAGCCTGTCGAAATGACCGTGTCATGTGGCAGGTGGTTTCAAGAAGCTCAACCACCACACAGGCCCATCCACCACGCGAATAATCGGCGTGCAGAATTCTGGACACTCTTCTTTTGCTGGAATGACATGAAAAGAAATGCCGTGGGGTTCCAAGAAGCGCAACCCCCTTGCAGCACAATCATACCCTAAAACACGCATTTTTCAACTAAATTTAAGGCTTTCAAAAAGTAAGAATAGCTTAAAATCAATTTGTTTTTAACTTAAAAACGTTTTGTTTTAAGCCTTAAAACATTTTGTTTTTAACCTTAAAACAATTTTAAAGAGCTGCTTTTTTTCGGTGATTTTCCCCAATGTTTCGATTGAATTGCTGCTTATCGAAGGTTATTTCACACTTGACTTCCATTTCAAACACGCGTGAAATCGCGGAATAATTCCTTTTCCAAAACGGACGCTTGCTTAAATTACCAGACGGTATCTAACAACAAAACGAAACGACCATTGAAAAGAGCTTTCATTCTTGGGCTGTTCCTCCTCACTTCTTCCGCGCTTTGGGCGCAAATTCCTACCTCTTACTACTTTCCGCCAAATACCCGATTGAACGCGCAAATTACTTCGCCTGAAAAATTTTTTGGGTTTCAAGTGGGTGATTGGCATTTAAGGCCCGATCAAATCGACGCCTATTTTCAGCTGTTGGTGAAGGAATCGCCGCGGTTGAAGGTTGAAACGATTGGCCAAACGGTGGAGATGCGGCCGCTCATCTTGGCAACGGTGAGTTCCCCAGAAAACATGAAGAATTTGGAATCGATAAAAGCGGCACATCGAAAGCTTACAGAGCCCTTGGCTGGAAAGCCGGCGTCGCTTGGGGCAATGCCCTTGGTGGTTTGGATGGGGTATTCGGTTCACGGCAATGAACCCAGTGGTGCGAATGCATCGGTGCTTGTTGCGTATTACCTTGCGGCGGCAGAAGGAGAGGAAATTGAATCTATTCTAAAAAATACGGTCATTTTACTTGACCCGCATATCAACCCGGATGGCATCGCACGCTTTGCACATTGGGCAAACATTCATAAAGGGGAAGTCATCAACCCCGATGCGAATCACGCCGAGCACCAAGAGCCGTGGCTTTCAGGACGGTTTAATCATTATTGGTTTGATCTCAATCGCGATTGGATGCCCGTTCAACAAAAGGAATCCAAAGCTCGCGTGGCAAAATTTCATGAGTGGATGCCCAATATCTTAACGGATCATCACGAGATGGGCACCAACGCAACATTTTTCTTTCAGCCCGGTGTGCCTTCGCGAACAAACCCGCTCACCCCAAAAATCAATCAAACCCTCACTGAGAAAATTGCGGCCTTTCACGCCAAAGCGCTTGATGGCATCGGTTCTCTTTATTACACCAAAGAGGGATTCGATGATTTCTATTACGGCAAAGGCTCAACCTTCCCCGATATTCACGGCTGTGTGGGCATCTTGTTTGAGCAAGCGAGCGCTCGCGGTCATGCCCAAGAAAGCAGTAACGGAACGGTAACTTTTCCATTCACAATTCGCAATCAAGTAACCACTTCGCTTTCAACGCTTCGCGCAGGTGTGGCACTTCGAACGGAGCTACTTCAGTATCAGCAAAACGCTTTTGCAACGGCGTATGAAGAAGCCCTGCGCGATGCAACCAAAGGGTATCTCATCAGTGCGGGCGGCGACCGTGCAAGGCTCTTTCATTTTCAAGAGATCCTTGCAGCGCACGGTATTGAATTCAAATCGCTAAAGAAAGATTTGGCGCAATCGGGGTTAGTCTTTAAGAAGGAAGAAAGTCTTTACCTGCCGCTTGTTCAGCGCGAAACCAAGCTTTTGCAAGCGATGTTTCAAGAACAAACCAGTTTTACCGATAGCCTATTTTATGACATTTCGGCGTGGTCGATGGCGCGGGCGTTTGGATTTCAATTTGCGCCTTTGAAACAAGCCCCGGAAGTTGAAGCAGTTCCCACAACCTCTTTTCCGAAAGGGGAAATGCCAAGTGCCACCGGAAGCATTTATGCCTTTGCCTTTGAATGGAAACATTATTATGCACCCAAAGCGCTGTATCGCTTGATGAAATCTGGGATTCGCGCGTATGTCGCTCGTGAGCCTTTTTCCACCGGAGAGCGCCAGCGCTTTGCACAAGGCACGATTGTCATTCCGTTAGGAAATCAAAGCCTAAGCCAAGAAACGATTAAACGGCGGCTGGCTGAGATTGCAGAGCAAGATGCGATAACGGTTGTGCCACTTACAACCGGCTTAAACCTTGAAGGTCCGGCACTTGGGAGTGAGAAATTTTTGCCGCTTGAAATGCCAAAAATATTGCTCATTACAGGGGCGGGTGTTTCACCAACCGATGCGGGCGATGTTTGGCATCTCTTGGATTCGCGGATGAATATGGCCGTGACGCTCTCGGAGGGGCGGCGTATACGCGCGATGAATTTGAATCGTTACAATATTCTCTTGATGACGGGAGGCACGTATTCAGAGCTTGATGCGGAGTCGGTGAAGAAGATTCGCGATTGGGTTGAGGCCGGCGGAACGATGATTGCGCTGGAATCGGCAGCAGATTGGGCTATTGAAAAGGGGCTTTCATCGGCAGTGATAAAAAAGTTAAAAAGCGATACGGTAAAGCCCGGCAATGTTCCATTTCGGGATGTGGCGAATTACGAAGGCGCAAAGGTTCTCGCCGGCAGCATTTTTGAAGTTGGGCTTGACCTGACAAATCCGCTCGCGTTTGGATATGAAGAGCCGCGTCAATTTCTTTTTCGAACCACACGTACTTTTTTAGAAAAGCCTAAGCAAACGGCAATGCCCGCGTTTACTTATGCCCAAAAGCCGCTTCAAAGCGGTTACATGCATCCTGAACAAATGCCGCTTGCGAGCGGTGCCGCTACGGGAATTGTAACCGCACGGCGGAATGGAAGCGTGGTGGTGTTTCCGGAGAATCTCTGTTTCCGTGCCTTTTGGCTTGGTACGAATAAAATTTTGATGAACGCCATTTTCTTTAGTGCGCTATTGCGGGAATCGCGCGGCGGGGGAGGGGAAAACGACAATCACTAGAATCACGATAATTAATTTGAAACAATGAATTCACTTCAAGACTATCTTTTGCAAATGAGCCCAAGCATCACAAGTGCATTTGAGCCGGAATTCAGAAGTCGATTGGTTTCGATGGCGGAAGAAGAAAAGGCCTATCTGCAACTTGGGGAGCGTCTGCTAGAATTTTCGCGGTTTAATGAAGCGGTTGCGGCATTTCAAGAAGCTGAAAAACGCGGCGAAAAAAGTGAAGAGCTTTACTTTGGCTTAGGCGGCGCGCTGCTTAACGCAGGAAAATTAAAAGAAGCGGCGAGTGCTTTTCAAAAAGCCGTGGATGTGAATCCCTCAAAGCCCGATGGCTATTTTTATTTAGCCAATGCGCTCGATGACTTGGGCGAAAGCACCAAGGCCATTGAAGCCGCGGAATCTGCCTTAAAGCTTGACCCCAACTTTGCCGAGGCAAGAATGGCGCTTGCCTTTATTCATTTTCGAATGGGGAATAAAGAGGCACTCGAAAGGGAGTATCGACTTTTAGAAATGACCGACCGCGAACTTGCGCTGCGTGTGAAATCGCTTTTGTAAATTGCAGGCAGTTAAATCAAAATATTTTATGAAGACCAACATCATTTCCTCGCTTTTCTTCATTGGGCTTGCAGCACTCTTAACTGCGGGATGCGGCGAAAACAAAGCCGCTGAAGATATCACAGCCCTTGAGCAACTCGTTCGTTTTGAACCGAATAATGTTAAAGCCCGCTTCAGATTGGGCCTTGCTTACTCAAGCGTAAAAAATTATGATAAAGCCATTTCCTCTTGGAAAGAGCTTCTCAAAATCAGCCCCGATGATACCGCGGCACTTCAACTGCTCTCTCTAACTGCGTTTCGATTAGAACGGTATGCCGATGCCTTACCTGCTCTCACGCGATTAGCCCAAATGCAGCCTCAAAACGCCGAAGCCCAACAAAACTTGGGCAATGTGCTCATGAAAACCGGTGACTTTGAAGGGGCAAAACTTGTTTATAAAAAAGCCGTGGAATTGAATCCGGAAATGTATGAATCGCTTTTTAGTTTGGGTGCTGCTTATGTGAACTTGGGTCAAAAGGACTCTGCGCAAACCGTTTATCAAATGATTCGAGAGAAGAATACCATTCTTGCCAATCGCTTAAAAGAGAGAATTGAAGGAAAAGAGTAGCGCAATTTGGTTTCGCGCAGTTCTTTGTAAAACAAGACATCTTTGATGATTTTTTCGGTGGGTGGTCGTGTAGTGTGTGGGTTCACTTGTTTATTGTTTCAAGTCGCTTCATTTAGGCTGGTGCTTCTGAAAAGCAACGCAAGAAAAACCCAAAAGAGCAACGATGACGGCATTTTCCCAACAATGTCTTGAGCGTATTCAACCACCAGAATCGAAAAGAGAATGGAAAGAAGCGCCATCGAAATTGGCTTTAAGGGTTGCTCCTGTAGTTTCCAATAAGAAGTCACGCCGCGAACTAAAATATTCCCCCAAAGAAAGAGATAGAATAGAAGCCCAATCCAACCTAATTCGACCGCCACGCGAATCAAGCCTGAATCGGGTGGGAAATTGGCAAGAAATGTGTTTGGTGAAAATCGTTGTCCCCATACGCCGGTAGAGCCTAAGCCGCCGCCAATCGGATGAGATGCAATCCAAGGCATGATCATTTCCCGATTTTTTTTCCGCACGAGATACGAAGGATCATTTGAGCCGTTAAAGGCCGATTGAAGCCGAAGCAATTGATAATTGTTGGTGGGCATTTGAATCAGCCCAAAAAGAAAGAGACCAAAGATTGCCGCTGTGACAAGCATTTTAACAGAGCGCGCGAGAATCGTCATCATCATAAAGGAAAGCGGGAGAATCACAAAGGCCGAGCGTGTTCCTGAGTAAAGCAACGCAAATAAGAATAAGACGGCAGCGGTGGCATAAAGGAATTGCATCATTCGCTTTTGCGCGGTTACGGCAAGCACACCCGAAACGACAAGAAAACACGCCATCAAGATTCCGTATTGAGAGGGTGATGCCATTGTCCCGAAGCTTCGCCAACGCCCGTCGTTAAAGACAAGATGAACGGCTTCGTGTGAGACGATGTAAGTCATTTCAAAATCAAAATATCCTGCGTAGTACTGAACAATGCCCCACATTGCAGAAAGAACCCCGAATCCGAGTACAACATTCAGAAGCGTAACCACCGATGCCTTGTTGCTTAAGGCGTGATAAACAATAAAAAAGAAAAGAACATAGCCCACCGCAGGACGCATAACATAAAACCACGCTTCCCGCGAAGCCGCTTGAGGGTTGGCAATTTGAGCGAGATTATACCCAATCCATAGAACGATGGGAAGATTGAGGGGCGTTTTGAAAGTCCGCCACTCTCCATTTCGATAAGTGCGAATCAAAAGCCCCGAAAACATAAAGAGAATCAATACGTCTTGAATCAAGCCAATCTGAATGGATGGGAGTGCCATTAAAAGAGTGCCCAAGAAAAAGGCAAAGAAAAGCAAGAGGTAAATTCCAACCTGTTGGAAAAAGAGGGTTGAGAAAACAATCGGGAACCCAATCGAGGCTGTGATAAAAAGAATGAGAATAACACTTCCCATTTTAACGCCAAGCAAGGCAATGCCAATACCCATTAGCGCAAGTATAAATATGCCTAAAGGCGATTCAAGTCGGGGAAGAATGAGCTTGGTATAAACGCCGTTTAAAAGTCGCTCGCCGAGCGTTGGCTGAGCGACGTGTGGCCTTTGCGAGATTGCGTCTGGGCTGGTTTCGCGGTGAATCACTGATGCTCCGTTCTTAATGTGGTGTCATGAAAGTGATGAACGGTGTGGATGAATTTCCCTTGATTTTCTCGCTTTAACCCTTGAAGCGTTGAGCGGAAAATTCTTAGCCCGAAATCAGGCAAATGCAATGCCATTTGTAACATCGATTTTCGAACCAACGGCGACTCCGAAATCAGCAAGGCAGAAACGATTAAACACAGTGAATTGAAAATCCCAAAAGGTACTCCCAAAATAAGGTGATTCGGAAAAGTGCTATAAATGAAGAAATAGATGATTTCAACGCCTGTGACGGCCCAAGCAATGAGAGCATGAACGGAACGAGGCGGCCGAAGCAAAACAATCAAATACAAAAGCGGGGCAATCCATTTCTCGCGAAGAGATGAGAGAATTAAATCGAGGGCATGACAGAAGGCATTAAAATATTGAGCGCCAAGCCATCGAATGCGTTGCTTTTCGAGTATGGTAGGCTCGGCGCTCTTTTCTTCATACACAACCAACTCGGGAGCAAAAATCGAAACAAAGCGTTTTTTATAAAGCTCAATCATTAAGCTTTTATCCATTCCGGGTGAGCGGGAATCAAGGGTTTGAATGGCTTCGCGAAACCGTTCATAGCGAAAGGTAACTCCGCTTCCGCTGATTTCTAATTCACCGCCAAGCCGAAGCAAACCCAAACGAAACATCCTATCATTGAGATGCTCCGAAATAAAATCGAATTGCTCTGAAGCATTGCTTACGTTGAGAGGAAGCCGTTTGCCCTGAATCAAATCGGCGGAAGTATGAAGGTGTGGTAATAGTTTTTCAAAATAATTGATTTCCGGTAGGTTGTCTTTATCCAGCAAAAGCAGGTGCGACGGGTGAAAGTCCATTTCATCGATTTGCGAAACAGCATATCGCAAAGCATGATGATACGGGTTGCCAGAAAGATGTTGGAAGGACGCTTCAAGCACCGTTATAGGGAGCGCTTTGGCTTTCGCAACAAGTTCCGGAGCGGTGTCTTGAAAGAGCACCACGATTTCCGATTGAAGATTCGGGTGACGAAGCAAAGCCCGCGCTTCCATCAACCGATGAAGCACGGTAAGTAAAAACGAATTTGGTTTATAAGCCGCAATCAAAATTACAAGCCTTGGGTTGGGGTATAGCAGGGTCATGCGTCGTTTTAATTCAATACGGCTTGAAAGGGAGAGCACCAACAGTAGAATCGAAAAAAAAGTTAGTATGAACCCTATTACTGACAATACGGTGAAAACAATTTGTCCGAGAAAATCGAGAAGAATCATTTATGCTGCTTTTCCAAATGAATGTTGAAGAATCTGTTTGGCAAAGATTCGCAAGCGGCTGCGCTTTTTGGGAGCCTCTCCGATGAGTGACTCCATTTTCTCGATGAATGGGCTAAAAACAACGGCGCCACCAACTTTAATCATTCGGCTGAGCTCTCCGGTGAGCCGCAAATCGGCAGCGGAGAATAACCGATTGGCTTTAAAGATGTGAAGTGCGGCATCGGTTACTTGTGCCCACTCGCTCCAATCAGTTGATTCAACCAGTGCGGGAGGCAAAATGAAGATGAAATCAAATTGGGTTTTAAGAATATTGAAATCGGCTTGCCACATATTTGGCGTGCGCTGTTCAAAAGGAGAGCCTTCGCTGGGGTCAAAAGTGAGAATGCTTTCTGAGATGATACTTGAAAGAGATTCGCCATTGATAATCTCTGAATACTTTTTAATCGTTACATCGTTAGTATTTGAGGGTTCATAACCGGCATGAAGGATTAAACATCGATATCCCGCTTTTGTCAATAAAGATTGGGTATCACGGGCAATGTCAAAAACGCCTTCGCTTTGATGCGTTGAAAACCACAAAGTGACTTTTTCTTCATTTTGATTTTGAATGAAGTGTTTGCGAAGCCGCTTCAACTGCTCGTTTTTAATTTGTGCCACTTGAACAGGGGCGATAGAAGATGACTCTGTGCTTTCAGAAGAAGGAATGGCGCAAATGACTTGAAAAGGTGAGCGCGCCTCATAGTGTTCAACACTTTGAACGGATTTATCCAAGAGTTCGATGAGGACCAATGTGACGACCACCAAAATAAAAGTGGCAACACCGGCAAGTAAAATGAGCATTAGGCGTTTTGATGGCTCTGCACTACTAGGATATTTGGGCGGGTCGATAATGGTTATATCAGTTCCTGATTGCCCAAGCTCAACCGACTTGGCTAAGTTCAATTTATTAAGTAACACGAGATAGCTTTCCTGCGCGACATAAATCTCCTTTTCCATTGTTCCAATATTTGATTCGAGAGGCGCAAAGCGATTCGCATATTTTGACATTCGCTCAATCTCTCTTTCAAGAATTGGCAAGCTTTCAGTAACCGCAGAGAGTTCAAGTTCATTGGACGTGTATCGGTAAAGTAAATCTTGGCGGGATTCGCGGATATCATAGGGTTGATCGCGAATGAGGGTTTTGATTTCAGATTCAATTTTTGATTTTAAGTTGGCAATTTGAATTTCAATGGTTGTATCGACTATGGATTCGAGTGACACACGGTTTTGAATTCTCCGTTGGTTCAAGAGTGTGAGTTCTTCTTTTAACTTCACAAGCCGAGCGTTTGATGTAATGTTTATGGGCAAAGACCCTCGCGATTGAAAGGCCTCGCGGAGTTTCTCTAATGCCCGTGATTTCGATGCTTCGGTTTCTCTCAGATGAGTTCGTTCGATTTCAAGTTCAACGAGTTTTCCAACAATCGCTTTTGTATGCTCACCCAAATTGATCACATTGTTTTGAACCTTATATCGCTCAAGCCCTTTGATTTTTTGGTCAACCACCGTTTTTGCTTCACGAACCAAGCGTTCATACATTTCACGGTCGAATGAAGAGCGTGAGCGTGAAAGAAAGGCATATTGAGAAATCATTGCATCAATCATTAACCCCGCGAAGTACACGGCTTTTTTCGGGGAATCGGCTTCGAAAGAAACGCGAATGAAAGCGCTGTTTCGAATTCGACCAATGCTTGTCGCTTTTTGAAGGTCTTCGCCTGAAACGCCTTCTTGATCCAAGAAGCGAGATAGCTTTTGCCACTTCTCGGAATTCACCCCTTGCTGAGCGCTTTCGCGGCTTTCAAAAGAAATGGAATCAAGTAAGGCAATCACTTCCAGTGAATCAGAAATTGGGAAGGGCGCGAGTTCCCAATTAAAAAATTGATGTTTCGCGAGATAGAAATCGCGCAGTGAATTCACGCGAACTTCTTCCAAAGTTCGTTGGCTTTTGAGAAGCTCAATCAAGTTTTCAAATCGAAGATTGATCTCATGCTGTTGCAAAGCGTCTTCGGTGAGGCTCAAACTTTTACTTTGTTGCAAATTTAGTTGCATCAAGGCGTCGGATTGATAAACCTTCTTTTCATTGAAGGTTAGCCCATACATAACAGCAGCTGAAAGGATAGGAATTGCCACCCAGAGTTTCCACTTCTTCAGAAGCGTTCGAACAATTGAAATAAATTCGGTCATTTTAACGCTCCATTAATCCGTTTAAATTTTCTTTTTCATTGGTGGCAATCGCCAATTCTCGCTCAATGCGCTTTGCCTCAATTTCCGCTCGAACGATGGCTTGTTTGGTTTGTGCAATGGCGTTTTGAATTAGGAGATAATCTTCAATTTTCGATTCGCCACCTTCAAAGCGTGCTTTGACTAATTTCATTTGCTCTTCTTGCGATTCCAAAATGGCGTATTGCAATTTTAGGAGTTCAAGACTTTGCAGGTAGTCGAAATACTTGCTTTCAACCCAAGTGCGAAGAATGCGCTTTTGCTTTAAGAGTTCATTTTCAATGACACGCTTTCCGGCTTCTGCCCCAGAAATTCTGCTCGGTAGGGTGACAAGTCCTTCGAGATCGAGGCTAATATTGACCCCAAGCGTTGGAATGATGCTTCCTCCGTTGTAATCGGGGTTTGTGGGGAGATTGAGAAACTGAACGCCAAAGCGAAGATTTGAAAGCCAATGCATGCTTTCTTGAAAAGTCTTTTCTTCCGCGACAGTGATTCCCTCACGAAGCCCCTCCAAGAGGTATGAATTCTTATACGCCGCAATGACCAAGGAATCAACGGTCATTCTATCTGATTTTGAGACAATCTCTTGATACGGTCTCGTTTGAGATTGCAATTCAAACGAAGCAGTAAGAACGAGCATGATCCAAAGGGTGAATCGAAATTGAAGTTGCAAGCGCATTACACATTCTCCTTTTGAAACAATGCAGGAATGGTTTTGAATATGAGTTTGATATCAAACCAAAAACTGCCGTGCTTTGCATAATGATTGTCTAAAGCAATTCTTTCTTCTTCGCTCATATCGCCTTTTCCGCGTTTGGTCACTTGCCAAAGGCCGGTAAGCCCGGCAGGCGCGTAAAACCGTAGAATGGTATCATCAGTGGTGAGTTTTTCCGCTTCATAGATGGGAAGCGGCCGATTGCCAACAAGCGACATATCGCCTCGGAAAATATTGATGAGCTGCGGCAGTTCATCAATGCTTGTATTGCGAAGGAAACGACCAAGCGGTGTGATTCTCGGATCATCTTTTAACTTGAAAAAAACTTCCTTTTGAGCTTGCTTCCGCACGGCGGTTAAGTCCTTTTCATCAATCATTGTGCCATCGGGTTGGATAAATATCATTCCTTGAGAGTCAATTTCTAAGGATTCATCTTTGAAGGCATTCGATGGTTCGTTGTTAGAATTTTGTTCGCTGTATAAGTTGAGATGCTTCAGTGACGCGAGCTGAGTTTCAGC